>JBLRWQ010000080.1:0-12659 GCA_047921175.1 Nitriliruptoraceae bacterium | reverse complement strand
CGCTCGATGCTGCTGCTGGTGGCCGCAGGGAGGGCGTTCGACCGGCGCATGCCCGGGCGGTTGCGCGCGCTGGCGCTGGTGGTGCTGGCCGGGAGCCTGTTCCCGACCGCCTTCGACGGGCTGGCCGCGACCTTCGTGACCAACTTCCTCGGCGGGCTCCCCGACGGCGGCCCGCTCGGCATCCAGCTGTTCGAGGTGCAGCTGCTGCCCCTGCTCGTGGTGGCGCTGCTCGGGATCGCGGCCCAGGTGTTCGAGGCGGGCCGCCAGCTGACCGAGGAACTGGAGGGGCTGGTCTGATGGCGCCGGCCGGCACAGGACCGGACGGACCCGACCACGGCATCACCTGCCACCTCGACGAGCTGCTGGCTGCCCGTGGGATGACGCTCAAGGAGCTGTCGGAGCGGGTCGGGGTGACGGTCGTCAACCTCTCGGTGCTCAAGAACGACCGGGCCAAGGCGGTGCGGTTCTCGACCCTGTCGGCCCTGTGCGCGGCCCTCGAGTGCCAACCGGGCGACCTGTTCGGCCATCGCGGGCCGGCGGGCACCAACAGCCCGTGAGCGCACGTCAGGACCTCTGGCCCGACCCGGGAGATCCCCGTCGTCGGATAGGGCCGAACTACCCATGAGGGGGTACGCTCGTGCCCCCGCACCTCCCCGCCACCGAGGTCTGCCGTGGATGCCCTGAACACCCTGCGTGCCGTGCTCGTCGCCTTCTCGGCCGTGGCCGCGATCATGCTGGCGTTCCAGGGGCAGTTCTTCCCGGCCGGCATCCTGTTCTTCGGGATCCTCGCGCACCTGGCCCTGTTCGCCTACCTGCGCATCGACCGCCGGCGCACCGCCGCGGACGACCCCTTCGAGCGGCTGCTCCAGGGCAGCTGAGCCGGCCGCGGACCCACGCCTGCGCACCGACGCCGCTCGCGCTCCGGCTCCCCGCTCCGCCGGTCCCCGTGCCGCACCACGGGGGCCGGCGGTCTCATACGGCGACCTGGCTGAGCACGCTCTCGAAGAAGCCGCGGCCGTCCGTGCCGCCGATCAGCGACGGATCGACGGCATGCTCCGGGTGGGGCATGAGCCCGACGATGTTGCGGCCGGCGTTGGTGACCCCGGCGATGTCCCGGGCGGAGCCGTTGGGGTTCGACCCGGCGGCGTACCGGACGACGACACGCCCCTCGGCCTCGAGCCGGTCCAGGGTGGCGTCGTCGGCGACGTAGCGGCCCTCGCCGTGCTTGGCGGGGATCACGATCGTCTGCCCCGGTGCGTACGCGCGGGTCCAGGGGGTGTCGGCCGCCTCGACGGTCAACGGCACGTCGCGGCACACGAACCTCAGCCCCGCGTTGCGGGTCAGCGCGCCGGGCAGCAGGCCCGCCTCGCACAGCACCTGGAAGCCGTTGCAGATCCCGAGCACCGGTCCGCCGTCGCGAGCGAAGGCGGCGACGGCGCCCATCACCGGCGCGCGGTGGGCGATGGCACCGCAGCGCAGGTAGTCACCGTGGGAGAACCCCCCCGGGAGCAGGACCGCGTCGACGTCGTGGACCGTCGCGTCCGCGTGCCACAGCGCGACCGTGTCCCCACCGCAGACCTCGACGGCCAGTCGGGCGTCGTGGTCGTCGAGCGACCCCGGGAAGGTGACCACACCGATGCGCACCGTGCGTCCTCGCGTCGTGACCGTCCATCGCACCGGCCCGCGGCCACCTCGGTGCTGGCATCGAGGTGGCGGCGGGACGGGCCCGGATCGTAGCGACCGACCGCGACGCACCGACCGGTGCGCGCGATGTCGATCGGCGCGCGCCGTGCGACGGGTGCGCCGCGTGAGCCGGGTGCGACACACGACCGGCGACGGCACTCCCATTCAGCCGGTCCCGACCCCCTGCCGGGGCCGGTCCGTCAGCCGCAGCGCACCGAGCGCCGCTGGCACCAGGAGCACGAGCGAGCCGAACGCCAGCGCCGGGTAGCCGGCCAGGGCGAGCACGATGCCGGCCAACGTGCCGCCGACGCCACCGGCCAGGTTCATGGCCAGGTCGCTGGTGCCCTGGACGCCGGGGCGCTCGGCCACGGGCACGGCGTCGGTCAGCCAGGCGGAGCCGGCGATCAGGCAGGCGGACCAGCCGGTGCCGAGCAGGATCAGTCCGCCCTGGAACCCGAGCGAGCCCATGGGGTCGCTCACCGCCGCCAGCAGGGCCGCGACCGCCAGCTGCGCCAGCCCCAGCAGGACCACGGCCCGCCGACCGATGCGGTCGGCCAGCGCCCCCATCACCGGGCTCAGCGCGTACATGCCCGCGATGTGGAGGCTGATGGTCAGGCCGACGAGGTTGAGCGCCGCACCGTGGCCCTCCATGTGGACCGGGGTCATCACCATCACCCCGACCATCACCGCGTGGGCCGCGGTGATCGCCAGCACCGCGACCCGCGCCTCCGGGATGCCGCTGATGGTCGCCAGGGCCCGGCGGATCGTGGCCCAGCCGGTGTCGGCCACCGCCGGCACGGCTGCCGTGGCCCGCACCACGTGCAGCGGGTCGGGCCGGAGCCAGATCGCCTGGACGAGACCGGCGCCGAGGAAGGAGACCAGCGAGAACAGGTACGCCCCGGCGAGCGGCGGCAGGGCGAGCGTCGTGGCGACGGCTTCGCCGGGCCCGGTCAGGTTGGGGCCGAGCACCGCACCGATGGTCGTGGCCCAGACGATGGTCGACAGCGACCGGGCACGCGTCGACGGACCGGCCAGGTCCGTCGCGGCGTAGCGGGCCTGCAGGTTGGACGCGCTGGACCAGCCGAAGGCGAGCGAGGCGACGACGTGGAGCCAGAACACCCCGAGCACCGCCGCGACCACCGCGAGCGCGGCACCGGCCGCGCCGACGAGGTAGCCGGTGACGAGCCCCGGCCGGCGACCCCGGGCCACCGACAGCCGGGCGATCACGATCGCGGCGGCGGCCGCGCCGAGCGTCGACGCGGTGGCGGACACCCCGGACAGCGAGGCGGTCCCCGACAGCTCGTAGGCCAGCAGCCCGACCACCGCCACGCCGGACCCGACGCCGACCCCACCGAGCACCTGGCTGGCGACCAGCACACGCATGGTGCGGCGCTGCAGCGCCGCGTGCCCCACCTCGGCGTCGGAGCCGTCGCCGTGGGCGGGTTCGTCGGCGGCCCCGAGCGACCCGTCAGCGGTCATCGCGGAACCCGACCTCCAGCAGGTCGCCGACGGGGTCGGCCGCATCGAGCAGCTCGGTCGCGTCCCGGCAGCCGCGCGGGGCGGGGTCACCCAGGTCGAGCACGCCACACGCGCGACGCTGCACCTCGGCACCCGCGAGCTCCGTGGTCACCCCGACCGGGGCGCCGGGCCAGGCGGGGTCGGTCAGCAGCACCAGCTGGTGGGCGATCGCCGGGGCACCACGGACCGGGTCCTCGAACTGGAACCGGGCGTTGAGCTCGACGATGAGCCGGTCGTCCTCCAGGCGCGCGGAGGACTCGACCCCAGCCAGCTCGAAGGTCGCGACCCGGAGCTGCCCACCGCCGGCGATCCAGGTGACGAGCCCGTCGCGCACCTCGGGGAACCCACCGCTATCGACGAGCTCGCAGACCCCCTCGAGCGCGGCGACAGCGGCGGTGCGCGAGCCCGCGTCGCCGATGACGCGGATCGCCTGGGCGCAACCGGGACCGGGCTCGGCGTCGCGGGTCTCGGCCAGCATCGCGTCACCGCGGGCGATCGTGACGGTCGGACCGCCGGCGGGGCGACGCTCCGCGGCCGTCAGCTCGTCCCGGTCGATCGACAGGAAGGCCCAGACCGCCACCGCGATCGCCACCGGCACCATCGTCAGCGCGAACAGCACGAACCAGCGCTGCAGCACCGGCTCACCGGTGGGCAGGGTCGGCAGCCCGTCGGTGCGCAGCGGACCATGGCCTGCCCCCGGGCCACCGGCGACGCCATCGGGCTCGGCGCTCGATGACCCGGCGCCGGCACCCGGGCGGCCTCGGCCGCGGTCGTCGGTCGGCACGTCCGGCTCAGGCGTCGGCGCGCTCGGCGTCGTCGATCACACGCCAGCGGTACGACTCGATCACGGGGTTGGTCAGGAAGCCGGCGCACATCGCCTCGACCCGCTCGGAGAGGTCCTCCCCGTCGGCGTCGACCACCAGCTCGAGGTGCTTGCCGACCCGGACCTCGCTGACACCCGCGTAGCCGAGCCCCGGCAGCGCCTCCTCGACGGCCCGACCCTGCGGGTCGAGGATCTCGCGCTTGAGCAGGACGTCGACGGCGATGCGGGGCATCTGGCGGGCTCCGGTCGGTGGCGGCCGGCAGCGTACCCAGGCCGCTCCGGCGGCCCCTCGCGCAGCCGAAGGACCCTCGGGCACCCGCCACAGGTCCCGCTCGCAGCCGCTGGCCGCCGCCTAGCATCCCGGCGCGGTGCCCTGCGGACCACGCCGGGGCGCGAGGACGAGGAGTCGACGTGCGTTCGGTACTGGTCGCCAACCGGGGTGAGATCGCGATCCGGGCCTTCCGGGCCGCGACCGAGCTCGGGCTCAAGACGATCGCGATCCACGCCCGCGAGGACCGCGACTCGCTGCACCGGATCAAGGCCGACGAGGCCTACGAGATCGGCGAGCCCGGCCACCCGGTCCGCGCCTACCTCGACGGCGACGCGATCGTGGCGACCGCGCTGGAGGTCGGGGCCGACGCGATCTACCCCGGCTACGGCTTCCTGTCCGAGTCCGCGGTCTTCGCCCGCGCCGTCGCCGACGCCGGGCTGACCTTCGTCGGCCCGCCGGCACCGGTGCTCGAGCTCACCGGATCGAAGACCCACGCCCGCGACGTCGCGGAGCAGGCCGGTATCCCGGTGCTGGCCGCGTCCCCGCTGCTGGGCTCACCCACGGAGGCGGTCGACCACGCGGAACGCATCGGCTTCCCCGTCTTCGTCAAGGCCGCGGCGGGCGGTGGGGGACGCGGCATGCGCCGGGTCGAGCGCCGCGAGGACCTCGTGGCCGCGGTCGAGACGGCCATGCGCGAGGCGGAGGGCGCCTTCGGTGACCCGAGCGTCTTCCTCGAGCAGGCCATGACCCGCCCCCGCCACATCGAGGTGCAGGTCCTCGCCGACGCGAACGGCGAGGTGGTGCACCTCTACGAGCGGGACTGCTCCCTGCAGCGCCGCCACCAGAAGGTGCTCGAGCTCGCACCCGCCCCGAACCTGCCGAGCGAGCTGCGTGACCGACTGTGCGCCTACGCGGTCGAGTTCGCCCGGGCGGTCGACTACCGGAACGTCGGGACGGTGGAGTTCCTGGTCGAGCGCGCCACCGAGCCGGACGCCCGTGCGGTGTTCATCGAGATGAACCCCCGCATCCAGGTGGAACACACCGTCACCGAGGAGGTCACCGCCGTCGACCTCGTCGGCTCGCAGCTCAGGATCGCCGGTGGGGCCACGCTCGCCGACCTCGGGCTCAGCCAGGACACCATCGCCACCCGCGGCTTCGCGCTCCAGGCCCGGATCACCACCGAGGACCCCGAGCAGGGCTTCCGGCCGGACACGGGCCGGATCTCCGCCTACCGCTCCCCCGGCGGGGCCGGGATCCGGCTGGACGCCGGCAGCGCCTACGTGGGCGGGGAGATCAGCCCGTTCTTCGACTCGATGCTGGTCAAGCTGACCGCCCGCGGCGCCGACCTCGACACCGCGATCCGGCGGGCGCGCCGCGCGCTGGCCGAGTTCCGGGTCCGCGGCGTGCGCACCAACATGCGCTTCCTGCAGGCCATGCTGGCCGAGCCGGCCCTGCGCGCCGGGGACCTGTCGACGGCGTTCATCGACGAGCACCCGCATCTGCTGCACGCCGCCGCGGGCACCAACCGGACCCAGCGGCTCGCGACGTTCCTCGCCGAGCGCACCGTCAACCGCGAGTACGGCCCGCCGCCGGGAAGCCCGGCACCGGCCACCAAGCTCCCCGCGATCGATGAGGCCGCGACCCCACCGCCGGGCAACCGCGACCGGCTCCGGGAGCTCGGCCCCGACGGGTTCGCCCGGTGGCTGCGCGACAGCGACGACGTGCTCGTGACCGACACCTCGCTGCGGGACGCGCACCAGTCGCTGTTCGCCACCCGCATGCGCACCTTCGACATGCTCGCCGCCGCCCCGCACCTCGCCCACGGGCTGCCCCAGCTGCTGTCGCTCGAGGCCTGGGGCGGGGCGACCTACGACGTGGCGCTCCGGTTCCTGCACGAGGACCCGTGGGCGCGGCTGGAGCAGCTCCGGGAGGCCATCCCCAACATCCCCCTGCAGATGCTGCTGCGGGGCCGGAACCTGCTCGGCTACACCGCCTACTCGGAGCGGGCCGTGCGGGCCTTCGTCGAGGAGGCGGCCACCGCCGGGCTCGACCTCTTCCGGGTCTTCGACGCCCTCAACGACGTCGAGCAGATGCGGGCCGCGATCGGCGCCGCCCGCGACGCCGGGGCGCTGGCGGAGGGGACCCTGTGCTACTCCGGGGACCTGTCCGACCCCGACGAGCACCTCTACACCCTGGACCACTACCTCGGTGTCGCCGAAGGCGTGCTGGACGCCGGCGCACACATCCTGTGCATCAAGGACATGGCCGGCCTGCTGCGCGCACCCGCCGCCCGGATCCTGGTGACCGCACTGCGCGAGCGCTTCGACGCACCCGTCCACCTGCACACCCACGACACCGCCGGCGGACAGCTGGCCACCTACCTCGCCGCCATCGAGGCCGGCGTGGACGCGATCGACGGCGCCGCCGCACCCCTGTCCGGCATGACCTCGCAGCCGAGCCTCGCGGCGATCGTCGCCGCGACCGACGGCGGACCGCGTCGCACGGGCCTGCAGCTCGAGAACCTGTGGGCGATGGAGCCCTACTGGGAGGCGGTGCGCAAGCTCTACGCCCCCTTCGAGTCCGGGATGAAGAGCCCGACCGGCACGGTGTACCGCCACGGGATCCCGGGCGGCCAGCTGTCGAACCTGCGCTCGCAGGCGGGGGCGCTCGGGCTCGGCGACCGGGTCGAGGAGATCGAGGAGGCCTACGCCCGGGTGGACGAGCTGCTCGGGCGCATCATCAAGGTCACCCCGACCTCCAAGGTCGTCGGCGACCTGGCCCTGTACCTGGTGTCCGCCGGCGTCGACATCGACGAGCTGGAGCGCGACCCGTCCCGCTTCGACCTGCCCGACAGCGTGATCGGGTTCCTGCGCGGCGAGCTCGGCACCCCCCACGGCGGCTGGCCGGAGCCGTTCCGGACCAAGGTGCTCGAGGCCAAGGCGTCGTCCCGGCCGGTCGCCGCACCGCCCGTGGAGGACCTCCCCGACGAGCCGGGACCGGCAAGGCGCCGCGCGCTGGACCGGCTGCAGTTCCCGGGGCCGACGAAGGACTTCGAGCACGCCCACGACCTCTACTGGGACGTCTCCCTGCTGCCCACCGACGCCTTCTGGCACGGGCTGGGCCAGGACCACGAGGTCGAGGTGGAGCTGCGCCGCGGCACGAAGGTCTACTTCAGCCTCCAGGCGGTCGGCGAGCCCGACGACGGGGGCTTCCGGACCGTGCTGCTCCACGTCAACGGGCAGTCCCGGCCGATCGAGGTCCGCGACCACGCGATCCACAGCGAGGTCGCCAACGTCGAGAAGGCCGACAGCTCGCGCGTCGAGCACGTCGCCGCACCGCTGACCGGGGTCATCACCTGGGCGGTCGAGGCGGGTGCCGAGGTGGCCGCCGGGGACCCGGTGGCCACGATCGAGGCCATGAAGATGGAGTCGACCATCTCCGCGCCGCACGCCGGCAAGGTCGCCCGGGTCGTGACCGGGGCGGGCACCAAGGTGGAGCCGGGCGACCTGGTCTGCGAGGTCACCCCGGCGGGCTGAGCGGGTCTGGCCGCTTCGACGGGGTGCGCGGATCGACCTCGGTGTGCACGGACCGGCCGCCGCCAGTGCACGAAACAGCGCTCTAGCGCGGTTCCGTGCACCCCTGTCCACGAACCGGCCGCCGCCAGTGCACGAAACAGCGCTCTAGCGCGGTTCCGGGCACCGATGCCCGCCTCGGCGGGGGTCAGGCGCCGGTGACGACCGCCACGCCGGCGCTCATCCCGAGCCGGTTCGCGCCCGCCCCGACCATCGCGAGCGCGTCCTCCAGGGTCCGGATCCCCCCGGACGCCTTGACCCCGACCTCGTCGCCGACGGTGGCGCGCATCAGCGCGACCGCATGCGTCGACGCGCCGCCCGCCGGGTGGAACCCGGTGCTGGTCTTCACGAAGTCCGCGCCGGCGCCGACCGAGGCCTCGCAGGCGGCGACGAGCTGCTCGTCGCTCAGCGCCGCCGCCTCCAGGATGACCTTCAGCACCACGGCGTCGTCGATCGCGGACCGCACGGCGTGCACATCGCGGACCACCGCTTCGGCGCCCTCGTCGCCCAACGCCCCCAGATCGATGACCATGTCCAACTCGTCGGCACCGTCCTCCACGGCACGGGCGGCCTCGGCGGCCTTGACCGGCCCGAGGTGCGCACCACTGGGGAACCCGACCACGGCGCAAGCCAGCGACGGGTGGCCGTCCAGGAGGCGGGCGACCAGCCCGACGCGGGTCGGGCTGACGCACACGGACGCGAAACCGTGCTCGATCGCTTCGTGGCAGAGCCGCTCCACCTGGGCGGCCGTGGCCTCCGGCCGCAGCAGCGTGTGGTCGATCATCGCGGCCAGCTCGTGTCGGTCCACCTCGGCCTCCTTCGACGCCGCACCGGGCGCCCACCACGGTGCGTCAGCAGCGTAGACCGCACCGACGGGTGCACGCGGCGATCGTCAGCTGACGGCCGCCCCACCATCAACTCGTGGTCGGCGCCCCGTCATCTCCGTGGTCTCCGATGTGCGCATGGAGACGTTGCCGCTCGCCAGCGCCCGCCGCCGAAGCACCACGACCCCACTGCTGCGACCCATGCGGCCAGAGGACGAGGACGACATCCGCCGGATCTTCCGTGCGACGCTCTGCCGGGGCCGCGCCGCACCGAGGGACATCGGCGACCTCGCCCCCTATGAGCGGCTGAGCCTCGACTGGTATCTCCACCACGGCCGTGTCGAGGTGGTCGTCGACGACGGTCGGGTCGGTGGCTACCTGCTGGCCTGCCTCGATGAGCCGCGGCTCCGCGCGTGGCAACGCCGCCAGGCCGCGCGCTGGACGACCCGCATGCTGGTGGAGGTCCTCACCGGTCGGCGTCGAGGCGACGCCCGCCGCTTCGTCACGCTCCGGCTCCGCGACGGCTGGACAGCATGGCGGCACGCCTCGCGGCCGCCGGCGTCGGCCCACGCGCACGTCAACCTCGACCCGTCGCTCCGGGCCGGCCGGATCGGCCCACAGCTCGCCACGACGATGGACGCGCTGGTCCGGGCTGCCGGGTTGGACGCGTGGTACGGCGAGCTGAACCTGCCGGCGAACCGTCGGCTCGCCAGGCTCGAGCGAGCGGGGGCCCCGGTGGTCCACCGGTACCGGAGCGCGACCTTCTCCTGGCTCGCTGGCGAGCCCATCGACCACGTCGTCCTGCTACGGACGGTCGGGGTGCCGCGCGCGGAGGGGACGAGATGAGCCCGCTCGCCGGACCCGGTGGTCGGTCGGCACCGGACCCCGACGGCCCACTGCGGGTGACCATCGTCGCTGAGTCCTTCCTCCCGACCATGAACGGGGTGGCCCGGTCCGTCGCCAGCGTGGTCCCGGAGCTCGAGCGACGTGGCCACACCGTCACCGTCATCGCGCCGGCCCCCGGCCCGTCCCGCTGGGGCGCCACCGAGGTGGTGCGGCTGCCATCGGTCCCGTTGCCGTGGGCGTCCGGGTTCCCGCTCGGGCTGCCCACGCGCGCGATCGCCAGCGCGCTCGAACGGCTCCGGCCCGACGTCGTCCACCTCGCCTCACCGGTGGTCCTCGGGGCTCGCGCCGGGGCGGTCTGCCGTGCGCTCGGCATCCCGACGGTGGCCGTCTACCAGACGGACCTCGCCGGTTTCGCGGCCGACCACGGCCTCCCCGCGACGCAGCGATCCCTGTGGCGCTGGATCGAGCGGGTCCACAACGCGTGCGACCGCACCCTGGCACCCTCGCGAGCGGCCGTCGCCGCCCTCAGGATCCACGGGATCGAGCGCATCGAGCGCTGGGGCCGCGGTGTCGACATCGAGGTGTTCTCGCCGACACACCGCTGCCGCGTCGCGACCGAGCAGGTCGACCGTGTGCGCGTCGGCTACGTCGGTCGCCTGTCCCGCGAGAAGCGCGTAGACCGGCTGCACCTGCTCACGGACCTGCCGGGTATCGACCTGGTGGTCGTGGGGGACGGCGACGAGCGCGCGCGCCTCGAACGGCTGCTCCCCACCGCCCGCTTCCTGGGGGAGTTGCATGGCACGGCGCTGTCACGGGCCTACGCCGATCTGGACGTGTTCGTCCACACCGGCCTGCACGAGACCTTCTGCCAGGCGGCGCAGGAGGCCCTGGCGTCGGGCGTGCCCGTCGTCGCCCCGGCCAGCGGCGGACCGCTCGACCTCGTCCGGCACGGACGGACCGGGTTCCTGTGGGATCCGTTGCACCCGGAGTCGCTGCGCGACGAGGTCGCGCGGCTGATCGCCGACCCGGGGCTGCGTGACCGCCAAGGCCGCGCGGCCCGCCACGACGTGCGGGACCGCACCTGGTCCGCGCGCACCGACGACCTCGTGGCCCACTACCGCGCCGTCCTGCCGGCCGCACCGAGGTCGACCCGAACCGCCGCCTGAGGAGGAAGCCGTGCACATCCTGCAGCTCGCGAACCTGGTCCATCCCACGTCGGGAGGGATCGCTCGGGTCATCGACCGGCTCGGCGCGGGGTACCTCGATGCCGGGCACGAGCGCACCGTGATCACCGCCGGTGCGGCCACCCGCTTGTGGACCGGGGATGACGGCACCCGACGGGCCAGCCTCTCCGGACCGCCGTTGCCCGCGAGCGGTGGCTACCGGCTGGTCGTGGACCGGGCTCGGCTGGTGCAGCTGCTCGAGATGGCGCGCCCGGATGCCATCGAGGTCTCGGACCGCATGACCCTGACCTGGGTCGCGCGCTGGGCGCGGCCACGGCGCATCCCGGTCACGATCGTGGTCCACGAGCGCCTCGAGCACGCCCTGCGGACCTGGCTGCCCGTCGGTCTCGGCGCGGAGCCGCTCGCAGCGCGCGCCGACCGCTGGCTCGCCGCACGACCGGCCTCGCTCGTGGCCCCGAGTCGGTTCGCTGCCGCCGCGTTCCCCGACGACCGCGCCAGCGTCGTCCCGTGGGGCGTCGACCTGACCGCCTTCCACCCCGCCAGACGGCAGCGCGCCGTGGGCGGCCCGATCCGCCTGGCGCTGGTGGGCCGGCTGTCGAAGGAGAAGCGCCCCGAGCTGGCCGTCGAGGCCCTGCGCTCGCTGCGCCACCAGGGGCTGCCCGCCGAGCTGACCGTGGTCGGCGACGGACCGTTGCGCGCCGCCCTGCAGCGCCGGGCGGCCGGTCTCCCCGTGCGGTTCCTCGGACACCGTCCGACGCTGGAGGTCGCGACCGAACTCGCCGACGCGGATGTCTGCCTCGCCCCCTGCCCGGGCGAGGCCTTCGGCCTGGCGGCGCTGGAGGCGCTGGCCTGCGGCACCCCGATCGCCGCGGCACGCACCGGCGGGCTCCCGGAACTGCTCGGCCTGCCCGCCGGTCGCTCCGCGGTCACCCCGGCGGGCGCGACCGCGAGCCCGACCCCGCAGGCGCTCGCCTTCGCGGTCCTGCGCCTGCTCCGGATCCCCGAGCAGGAGCGGCGACGGGCAGCCCGCGCGGCGGCCGAGGCACGCGGATGGCCCGCCGCGACCGAGGCGATGCTCGCGCACCACGTCCGCGCCACGTCGTACGCGACCGCGGTGTGAAGCTGCCCCGGGGCCTGCTCCAGCTGGCGGCCCGACAGCGCCAGCGGGTGAGCCCCGACCTGCTCCGGACCGTGATCGAGGTGGCATCGCTGCTCCCCACCGGGCACCCGTGCACCGTGCTGCCGCGCGTCCGCCGCGCCGTCGTCATCGCGCCCCACCCCGACGACGAGACCCTCGGGTGCGGCGGGACGATCGCACGCCTGGCCACCGCCGGGACCCAGGTGACCGTCGCGCTGGTCACCGACGGGGCCGCCACGGTCGGTGCGTCGGGGACCCGGGTGGCGACCGGGCAGCGTCGGCGCGCCGAGGCAGCGCGCGCCTGCCACCACCTCGGTGCGAGCGTCGTCACACCGCTCGGGTTCCCCGACAGCGCGGTGGACGAGCACCTCGAGGAGCTCAGCGAGGCGCTCGCCGGGATGCTCCAGGTCATCGGCCCCGACCTGGTCCTGCTGCCGTGGCCGCTCGACGCCCACCGCGACCACCGCGCCGTCGCGGCGGCGCTGTCGAAGGTGCCGGCGCAGCCGGGCTGCGATCTGTGGGGCTACGAGGTGCACACCCCCATCGCGCGTCCGGACCGGGTCATCGACGTGACCGAGGTCAGCGCCGCGGTGACGGCGGCGCTCGCCGCGCACGTGACCGCCGCCGCGGCCTTCGACCTGACCGCGGTCCGCGGGCTCGCGCGCTACCGATCGCTGGCGACCACGGCCGGGACCGGCCAGGCGGAGGCCTTCGTGTCCTTGCGGTGGAGCGAGCTGTCCGCCTGGGTCGCGGCCGGGGAGGTCAGCGGGTGAGCGCCCGCCCCAGGGCGTCGACCAGCA
>JBLRWQ010000079.1:0-13031 GCA_047921175.1 Nitriliruptoraceae bacterium | reverse complement strand
CGGGCCGTCCATGCGGGCCAGCTGCTGGCCGGGATCGGCCATGAAGGGCATGCCGAGCTGGCGGCACTCGATCGTGTGGCGGACCATGGCCTCGGGGTCGTTGGGGGAGATCACGACCATGTCCAGCGCGCCGTGGCGCTCGGCCAGGGGTGCCAGCTCGATGAAACGCGCCTCCTCCATCGCCCCGGTGTAGAACGACGCCATCTGGTTCTGGTCGAGGTCGGTGGTGCACAGGAACCGGGCGGTGTGCTTGAGCTCCGAGACGTGCACGCCGGAGGTGTCGACCCCGTGGCGCGACAGCCAGGCGCGGTAGTCGCCGTCGAAGTCCTGCCCGACCGCACCGACCAGCACCGGTGCCAGCCCCAGCTGGGCCAGCCCGAAGGAGATGTTGGCGGCCACCCCACCGCGGCGGACCTCCAGCTCGTCCACCAGGAAGGACAGGCTGACCCGGTCGAGCTGGTCGGCCACGAGCTGCTCGGAGAACCGCCCCGGGAAGGTCATGAGGTAGTCGGTGGCGATGGACCCGGTCACGGCGATGCGCACGAGGGGCTCCAGACGTCGTCGGGGCGGTGAGGCTAGCGCCGGGTCCGTGCGCCTATCGGTCGCGGTCCTTCGGCACGTGTGCACGTGCCGCCTCGGCATCTACGTTGCCGCCGAGACCCGAGACCGGGAGAGAGGACGACGATGACCACCACCCTGCCACCGGACCTGCTGGAGCGGCTCAGCAACCACCTCCTGGTCGACGGCTACGACTTCATCCTCGACCTGGACGCGAGCCGCGGTGCCACGCTGGTCGACGCACGCACGGGCGAGGGCTACCTCGACCTGTTCACCTTCTACGCCTCCAACGCCCTCGGGATGAACCACCCGGTGCTGACCACGCCGGAAGCGCAGGCCCGCCTGGCGAGGGCCGCGACCCACAAGCCGTCCAACTCCGACGTCTACACCGAGGAGCTCGGCGACTTCGTGACCGCGTTCCAGCGCGTGCTCGGCGACCCACGCCTGCCGTACCTGTTCCTGATCGAGGGCGGGGCGCTGGCGGTGGAGAACGCGCTCAAGACCGCGTTCGACTGGAAGAGCCGGCGCAACGAGGCGCAGGGCCGCAGCCCCGAGCTCGGCATGCAGGCGCTGCACCTCACCGGTGCGTTCCACGGCCGCACCGGCTACACGATGAGCCTGACCAACACCGACCCGAACAAGACGGCGCGCTACCCGAGGTTCCACTGGCCGCGCATCGACACGCCGGCGCTGGCCTTCCCGCTGGCAGCCAACGAGGCCGCCAACCGGGCCGCCGAGGACCGGGCGCTCGAGCAGGCCGCGGCCGCCTTCGCCGCCAACCCGCACGACATCGCCTGCACGATCCTCGAGCCGATCCAGGGCGAGGGCGGCGACCGTCACCTCTCCCCGCGGTTCCTACAGGAGCTGCAGGCGCTGACCCACGCCAACGACGCGCTGTTCGTGCTCGACGAGGTGCAGACCGGTGTCGGCATGACCGGGACCCCGTGGGCGTACCAGCAGCTCGGGCTCGACCCGGACGTGGTCGCCTTCGGCAAGAAGACCCACGTGTGCGGGATCATGGCCGGTGGTCGCCTCGACGAGGTCGAGGGCCACGTCTTCGCCACCTCGTCGCGGATCAACTCGACCTTCGGCGGCGGGCTCGTGGACATGGTGCGGGCGACGATCATGCTCGAGGTGATGGAGGAGGAGCACCTCATCGCCCGTGCCGCCGCCCTCGGCGAGCTGCTCGTCGAGGAGCTCGAGGCCCTCGAGGCGCGCGTGCCCGCGGTGACCAACGCCCGCGGTCGCGGGCTGTTCTGCGCCATCGACCTGCCCGACGCGGCGCTGCGCAACGAGGCGGTCGCACACCTGTTCCGCGACGAGCACGCCTTCGTGCTCGGCTGCGGGGAGCGCTCGATCCGGTTCCGGCCACCGCTGACCATCACCGCCGAGGAGCTCCACGACGGCATCGCCCGGCTCGAGCGGGTCCTGACCGCGCTGTCGGCGCTGCCCGCCTGACCCCCGTCCACCGCCCGGCCGCCTGCCCCCCGTCCACCGCCCGGCCGCCTGCCCCCCGTCCACCGCCCGGCCGGGTACCACCTCGGTACCCGCGTGATCCGACCGCTGCACCCGAACGGAGCCACCATGGCCACCGACGTCCCCACCCTGACCTCCCTCATCGACGGCGAGCCGGCCGGCACCTCCAGTGAGCCGGTCAGCCTCGTCGACCCCGCCCACCTCGACACCGAGGTGGCACGGGTCCACCTCGGCTCGGCGCAGACGTTCGTGGACGCCGCCCGGCGTGCGGACGCGGCCCAGGCGGCCTGGGCGGCCACCCCCGCCCCGATCCGGGGGGTGGCGATCCACGGGCTCGCCAAGGTGCTGGAGGCCAACAAGGAGGCGCTGGCGCGGATCATCACCCGCGAGATCGGCAAGCCCTACCCGGAGGCGCTCGGGGAGGTCCAGGAGGCGATCGACACCTGCATCTTCTTCGCCTCCGAGGGCCGGCGGCTGTACGGGATGACGGTGCCGTCGGAGATGCGGGACAAGCAGCTGTTCACCTTCCGCAAGCCGGTCGGCACGATGGCGGTCATCACCGCCGGCAACTTCCCCGTGGCCGTGCCGTCGTGGTACCTCGTCCCGGCGCTGGTGGCCGGCAACGCGGTGGTGTGGAAGCCGGCGGAGTACGCACCGCACGCTGCCACCGCGTTCACCCGCTGCATCCAGGCGGCGGGGATCCCCGCGGGCGTGGTCCAGCTCGTGCTGACCGACGGGCCGACCACCGCCGAGGGGCTGGCGGCCGCGCTGGGGGAGGGGGTCGTGCACAAGGTCGGGTTCACCGGCTCCTCCAGGGTCGGCCGGTCGATCGCGGCGCTGTGCGGCGAGCACCTCGTCGCCCCGACGCTGGAGCTCGGGGGCAAGAACCCGCTGGTGGTCATGCCGGACGCGGACCTGGACCTGGCCGTGGAGGGCGCGTTGTTCTCGGGGTTCGGGACCGCCGGGCAGCGCTGCACCTCGCTCGGGATCACCGCGGTCCACGCCTCGGTCCACGAGGACTTCCTGACGCGCTTCACCGCGGCGGTCGAGGCCGCCCGGATCGGCGACCCGTTCGCCGACGTGCTGTACGGCCCGATGATCTCCCGCCGCTTCGACGACACGTTCACCCGCTGGCTCGAGCACATCGAGGCGCACCACCGCGTCTCCGGCTCGTCCGCCGTCGGGCGCATCTCCTCGTCCTCGCCCCGGGAGGGCTTCGTCGGGGATCCGGACGCGGGCCTGTTCCAACACCCCGTCATCGTGGATGGCGTGACACGAGAAGACATGCTCTACAAGGAGGAGACGTTCGGGCCGATCGCGCCGGTGGCGACCTTCGAGACCTTCGAGGAGGCCCTGTCGCTCGCGAACGACCACGGCTACGGGCTGTCCTCGTCGATCTACACCACCCGCCCGGAGCACGCCTTCCGCTTCCGCGAGGGCGTGACCGCCGGGATGGTCAGCGTGAACAACTCGACCTCCGGTGCCGAGGCGCACCTGCCGTTCGGTGGCAACGGTCGCTCCGGCACCGGCGCGCGCCAGTCGGGGGTGTGGGTGCTGGACCAGGTCACCACCTGGCAGTCGATGAACTGGGACTTCTCCGGCAAGCTCCAGAAGGCCCAGATGGACATCGAGGAGCCCGAGGTCGACCCCGACTTCCACCTGTAGCCGCCGCGCGCGGTGCGGTCGGCACCCCGGTCGCGCGCCGGGTTGGGGACATCGACCCGCGTACGACGCAGGCAAACGTCCCCAACCTCCCACGGCCGGGCCCGTGCGGCACCAGGCCCGGTGGCGGCTGGGTCAGTCCTTGCGGCCCTGCAGGAAGCGCTCGATCTCCGCGGCCAGGGCATCCGCGGAGGGGACCTGCTCCTCCGACAGCGCACCCAGCCCGTCGGGGGCGCGCTCCGGCCGCATCGACAGCCGGTCTGCCTCCATCTCGGCGTCGTAGAGCCGCTCGAGCTGCCCGACGTGCTCCCGGACCTCGTCGGATCCCTGCGCGGCGACGTCCAGGCGGGCACGGTTGGTGGCGATGTCCTCGTCCAGCTCGGTCAGATCGATGGGGGTACCGAGGTGGATCGTGAGTTGCTCGAGCAGGGCCCGGGCGGCCTCGGGGTACTCGCCCGCGACGTAGTGGGGGATGCGGACCCATAGCCCGAGCGTCTGCAGCCCGGCCTCAGCCAGCTCCGCCTCCAGCGCGACCTGGCAGGACGCGGGGACCACGACCTGCTCGTGCGGCCGCCCGATGCGCTCGAGCAGCTCGGTGTCGGACGAGGTGGCGATCAGGTGCACGGGCCGGGTGTGGGGGATCGGACCGGGTACCGACCCGAGCCCGACGTACCGGGTCGCGCCGATCAGCCGGGCCAGCTCGAGCAGATCGCCGGCCATCGTCCGCCAGGCGAGATCGGGCTCCGGACCCCCGACCAGCACGAGCGGCGGCCCGGACGGCGGCTCGAGCAGCTCGACGACCACCTCGGGCCAGTCGGGCTGGCCGAGCACGCCCTGGTCGATGGCGAGCGGTGGCCGACGGTCGCGGTAGTCGTAGAGCGCATCGGAGGGGAAGGCCCCGAGCCGGACCGGCTCGAAGGCATCCCGCAGCATGTCCGCGGCCGCGGTACCGCCCTCGCCCGCGTCCGTCCAGCCGTCGAAGGCCGCGACCAGCACGGGGTCGGGGCCGACGAGCTCCAGCGATCGTTCCAGCGTCAACAGGTTCATGGCGCAAACGTACCGGCGGACGGCCACCACGGTCGGGACCTCCGCCGGGGCGGCGCAACCCGCCGGCGGCGTACCGTGGTGTCGGCCGTCGGCCAGCAGTCCGACGGCACGGGTGTCCTGCGCCCGCAGCGCGAGGGCCCGACGGCGGGGGCACGACGCGCCCGACGCGCCCGACGCGCCCGACGAGCACGACGCGCCCGATGAGCCGGCGCACCCCCCCGCCAGGAGGCACGTTCCGGTGGAACAGCTCGACCTCGCCACCGCCCGGTGGCTGACCTCGGCCGACGGCCTGGCGGCGGTCACCGACGCCGGCCGGTCGCTGGCCGACGGCGCGGACGAGCTGCAGGCGGCCGAGACGCTGGCCCGCACCGTCCTGGAACCCGAGCGACGCGCCGCGGCCCTGTCCGCCGCGATCGCCCGCGAGCGCGCCCGGGCGCGCTGGCCCCGGGCCGACGCGCTGCTGTTCACCCGAGAGGCGCTCGAGCAGGCCAGCGACCCGGCGGTGGCCGCCTGGCGGGCCCGGGAGCTGGTCGCCCGGCTCACCGACCTCCTCGGTGCACCACCGACCGAGGTGCACGACCTCGCCGCCGGGGTCGGTGGGGACACGATCGCGCTGGCCCGGGCGCTGCCCGACGGCCAGGTCACCGCGGTCGACCAGGACCCGGCCCGGCTCGAGCTGCTGCGCCACAACTGCAAGGTCCACGGCCTGACCGTCACCCGTGTCGAGGGGGACGCGCTGACCCACGCCGTCACCCCGGGCGCGGGCATCCACGCCGATCCCGGCCGGCGCACCGGCGGCCGCCGGGTGCGGCGCCTCAGCGCGCACCTGCCGAGCGTCCCGGCCCTGCTGGACGCCCACGCCGAGGCGGCGCTGGTCGCGGTCGCGGTCGCGCCGGGGCTCGACCCGCACGACCCGGAGCTGCCGGTGGGTGTCGAGATCACCTTCGTGCAGCTCGGCGACCAGCTGCTCGAGGCGACCATCTGGGCGGGGGAGGGCGGCACGGCGGCGGCGACCCGCACCGGTGCGGTCCTGCTCGACCCCGATGGCACCGAGGTGGCCCGCCTCCGCGCCCAGATCCACCCGAGCGCACGCGGCACCCACGACCCGGAACCCAACGCCACCCACGACCCGGACCCCGGTCCGGACCCCGACCCCGACCCCGACGCCGCCCCGCAGGGTGACGGCAGCGCGGACCCGGACGCGGAGCTGCCGATCGGTGACGTCGGCAGCTGGCTCATCGAGGTCGCCCCCGCCGCGGTCCGGGCCCGTCGCCACGACGCCCTCGGCCGCGCGATCGGGGCCCGCCGGCTCGCGCACACCCGCGCGCTGCTGACCACCGACGAGCCCGTCCCACCCTCGCCCTGGTACCGGGCCCGGCCCGTGCTCGCGGTCCTGCCCGCCCGACCGAAGGAGGTGCGGCGCTGGCTGGCCTCCCCGGCCGCCGCCGACCACCTCGGTGGTGGTGTCGAGGTGGTGCTCCACGGGGTCGATGCGGACGTGGACGACCTGCTGCGCGGCTTCGGCCGACCGCGGACCGGTCCGCACGGGCTGCGGATCGAGCTGGTCCGGCTCGATCGGGGCAGCGTGGCGGTGGTGACATCGGCTGCCGGGCTGCCACCGAGCGGTAGACTGGACGCATGAGCGACGAGCGAACCCACCATGACGGCGGCACGGCCCTCGCGGACGTGCCCGACACCCGCGCCTGCACGCGCTGCGACGGCACGCAGGAGCTGGTCAACGGCACCTCCGGGGGGTTCGGGAAGTACCGCTGCGACCGCTGTGGCATGGTCGTCGGTTTCGACCTCGAGTCGCAGCCGGCCGAGTTCCTGATCGACCGGGGCGCTCCCGGCCGGTACTCCAAGGAGCTGTTCGGCAGCCGCCTGACCGGTGGCGAGCACCGGCTGCCCTGAGCAGCGACGGCCCGGCCGGCGTGGCCGCGCCCGACCGCGACGAGCAGGAGCACGGGGTGGCCGAGCTGACGTGTGTCGACTGCGGCGCGTCCTTCGCGCCCTCGCCGGCACTGCTCGAGCGGTTCCCCGGCTGGACCCCGTCGCGCTGCACGCGCTGCCATCGCGCGCATCGAGGTGGCACCTCGACCGCCTCCGCTGCGACCAGCAGCCCGCCGGCGCGCGCGGCCTCGCGGCGTCCCGGCGGCCGCCCCGCCGCGGCGCGCCAACCGGCCCGCGGCGGCGGCGAGCAGCACCTCACCGTCGCCGAGGTCCTGACGCGCTACACCGACGGGCCCGACGAGGGGGTGTTCACCGACGGCTCGGCGATCCCGAACCCCGGTCCGGGCGGCTGGGGCGCGGTGTGGGTGCGCCGCGGCGAGGTCCTCGCCCAGGCCCACGGCCACGAGCCGCACACGACGAACAACCGCATGGAGCTGACCGCGGTCGCCGGTGCGCTCGAGCTGGTCCCGCCGGGCACGCCGGTCACGATCCACACCGACTCGAACCTGGCGGTGCGGACCCTGACGGAGTGGGCGGCCGGCTGGGAGCGGCGCGGCTGGACACGCAAGACCGGGCCGGTGGAGAACCTCGATCTGGTCCGTCCGCTGTTCGAGGCCCTGCGGGAGCGGCCGGAGGTCGAGCTGGTCTGGATCAAGGCGCACGCCGGCAACCGCTGGAACGAGTACGCGGATGCGCTCGCGACCGCCTGGGCCCGCGACGAGCTGTAGACGCCGCTCCTACGCCCAGCCGAGCGCGCGCACGGCCGCGGTGACGCCGGCGCCGACGAGCACGACGATGCCGAAGTGCGCCCGCAGCGCCACGGCGACCGCGGCGGCGGCGAGCCCGGCCAGCCGGGCGTCGGCGACCAGCTGCGTGCCGGTCGTCACCGTCTGGGTCGCGACCAGCGCGGCGAGCAGCCCGGCGGGGAGCAGGTTCGCCAGCCGGTCGAGCCAGGGCGGCAGGGTCCGTCCGGCCGCCGCGACGGGCCCGACGGCCTTGAGCAGGTAGGTGCCGACCGCAAGCAGCAGCAGCGCGGCGATCGTCGGCGTCATGCCTCGCCTCCGTCCGCGGGCATCGAGGTGACCGGCTGGACCGGCACCAGCATCGCGACGACGCCGCCGAGGGCGGCCGCGATGATCGGCACCCCGGGTGGGGCGACCGGGGTGAGCCCGAGCGCCAGCACGGCCCCGACCCCGGCCGCGACCTGGCCGCGGCGTGTCCGGAGCCACGGCGCGAGCAGGGCGAGGAACCCCGCCGGGAAGGCGGCGTCCAACCCGAGCACCTCCGGGTCGGCGATCAGCTGCCCCCCGTACGCACCCAGCGCGGTGGCGCCGATCCAGCCGACCACCACCGACCAGCCGACGACCCGGAAGCGTCGGGTCGCGAGCGCCGCCCAGCGCGCCCGTGCGGCCGGCTCGCGCGGCTCCGGGCCGGCCTGCCCCAGCGCGATCGCGACCGACTCGTCCACGACGAGGTAGCTGTCCAGTGCGCGCCGGGGGAGCGCCCCACCCGGCAGCACCCGGGCGATCGCGAGCCCGAAGGCGAGGTAGCGGACGTTGAGCAGCAGCCCGCTGATCGCACCGGCGACCGGGTTGCCGCCGAGCGCCAGCACCCCGACGAAGGCGAACTGCGACCCACCCGCCAGCACGAGGATGCTGGAGGCCACCGCGACGGCGGGGGAGAGGCCGGCCGCCACCGCGAGCACCCCGTAGGACAGCCCGTAGGCCGCCACGGCCAGCGCGATGGGGACCGCGCCCAGCACCACCTCGCGCGAGCTGGGCGTGGCACCGGTCGCCACCTCGCGCTCGGGCGCAGGCGCGGACGCCCGGCCGTCGTCGGCCAGGGGTGGTCGTTTCGTTCGGTGGAACGGACGCATCGTGCGGTGAGCTGTACCACGCCGTGGTGCCGCCTGTCGAACCGACGGCACGCAGGCGCCCCGGCCGCGGCCGGCAGGGGGAAGGCGAGGCGCGGTCGCGGGGTTGCTCCGGCATGGTCCTGATCCAGGTCGCCGTCGTCGCGTCGGTCCTCGCGTTCCTGCTCGCCGCGCAGCGGCTCCGGCGCTGGCTCGCCCGCCGTGAGGTGGAGATCGACTACGAGCGCGAGTACCGCGATCCCCCGATCCTGGGGATCATGCCGAACCTGCCGCCGGGCTGACGGGCCTCACCGCCCGGGCGGGGGATCGGGCCTGCCGCGCCGGCCGCCGTTCGGTTGAGCGGACGTACCGTGCGGTAGCTTGGCCCGGTTCGGGACGTCGACCGCCAGGCGGACGCCCCAGGGTCCCGGCACGACCAGGAGGCACGGACGGATGCTGGAGGCAGGCGGCGGGGGAGCGGAGCTCGCGGCGGGTGAGCTGCGCCAGCGCATCGCCACCTCGGTCCGGGAGCTCCGGACCCGGGCGGGCCGCTCCCTCGGTGATCTCGCGGCGGATGCCGGGATCGGCAAGTCGACCCTGCACGCGATCGAGAGCGGTGACGCGAACCCCGGCATCGAGACGCTGTGGGCGCTCGCGCGGGCCCTCGGGGTGCCCTTCGGGGATCTGCTGGAGCCACCGGCCCCGTCGGTGCGGGTGGTGCGCGCGGGCGAGGGCCCGCAGGTGCTCAGCGAGTCCGGCGCCATGCAGGCCCACCTGCTCGCCGCCACCGGCCACCGGGTCCGCGTCGAGGTCTACCAGCTCGCGCTCGAGCCGGGCCCGAGCCACCAGGCCGCACCGCACACCACCGGCACCGTCGAGCACGTCCTGGTCACCGCCGGCGGGCTGACGGTCGGCCCCGTGGAGGCCCCGGTCCACCTCGGTGCGGGTGACCTCGCGAGCTTCGCCGGCGACCGCGCCCACGCCTACGAGGCCAGCGAGCCCGGTACCGCCGCGGTGCTGCTGCTCGAGTACGCCACCGAGCCCGGTCGCGCCAACCGTCCGGCCGCACCGTGACCCACCGTCTGCCGCTCGGACCCATGGCCGTGGTCGTCGCGGCGCTCGTGACGGGGCTGGTCGGCTCGTTCCTGGTCGGCGCGTTCGCCCCGGAGATCACCGCCGACCTCGGTACCGGCCCCGCCGTGATCGGTCGGGCGGTGTCCGCCTTCTTCCTCACCGCGGCGGTCTCCTCGGTGTTCGGCGGGCGCATCGTCGACCGGGTGGGCGCACGCACCGGCTACCGGATGGGGCTCGCGGCCGTCGCGACCTCGGGGCTGGTCGCCGGCCTGCTGGTGCGCTCCGGCTGGCAGCTGGTCGCAGCGCTCGCGATCGGCGGCGCGGCGATCGCGTTCATCGACCCGTCGATCGCGCGGACCATCACCGGCTCGGTCGACCGCTCCCGGCAGGGCATCGCCTTCGGGGTCAAGGAGACCGCGGTCGCGGTGGCGTCGATGACCGCCGGCTTCGCCCTGCCGCTGCTGGCCGGACGGGCGACCTGGCAGGTGCCCTTCCTCGCCATCGCGGTGGTGGCGGTGATGCTCGCGCTCGTGATCCCGGCCGGCATCGACCCAGGGCACCGGCCCGTCGCGAGCACGCCCCCGCTGGCGGTCCCGGACCCCCCGGCCCCGCACCCGGCAGCGCCGTCGGCGACGGAGGTCGCGACGGACCCGCAGCATGAGCCCGCCGCGGCGGCGCGGCCCCGACCGGTCGTCGTGCCGGTCGTCCCCGGGCGCCCCGGTCGGGCGCTCGCGCTGCTGGCGGTCTCCGCGGGGCTCGCCGGCGGCGCCGGTGCCGTGGTCGCGACCTACCTCGTCACCGCCGGGGTCAGCGCCGGGCTCGCATCGGGCTCGGCCGCGCTGCTGCTCTCGCTGGGCTCGATCGTGAGCATCGGGGTGCGCCTGGCCGCCGGCTGGCAGGCCGACCGGCTCCCGCGCGGCCCCCTGCCGCTGCTCGCCGGGCTGCTCGTTGCCGGCGCGGTCGGGGTGGCCAGCCTGGCGCTCGCCGCCTCGCTCGCCGCCGGTGCTGGCACCGAGGTGGCGGCCACACCCGGGGTGGTGGTGCTCCTACTGGCGGTCGGTGCGGTGCTGGCGCTCGGGCCCGGTTGGGGCTGGTCGGCGCTGGTCTTCCTCGTCGCCGTGCGCTTCGTGCCGGGACGGCCGGCGCAGGCCTCCGGCGCGATGCTCGCCGGGCTCGGCGGCGGGGGAGCGGTGTTCCCGCTGCTGGCCGGGATCCTGATCGAGCGGGTCGGCTTCGTCACCACCTGGAGCGCGGTGGCGGCCTGCATGGCGCTCGCGGCCGCGCTGGCCATCCTGCTGCACCGCCGCACCCAGCCGGGCTGAGCGCGCTACCCCTCCACCGACCCCTCGTCGTCGCCCAGGTCGACCGCCAGCTCCGGGACCGCCCGGGCGAGACGCTCGTCGGTGGTCAGGAGCGAGCAGCGCAGCCCCTGGGCAGCCGCGGCGTACAGCGCGTCCCGCGCGGCGATGCTCGCCCGCAGCTGCCACGCCGCATCCAGCAGCGGAGCGCTGATGGGCAGCCGGCGCAGGTCCATGCTCGAGATCCGTCGGAGGAGCTCCTCCACCTCGGCCGCCGTCAACTCGCCGGCGCGATGCAGGTGCGCCAGCGTGGAGAGGACCTCGGCGTCCAGGTGCGCGACGGTGACCAGCATCGCGTCGGCATCGGCGCGCAGCCGCCGCCGCTCCCTCTCGAGTGATAGCAATATGATAGCGGGGGATGGCCGGCCGCGGCCGCACCTCAGCTGAGACGCTCGATGGCGACGGCGCCGGCCTGCTCGAATGCTCGGGCGTCGTGGGGGAGGCCGACGCGCATGTAGAAGCGAGCGAAGGCTTGCGCGAAGTGCTCCCGGTAGGGGGACACCAGGCGAAGGCGCCGCCGGTGACCTGTCTGGCCAACGAACCTGTCGAGCCGCTCGCGGTCGACGACGTGGAGCTCGCGGAAGTCGACGATCGACCAGTCCAGCGGTGGCTGGGGTTCGCGCGCGTGCAGGAGCATCAACGGCGGGATGTCACCGCGGATGAGGTTGCGGCGGAAGCTGCTGGCCTTGACGGCGGTGTTGCCCGCAGCGAACTGCGCCGCGGCGAAGTCTGCCCAGGTGGTGACGCGGGCCAGCAGGATGTTGGCGATCTTGTCATCCTCGAGGTCACAGGTCTGGGTGACGATGATCCCGTCGATGACCTCGACCCGGGACTGGATGGACGCCGTGTTCTCCGCCACCTCGACGGACTCGACGTGGACGACCGGGACGTCCCGCAAGAGGTCACCCTGTTGGTGCCCGGCTCCGGAGGTGGCGGTCCACCATTCAGACAACGACGGTCTCCTCGGACCAGTCCACAACATCGCGGGCGGTGTCGAGGATGCGGACCGTCGTGGGTGTGAGGCGGGCGGTGGACGTGATCGGATCGCTCACCGACACTGGTGCGACACGCACGTACGGGACCGTCGCGACGAGGTCCTCGTCGTCGTGGACGCCCGGGACTTCCTCGATCCGCTCGCCGAGCACGGCGTGGAGGGCCTCCTCGACGCTGAACCGTCGGTGCCCCCCAGGCGTCGTGTCGTACGGCAGTCGGTGTTCACGTGCGTACTTCCGAACGGTCGCCGGCTGGACGTGCAGGGCGGCAGCGACCTGCCTGGTCGTTGCGGTGCGGGCCATCCTGACTCCGTTCCGTTTCCACCGGTTCTCGCGGTTCGGACGGTTCACGGTAGCGAGCCCGTGACGCCGCGCAAGAGGCGTTGCATGGAGGTCGCCACCAGCCGCGAGCAACCTCACGCCGGGTCGTGGGGGACCCGTCCCGCCGCGATCGCCTCGAGGAGGCGCTGGTGGTCGCGCTCGGTCACGTCCGCGTAGGTGTGGGCGAACCGCACCATCGCCTCCACGAACGCCTCGCCCTTGCCGAGGTAGCCGGAGATCGCCGCGGCCTGGCCACCACGCGCGTGCGCGTTGGCCAGCAGCCGGCCGCACAGCCCGGCGTAGGCCACCAGGGCGGACGCGTCCAGCGCCTCGACGTCCACGCTGCCCTTCATGTCCCGGAACTGCCGCACGTAGTAGTCCCGCGAGACCCCGTCCGGGCCGACCGCGGAGGTCCAGCCGAGGAACAGGTCGCTGGCGGCCTGCATCGTGCGCTGGCCCTCGACCACGCGGCGGCCGTGGGGGCGGGGGGGACGCGCCGAGACGTACGGCTCCCACACCGACGGCCCGGCCTCCTTGAGCTGCAGCACGAGCGGGTCGTCCTCGTCGCGGCCGTGCAGCACGATCACGAAGCAGCGGGTGCCGACGCTGCCGACCCCGACGACCCGGCGGGCCGCGTCCACGACCTCGTACCGCTCGAGCAGCAGGCGGAGGTGCGTCGGCAGGCTCATGCGGTAGCCGCCGAGGAACCGCAGGGTGTACTCGTGCCGGTTGGGCGGCAGC
>JBLRWQ010000078.1:0-13117 GCA_047921175.1 Nitriliruptoraceae bacterium | reverse complement strand
CGCTCAAGCAGCGGCGCTAGATGCCGATGCATGGAGTAGCGGGAGATCTGGGGCTCCGCTACACTGATGGGCCGGCGTCGAACGGTGACGCCACCTCCTTGAGAACTGCACAGCGTCGTTGCGCCACCTGGGGCTGACTCGGTTTCGACCGTGGTCGAGCCGCTGCCAGGGGAGCGTGCCGAGGGTGCTCGCGCGACCTCGATAATCACACGCGGGAAACCCTAACTGCCAACGAAGAGATGGCACTCGCAGCCTGACAAGGCTGTGACGATCCGCCTCTGACGCCTCGTACGAGGGTCGGATCGACATCACGAGGCTCCACCCCGAGGACATGACCACCGGGCCGAGGGGAACACCACAACGGAGGTATGGGTTTCGGAAGCTGTCTGGTTCCGGAGCACCGAACCCGAGATGATCCGGTACCTACGCACGTAGAGCCCAGCGCGTCGGGATCGCGGGACCCGGGTTCGACTCCCGGCAGCTCCACCGGAGCGGCCGCCCACCGACCGCTCCCCAGCTCGTGTGATGGAACGCACCACCGCGACCGGCCGTCAAGGGCCGAGCGGTGGGGACGGGCGACCGCCACGCTCCCACCAAGGGGGGCGGGGTACGGGTCCCGTCCGGCACCATCCACGAACCACCCGCGCATCGTCGCGCTGCAGCACGCGAGGAGCCCGTGACGAGCGATCGTCACGGGCTCTCGTCGTGGTCGTGCGAGGCCGGTCACTCGTCCGGGACGTTGCGGGCCGACACCTCACTCAGCCGAGCAGGGCGACGGCCATCTCCTGCAGGTAGCTCGCCTCCGGGCCGGCGACGATCATCGCGGCGCGACCCTCCTGCTCCACGCCGGGGGACAGCGGGAGCAGCGGCTCACCCTCCACGGTCAGCGTCACCCCGCCGGCCTCACGCACGAGCAGGATCCCGGCGGCGATATCCCAGACCTTCGGCACCGTGGCGATCGAGGCTGCGGCCACACCCTCGGCGACCAGCGCCATGTCCAGCGCGGTCGAGCCCATCACCCGCAGGTTGAGGGCGACGCCCGCGCGTGGTGCCCGCTTCGCGGTGCCGGTGGTGAGCATCAACGGGACGTGCCGGTTGCGCCGATCACGCCAGTCGACGGGTTGCCGGACGTGCAGCAGCCGGCTCCGCGGCCGCTGCTGGTGGCCGTCGAGCGAGCTCGAGCGGCTGACGACCTCGGCGCCCTGCCCGGCCACGGCGGTGTACCGCCGACCGAGGACCGGCGCGTCCACGACCCCCAGCACCGGCTCGCCGTCCCGCAGCAGCGCGACGGAGATGCACCAGTAGGGCACCCGGGTGACGTAGTTCGACGTGCCGTCGATCGGGTCGATCACCCACGTCCACCGGGTCGACGGCGCGACGGTGTTGCGCTCCTCCGACAGGACCCCGTGGTCCGGGAAGGCCGTCTGCAGGCGGGCCCGGAGCCGGTCATCCACCTCGCGGTCGGCATCCGAGACCGGGGTGCCGTCCGCCTTCGTGATCACCTCGAGCTCGCCGCTGCGGTCCAGCAGCCAGCCCGCGACCTCATCGAGGGCATCGTCGAGGACGGTGCGGGCCCGGCGCACCACAGGCGCGTCGCGCCCCGGGTCCGGTGCGGGAGCGGAGGAGGTCACGACCGACACCGTAGCCGGGTGCCCGCCGCTACGGTCGGTCGCTCACCGGGTCGCGTGGCCCGACGGTCGGAGGCGGCGAGGTGTCCAAGCGCGTGCGGATGACCGCACAGGAGCGGCGGGAGCAGCTGGTCGGGGTGGCCCGGTCGGTGTTCGCCGAGCGCGGCTTCGAGGCCACCTCGATCGAGGAGATCGCCGAGCGGGCCGGGGTCAGCAAGCCCGTCGTCTACCAGCACTTCGGGGGCAAGCAGGGCGTCTACGCGGTCGTCGTCGACCGAGAGGTCCGCCGCCTGACCGCCTCGCTGGCCGCGGCCTTCGACGCGCGTGACCCGCGCGCGGTGGCCGAGGACGCGGCGGATGCCTTCCTGGCCTACATCGAGGAGCATGAGGAGGGGTTCCGGGTCCTGATCCGGGATGCCCCGATGGGGATGACCGGCGGCTCGTTCGCCTCCGTGATGTCCGATGTCGCGGCCCGGGCCGAGACCCAGCTCGTCGAGGGTTTCGGCGACCAGGGCTTCGACGCGGAGACCGCCCCGATGTACGCCCTGATGCTGGTCGGTGCGGTGGCGCACGTGGGCGAGTGGTGGCTGGACCACCGGGACCTCCCGCGCGACCAGGTCGCGGCGCACGTCGTGAACCTGCTGTGGCACGGACTGCGTGGCCTGCAGCCCGACCCGGTGCCGCGTTCCCGGTCCCGACGGGCGCGCGCCGCGCGGGCCGCCCGCGCCGCTGCCGCGGCCCCGACCGAGCAGGAGTCGACCCCATGAGGATCGCCGCCATCCAGCACGACATCGTCTGGGAGGACCGCGACGCCACCTGCCGGCACCTCGTCCCGCTCGTGGCACGGGCGGCGGATGCCGGTGCCGAGCTCGTCGTGCTGACGGAGATGTTCGCCACCGGGTTCTCCATGGCGACCCACCGCACGGCCGAGGCCGAGGACGGCCCGACCGCGACGTGGCTGCAGGAGCAGGCCGCTGCTCACCGCGTCGTGCTCGCCGGCTCGGTCGCGCTGCGTGCCGGGGACGGCCTCGCGACCAACAGCCTGCTCGTCGCCGACCGTGACGGGCTGCGGGCGCGCTACGACAAGCTCCACCCGTTCTCCTACGCCGGTGAACACGAGCGGTTCCGGTCCGGTGCCACACCGGTGGCCATCGAGCTGGGCGGGCTCCAGGTCGGGTTGTCGGTCTGCTACGACCTCAGGTTCGCCCCGCTGTACTGGCGCCGCACCCCGCCCGCGGATGTCGAGGTGGTGGTCGCCAACTGGCCCGCGGCCCGACGTCACCACTGGCGAAGCCTGCTGGACGCCCGCGCGATCGAGAACCAGACCTACGTCGTCGGCGTCAACCGGGTGGGCGTCGGCGGTGAGCTGGAGTACGCGGGGGACAGCCGCATCGTCGACCCCGCGGGGGAGGTCCTGGCCGCTGCTGCGGGGCAGGAGGCGGTGCTGCTGGCCGACCTCGATGCCGCCGTGGTCGAGGCCGTCCGAGAACGCTTCCCCTTCCGCGCCGATCGGCGCCCGGACGTGTCGTGATGTCCCGCCCGTGAGCTACCGTGTGAGGCCGACGCCCGGGCCCCAGAGGGGAGCCGTGGACGACAACGGGGAGGGGGGCGAGATGGAGCCGCAGGACATGGAGCGCCTCGAAGCGCTGCTGTCCGGCGTGGCCTTCCGCCACCTGGAGGGGCTGCTCGCCGTGCGAGAGGACGCGCTCGTCGCCATGCTCGGCGACGACCTCCGGTCGCGCTGGGCGCTCGAGGTGGGTGGCGGCTCCATCGCGGCGGTCTGGCCGGGGCTCGATGATGGCATCGACGCGCGACAGGCGCTCGTGTCTCGCGACCTGAGCCGGTTCGAGGCGGCGATGGAGGTCGCCCGGCGGGGGGAGTCCGTGGAGTTCCGCGGTGCCGCCCGTGCCGCGGGCGGCAAGCAGGCCCGGATCCGTACCGTGCTCTGGGCCGCTGAGGATGGCTCGGGTGTGGTGACGGTCACCACCGTCGACGAGCTGGTCGACCCGGAGCCCGAGGGCGAAGCGCCGGCCAGCTGATCGTGTTGTCGGTCAGCTGATCGTGATGCCGCGCAGGCGCGGGTCCGCCGGCGGCAGCTGCGGGTCCATGCGACGCAGCGTGTCCACCAGCAACTGCGCGATGGCGACGTCTCGGGCCCACCGACGGTCGGCCGGGACGACGTACCACGGGGCCCAGTCGGTGGAGGTCTGCGTGATCGCCTCCTCGTAGGCGGCCTGGTACAGCGGCCAGTCGCGCCGCGCCTCGATGTCGGCCGGTTCGAACTTCCAGTTGCGCTCCGGGTCGTCGATGCGGCGTTGCAGGCGCTCGCGTTGCTCGTCGTGCGAGATGTGCAACCAGACCTTGCAGATCGTGGTGCCCTCGTCGGTGAGCATGCGCTCGAACTCGCGGATGTGCCGGTAGCGGCGCTGCCAGACCTCCGGCGGGACCAGCTCGGTCACCCGGACCACCCCGACATCCTCGTAGTGGGAGCGGTTGAAGATGCCGATCTTGCCCCGCCGTGGGACGTCCCGGTGGATGCGCCAGAGGTAGTCCCGCGCCAGCTCGGCTTCCTCCGGGCGACCGAACCCGCGCACCCACACGCCCTGCGGGTTGACCCCCTCGAACACGCGCCGGATCGTGGAGTCCTTGCCCGAGGAGTCCATGCCCTGCAGGATCAGCAGGACCGACCGGGCCGACTCCGCGAACAGGTGGGCCTGGAGGATGCGCAGCTCGTCCTGGAGCTCGGCGAGGCGCGCGTAGCCGTCCTGCTTCTTCCCGAGTCCGAGCCGGCTGCGGGTCTCGCGGTCCGCGAGCCGGGCCGGCTCGCCGGGCTGCACCCTGAGCTCCTCGAGCATGCCGTCCTCGTTGGTCGTCGTGGTCGGGGGCACCGAGGCTAGGGCGACAGCGGTGTCGCGGGCGCTGGGTAGCGTCGCGCTCCACCTCGCCACCCGCCCCGGAGCGCTGCCGTGCACGTCGCCGTCGCCACCGCGCTGGATCAGGAAGCCCTCGACCAGGACGACGCGCCGCTGCTCGCCGCGCTGGAGGCGGCGGGGCACCGGGCCACGCTCGCGGCCTGGGACGACCCGGGCGTGGACTGGGCCGCGCCGGACGTGGTCGTGGTGCGCTCCACCTGGAACTACCACCCCCAGCGTGAGGCCTACCTGGCCTGGGCAGACCGGGTCGCGACCGTCACCGTCCTGCACAACCCGGCCGACGTGCTGCGCTGGAACACCCATAAGTCCTACCTGCTGGAACTCGAGGAGCGCGGTGCTCCGATCGTGCCCACCGCCTGGCTGGCGCGGGGGGACCGGGCCGACCTGGCCGAGCTGGCTGCGAGCCGGGGCTGGGACGAGGTGGTGTGCAAGCCGGCGGTGGGGGCCGGCAGCGACGGGGTCGTCCGCGTCCGGGCGAGCGAGGGCCAGGCCGCGCTCGACGCCCTGACCGCCGCCGGCGATGCGATGGTGCAGCCCTACCTGCCGACGGTGCGGACCGAGGGCGAGCTGAGCGTCATCGTGCTCGGCGGCGAGGTGAGCCACGCCGTCTGGAAGCGGCCGGCGCCCGACTCCTTCCTGGTCCAGATCGAGCACGGCGGGGTCTACGAGCCGCTGGCCGAGGTCCCGGCGGACGTCGCAGCGCTCGCGCGCTGGGTCGTGGCCGCCACCGGGCACGACCTGCTCTACGCCCGGGTGGACCTGCTCCGCGACGAGGTCGGGACGTGGCTGCTGACCGAGCTCGAGGCCACCGAGCCGGCGCTCTACCTCGACCTCGCCGACGGTGCAGCCGAACGGCTCGTGGCCGCGTTGGAGCGACGCCTCGCGCCCGAGGCAGCCGGTCGGAGCGTGACCTGATGGCCCGGCTGTTCACCCCGTTCCGGCTGCGGGGCCTGACCCTGCGCAACCGCCTCGGCGTCGCGCCGATGTGCCAGTACCAGGCCGTCGACGGCCTGGCCAACGACTGGCACCACGTCCACCTCGTCTCCCGGGCGGTCGGCGGCTACGGCCTGGTCTGCACCGAGGCGACCGCCGTCGTCCCCGAGGGCCGCATCTCGCCGGCCGACCTCGGCCTGTACGACGACGCCCAGGCCGCGGCGTTGGAACCGACCGTGGCCGCGATCCGTGCTGCGGGTGCCGCGACCGGTGTCCAGCTCGGCCACGCCGGCCGCAAGGCCTCGACCGCCCCGCCGTGGCAGGGCGGCGGCCCGGTCGTGCCCGCGGATGGCGGCTGGCCGGTGGTCGGCCCGAGCCCCGAGGCCTTCGACGACCACCTGCCGGTGCCCCGGGCGCTGACCGGCCCGGAGCTCGCCGGCATCGTGTCGGCCTTCCGTTCAGCAGCGGCCCGCGCACGCGACATCGGCGTCGACGCGGTCGAGGTCCACGCCGCCCACGGCTACCTCCTCCACAGCTTCCTCTCGCCACTCACCAACCACCGCGACGACGCGTACGGCGGGGACCTGGCCGGCCGGGCGCGGCTCGTCCGCGAGGTGGTCCGCGCGATCCGCGAGGTCTGGCCGGACCGGGCGCCGGTGCTGGTCCGGCTGTCGGCCACCGACTGGGTCGACGGCGGGCTCACGGTGGAGGACTCGGTCCAGGTGGCGCGCTGGCTCGTCGCCGACGGGGCCGACCTGATCGACTGCAGCTCCGGTGGTGCCGTGCCCGGGGTCCGGATCCCGGTCGGGCCCGGCTACCAGGTCCCGCTCGCGGCCCGCATCCGCGCGGGCGCCGAGGTGGCGACCGCCGCGGTCGGGATGCTCACCGAGCCCGCCCAGGCCGAGACGGTCCTGACCACCGGGGCGGCCGACCTCGTGCTGCAGGCCCGTGCGTCGTTGCGCGATCCCTACTGGCCGCGCCGGGCTGCGGTGGCGCTCGGCGCGGGGGAGGACCTGCCGCCGCCCGAGCCGTACGCGCGCGCCTGGTAACGACGAGGGGGCTGCCACGGCGGCGCCGGTCGCCTATCGTGCGCAGCGCCGGTCGCCCACACCGTGTCGGGTGCCGTCCACCTCGCCTGCTGGAGGTCCCCGTGAGCGCCATCCCCGCCCCCACCGCGATCGCCCCGGGTCGTGTCCTCGCCGACCTGGTCCCGGGTGCCCGGGTCCGTGATGCGGGCCTGGTCGCCGCCTTCGCGGCGCTGATCGGCCTGTCCGCGCAGATCGCGGTCCCGTTGCCGTTCACCCCGGTGCCCGTCACCGGCCAGACCTTCGCCGTCCTGCTCGGCGCCGCGGCGCTGGGCGCCGGACGCGCCGGCCTGGGCGCCGCCCTGTACCTCGCCCTCGGGCTCGCGGGCGTCCCGTGGTTCACCGCCACCGGCGGTGCGTCCTTCGGCTACATCGTCGGCTTCGTCGCCGCGGCCGTCGTGATCGGCGGGCTGGCGCGCCGCGGCCACGACCGCACGGTGCTGCGCACCGCCGGGCTGATGGTCGTCGGCAACCTCGTCATCTACGCCTTCGGGGTCACCGGGCTGGCGCTGTTCCTCGGTGTCGGGCTCGTGCCGGCCACCGTGCTCGGTGCGGTGCCGTTCCTGCTCGGCGATGCGGTGAAGATCGCGTTGGCTGCGGCCCTGCTGCCGACCGCCTGGAAGCTCGTCGGGTCCGAGAGGACCTGACGCCGGCCTGCGCCGGCTGGCCGAACCCCCCGTCGGTCAGCTGGCGCGGGCTTGGCGGTGACCGGGGGCGTCGGGCGGCCCGTCCGCGCCCACCTCGGTGCGCGAACCTCGGTGACCACGGCGGAGGACGACCAGATGGCCAGATACGCGATCACGGGCTCGACGGGGCTCATCGGCGAGGCGCTCATCGCCTCGCTCGTCGCCGACGGGCACACCGTCCAGCGGGTCGTCCGGGACGCTTCCCGGGCGGCGGCCGACGACATCGTCTGGGACCTCGGTGCCGGCACGATCGAGCAGGCCAAGCTCGAGGGTGTCGACGTGGTCGTCCACCTCGCCGGTGAGCCGATCGGGTCCTCGCGCTGGACCGAGGAGACCAAGCGGCGCATCCACGATTCCCGCGAGGTCGGCACCGGGCTCCTGGCCGAGGCGCTCGCCGGGCTGGAGGCCAAGCCGCGCGTGTTCCTGTCCTCCTCGGCGGTCGGGTTCTACGGCGACCGGGCGGACGAGGTCCTGACCGAGCACAGCGCGCCCGGTGACGACTTCCTCGCGGGTGTCTGCGTCGCGTGGGAGGCCGCCGCGCAGCCCGCGATCGACGCCGGGATCCGCACCGTCCACCCCCGAACCGGGGTCGTGATCGCCAAGGACGGGCCGCTGATCGACAAGATCGAGCTGCCCTTCCGCCTCGGGGTCGGCGGTCGGGTCGGCCACGGGAACCAGTACGTGCCGTGGATCTCGCTCGTCGACGAGGTCCGGGCGCTGCGCTTCCTCGCCGACCACGACGAGCTGTCCGGCCCGGTCAACCTCGCCGGCCCGGAGCCGGCCACCAACCGCGAGTTGACCAAGGCGCTCGGCACCGTGCTGCGCCGACCGACGGTGTTCCCGATCCCCGCGTTCGCGATCCGGCTCCTGTACGGCGAGATGGGCGAGACGCTGGCGACGGTCAGCAACCGGGTCGTGCCGCAGCGGCTGCTGGACGCCGGGTTCACCTTCACCCACCCGACCCTGCTCGCCGCCCTCGAGGAGGCGCTCGGCCGGCCGGCAGCCGCCTGACCATGGCCGATGCGGACGTCGTCATCATCGGGGCGGGGCTGGCCGGGCTGACCTGTGCGCTGACGCTGCGGGCCGCCGGCCGCGAGGTGGTCGTGCTGGAGGCCGCCGACGAGGTGGGCGGGCGCATCCGCACCGACGTCGTCGACGGCTACCGGCTCGACCGTGGGTTCCAGGTCCTGCTGACCGGCTACCCGGCGGCCCGGCGCTGGTTCGACCTCGACGGGCTCGATCTGCGCGCCTTCTCGCCGGGGGTGCTGATCCGCCACCGCGACCGGTTCCGCCGCCTCGCCGACCCGTTCCAGGCACCGCTCACCGCCGCGGCGTCGATCACCTCGCCGGTGGCGACCGTGCCGGACGGGCTGCGGCTGCTGGCCTGGCGCCGGTCCGTGCTGCACGCCTCCGGGCCTGAGGTCGCGGCCCGAGCGCAGGTCCCGACAGCCGAGCTGCTGCGCGGGCGTGGGTTCTCCCCGGCCATCACCGCCGGGTTCTTCGGCCCGTTCCTCGCCGGCACCTTCTTCGACCCGGGCATGACCACCTCGTCGCGGGTGACGGAGCTCGTGTTCCGCAGCTTCTTCCGCGGCGTCGTCGCCGTGCCGGCGCTCGGCATGCAGCAGCTCCCGCTCCAGCTCGCCGCGCAGCTCCCGCTCGGCACGGTCCGGTTCGGGCAGCGGGTGACGGCGGTGCGTGCGGGTGCGGTCGACGTCGAGGACGGTGAGGTCCTCACGGCCGGTCACGTCGTGGTCGCGACCGAGGGCCCCGCCGCGGCCCGGCTGCTGGGTGAACGGCTGCCCGGCGGGGTCGCGCCTGACCGGGGGACCGTGACGCTGTACTACCGAGCTGCGGAGCCGCCGGTCCGCCGCCCCGACCTGGTGCTCGACGCCGACCACGCCGGCCCGGTCACCACGCTCGCGGTCATGACCGAGGTGGCGCCCACCTACGGCCCGGCCGGGGGCGACGCGCTCGTGTCGGTCTCGACCGTCGGGGTGCCGGCTGAGGACGATGTGGCGTTGGACCGGGCTGTCCGGAACCAGCTCACCGACTGGTACGGCACTGAGGTGGCAGCGTGGGAGCGGGTGGCTGCGTACCGGATCCCCCACGCCCAGCCACGGATGCAGGTCGAGGACCTGCCGACCCTGGCCCGTGAGGTCCGGGTCGACGAGCGCACGTGGGTCTGTGGTGACCACCGGGACACCTCGTCGATCCAGGGGGCGCTGGTCTCCGGCCGACGGGCGGCCGAGGCGATCCTCGTGGCTTGACGCCTGCCCGCTCCGGTACCCGGGGTGTGGACGTTCGCTTCGTGCGGTGGGATGATGGAGATGCTGAACCCAGCCGGTCCTCGAGGAGGCCAGCCATGGTTGCCACCCCCGACCCCGTCGCTGCGGCCGGTCCACCTCGGCGCCGCCCTCGCCCGCCCGTCGTCCTGCCGTGGATCGCCATCGTCATCCACCTCGGGCTGGGGCTGTTCCCGTACGCGCCGAGCGGCCTGGTGGCACCGCCCTACGGGATGGTGCTGCTATGGCTGTTCTGGCTCGCGATCCTGGTCGTGGCCGTACTGCTGGTTCCACGCCGCCCGTGGTGGGTGGTCGCAACGCCGGTGTTGAGCATCGCGGTCTGGATCGGGGTCATGACCTACGGGCACGTGGTCCTCGGCTGGAGCCCCTGACCTCGTCTCGGCGCTCGGCGAGCTGTCCGCGACTGGCTCCAGGCTGGCCGAGAGCCGGCAGCCCGACCTGCTGGCGTCACTACGCTCGGCGTGACCGCTGGACGAGGGCTGCCGTGGGGACAACGCCGAAGCTGGACGAGGTGCTGACGGAGGGGTACGGCTTCGACGACGACGCGCTGATCCTCGGCCGCCCGCTGGATCCCGGTCTGAGCCAGCCGCAGAACGAGCACTACGTCCAGGTGCCGCTCAGGATGCTGAACCGGCACGGGCTGGTCGCTGGCGCGACGGGCACCGGCAAGACCAAGACGCTGCAGGTGATGGCCGAGCAGCTGTCCCGCGCCGGGGTCCCGGTCTTCCTCGCCGACCTCAAGGGGGATCTCACCGGGCTCGCGGTCGAGGGCACGAGCAGCGAGCACATCGACGCCCGCATGGGTGGTATGGACCTGCCGTGGCACCCGGAAGCCTTCCCGGTCGAGCTGCTGTCGATCTCCGGGGAGGTCGGTACGCCGCTGCGTGTGCCCTTGAGCAGCTTCGGGCCGCTGCTGCTCGCGAAGGTCATGGACTGCACGGTGACGCAGGAGTCGGTGCTCCAGGTCATCTTCAGGTACGCCGACGAGGCCCAGCTCGCGCTGCTGGACCTGATCGACCTGATCGAGGTGCTGCGCTTCCTCACCACCGACGAGGGCAAGGCGCTGCAGTCCGAGTACGGGGGCATGAGCACGCAGACGATCAACGTGCTGCTGCGCAAGGCCATGGAGCTTCAGACCCATGGTGGCGACACCTTCTTCGGCGAGCCCGAGTTCGACGTCGCCGACCTCCAACGCACCCAGGACGGCAGGGGCGTCATCTCGATCATGAACCTGGTCGACGTCCAGACCAAGCCGCGGATCTTCTCCACCTTCATGATGTGGCTGCTGGCGGAGATCTACGAGTCCTCCCCGGAGGTCGGGGACCAGCCGGCGCCGAAGCTGGTGTTCTTCTTCGACGAGGCGCACCTGCTGTTCGACGGCGCCTCCAAGACCCTGCGCGAGTCGATCGAGCTGACGGTCCGGATGATCCGCTCCAAGGGCATCGGGGTGTTCTTCGTCACCCAGCAGCCCCGCGACGTGCCGGACAACGTGCTCGCCCAGCTCGGCAACCGGGTGCAGCACGCGCTCCGGGCCTACACCCCCCAGGACCACAAGGCGCTTCGCGCTACCGCCGCGACGTTCCCCGTCAGCGACCACTACGAGGTGCAGGAGGCGCTGACCGGGCTCGGGACCGGCGAGGCGCTGGTCACCGTGCTGGGGCCCAAGGGCCGCCCCACCCCGACGGCCCCGACCCGGCTGGTCGCGCCGGTGTCGTTCATGAGCCAGGTCGATGCCGAGGTGGTCCGTCAGCTCATCGCGGCGAGCCCGCTGAGGCAGCGGTACGCCGAGCGCGTGGACCGCGAGTCCGCTGCGGAGCTGCTGGCCCAGCGCGCCGAGGCCCGGGCTGCCGAGGCCGCGGCGCACGAGCGCGCCCAGGAGGAGGCGGAGGCGCTCGCGCGGCGGGAGAAGGAGCTCGAGGCGAAGCAGAAGGCGGCCAGCCGGTCGTCGCGGTCATCGTCTCGGGCTCCGTCGCGCCGGTCGACCCGCGCCACCCCGACCGAACGGATGATCTCCAACGCCGCATCCAGCATCGGCCGCGAGGTGGGCCGGTCGCTGATCCGCGGCGTGCTCGGCAACCTCGGCCGCTGACGCCACGCCGCCGACCGCAGGTCCGAGCTGTGTGACAGATCGACGGCTGGGACGTCGGATCGTCGCACACCGCGGTGCCGCCCGCTCCGGGCGGGGTAGGCGGCCCGGCGAGCGGTAGTGTCGACAGGCGGTCGTCATCGGCCGCGTGAGGAGCCGCCATGCCGTACCTACCGTCCGAGGATCGCTACGACCGCATGACCTATCGGCGGGCCGGCCGGAGTGGCCTGCACCTGCCTGCGGTGTCGTTGGGGCTGTGGCACAACTTCGGCGACGACCGACCGCTGCAGACCCAGCGCGACATCCTGCGTCGCGCCTTCGACCTCGGGATCACCCACTTCGACCTGGCGAACAACTACGGCCCGCCCTACGGCTCGGCGGAGGAGAACGTCGGACGGATCCTCGCCACCGACTTCGCGCACCTGCGCGATGAGCTGGTGCTGTCGACCAAGGCTGGCTACGACATGTGGCCCGGGCCCTACGGGCAGTGGGGGTCGCGCAAGTACCTGCTGGCCAGCCTGGACCAGAGCCTGGGTCGCATGGGCGTCGACCACGTCGACGTCTTCTACTCCCACCGTTTCGACCCGAACACGCCGCTCGAGGAGACGATGGGGGCGCTGGCCACCGCAGTCCAGCAGGGCAAGGCCCGCTACGTCGGCATCTCGTCGTACTCCTCGGCGATGACCCGTGAGGCGGCCAGCATCCTCCAGCAGCTGGGAACCCCGTTGCTGCTCCACCAGCCGTCGTACTCGATGCTGAACCGCTGGATCGAGGAGGATCATCTGCTGGACACGCTCGAGGAGGTCGGTGCGGGCTGCATCGTGTTCTCGCCGCTGGCGCAGGGACTGCTGACCGACCGCTACCTCGACGGTGTGCCGGAGGACTCACGGGCGGCTCGAACGTCCGCTGACTCCTTCGATCGGGAGCTGCTCTCCGAGGAGAACCTGACCAAGGTCCGTGCGCTCGATGCGATCGCGACGAGCCGGGGGCAGTCGTTGGCACAGCTGGCGCTGGCCTGGACGCTGCGCGACGACCGCATCACCTCGACGTTGATCGGTGCGAGCAGCGTCGCGCAGCTGGAGGCCAACGTGTCGAGCCTCGAGCGGTCGACGCTGTCGCAGGAAGAGCTGGCCGAGATCGACCGGTACGCGACCGAGGGCGGCATCAACCTGTGGCGACCGCCGGACCTGCCCTGAGATCCGGCTGGGTCAGCCGGACGCGTTCGAGGCAGCCCGTTGCCGGGCTCGGCGCAGCACCGCGTCCAGCATCTCCTCCGTCAGTCGCCCCGTGAAGGTGTTCTGCTGGCTGACGTGGTAGCAGCCGAGCAGCACGCGGCCGTCGGGGAGCACCACCTCGGCGCCATGGCCGAACCGGGGCTTGCGGCCGTCCCAGCCGGTGTGGCGCAGCACCGCGTCCCACGCGAAACCGCCCAGCGCCACCACGACCCGCCACGGGATCAGGTC
>JBLRWQ010000077.1:0-13400 GCA_047921175.1 Nitriliruptoraceae bacterium | reverse complement strand
CTGAGCGACCGGGCCACCCGCCCGCCCGTCGACCCGCGGCTGCTGCGGTTCGACCCGGCGGTGCCCCGACTGCTCGGCGTCGGGGCGCTGCTGGCGTTCATCACCGCCCTGGCGTTGCTGGTGCAGGCCACCGCGCTCGGCTCGATCGCGGCCCGCGCCTTCCTCGACGGCGCACCGCTGACCGACCACCCGCACCTGCTGTGGTGGCTGGCCGGCGCGGTCGCGGTCCGGGCCGCGGCGACCTGGGCGACCGCACTCCTGGCGCACCGCACCGCCGCCCGGGTCAAGTCCGGCCTGCGTCGCGCCGTGGTCGCGAAGGTGGCGCGCCGCCCCCCGGGCGAGGTGGAGGAGGACACCGGTGCCCTCGCCGCCGCCCTGACCGACGGGATCGACGCCCTCGACGGGGTGTTCGGCGGCTACCTACCCGCGCTGCTGGCCGGGGTGATCATCCCCGTGACCATCGTGGTCTACGTCGCGACGATCGATCTCACCTCGGCGGTGGTGCTGGTCGTCACCCTGCCCCTGATCCCGGTCTTCATGGTGCTGATCGGCCTGGCCGCCCGCTCGGCGACCCGCAAGCGGTTCCGGGCGCTCACGGCGCTCTCCGGCCAGCTACTGGCCGTGCTGCAGGGGCTGACGGTCGTGCACGTCACCCGCTCCGCTGCCCGGATCGGCGCCGCGGTCCGCGACGGCGCCGAGCGCCTGCGCACCACCACCCTGGAGACGCTCCGGGTCGCGTTCCTGTCCGCGCTGGCGCTGGAGCTGCTGGCCGCACTCAGCGTCGCGACCGTGGCGGTGATCGCCGGGGTGCGGCTCGCCGAGGCCACCGGCATCACCTTCGAGCCGGTGCTCATCGCCCTGCTGCTGGCGCCGGAAGCCTTCCTGCCGCTGCGCAACGTCGGCGCCCAGTTCCACGCCAACGAGGACGGTGCCGCCGCCGCGGATCGCCTGCTGGACCTGCTGGACGACGGGCGCACGGACGACCAGCACGCGACTGCCGACACGTCCAGCGATCCGGCCCGCGACCGTGCCAGCACCGAGGTGGCCGCGCCCGACCCGGCCACCACGCCGATCGTGTTGCGCGGTGTGGGCGTGACCTACCGGGATCGGGCCACCCCGGCCCTCGCGGGCATCGATCTCACCCTCGAGCCGGGCGAGCGGGTCGCGATCCTCGGGGCGTCCGGCGCCGGGAAGTCCACCCTGGCGGCCGTGCTGCTCGGGCTGCGTCCGCCCGACTCGGGCACGGTCAGCATCGGCGAGCAGGACCTCGCCGACCTCGGCGCGGCCGCCTGGCACGCCCGCGCCGCCTGGGTCCCGCAGGCCCCGGCCGAGCTCCGCGGCACCGTCCGCCAGGTGGTCACCCTCGGCTGCCCGACCCGGCCCGACGACACCGAGGTGGTGCGTGCCCTGCGAGCGGTCGGGCTCGACGCCGAGGTGGCGGCACTGCCGGACGGGTTGGACACCCGGATCGGGCCCGAGGGGCGCGGGCTCTCCGCTGGCCAGCGGCGCCGGCTCGCGATCGCCCGGGCCCTGCTGCGCCCCGCCGGGCTCGTGGTCCTCGACGAGCCGACGGGTGACCTCGACGTCGATGCGGAGCGGGCCGTCCGCGACGCCCTGCGCGCCCTCGCCGGGCAGCGGACGGTGGTGGTGCTCACCCACCGTCTCCCGGTCGCCGCCGACGCCGACCGCGTGGTGGTGCTCGACGAGGGCCGTGTGGTGGAGGCCGGGCCGCCCGCCACCCTCGCCGAACAGGCCGGGGCGTACGCAGCCCTGGTAGCCGCATCGGCACCGTTGACGCGTACCGAGGTGGAGGGCGCAGCCGCACGTGGCCCGGGAGCCGCATCGGGAGCCGCATCGGGAGCCGCGCGGGGAGCCGCGCGGGGAGCCGCCCCTCGACAAGCAACACCGTCGACCGACCCGCGCCCGCCCACCGCGTGGGACCGCGCCCGCGAGCTCGCGGCCCTGCTCCGCCCGCACCGCCGCCCGCTGGCGGTCGCGGTCGGTGCCGGCGCGCTCACCCCGCTCGCGGGCATCGTGCTCGTGGCCGTCTCGACCTACCTCATCTCGCGGACGGCGCTGCGCCCGAACCTGCTCGACCTGACGGCCGTGATCGTGTCGGTCCGGGCCCTGTCCATCCTGAAGGGCCTGTCCCGCTACATCGAGCGCCTCGCCGGGCACGACGTGGCGCTCCGGGTCGTCGTCGACCTGCGCGTGCAGGCCTACCAGCGCCTGCTGCCCCAGGCCCCCGTCGGCCTGGCCCGTTGGCGCAGCGGTGACGTGCTCTCCCGGGTCGTCGCCGACGTCGAACGGCTCCAGCTGGCGCTCGTGCGCGGGGTCATCCCGGTGCTCGGCGGGGCGCTCGCGAGCCTGGTCGTGGTCGCCATCGGGACGGTCCTACTGCCCGCTGCCGGTCCGATCCTGCTGGCCGGGCTGGCGCTGGCCGGCCTCGGCGTGCCCCTGCTCGCCTGGCGCCTGGCCCGCCGACCGGAGCAGCGTCTCGCGAGCGCCCGCGGCGCACTCAGCGCCGAGCTCGTCGACCTCCTTCAGGCCGCCCCGGAGTTGCGCCTGCTCGACCAGCTGGAGGCCGCCGAGGCCCGCGTCCATCACCTCGATGCCGAGGTGGTGGCGTCCGACCGGGCGGGGATCGCCCGCACGGGTGGGAGCGACGCCGCGGTCCAGCTCGTCCTCGGGGCGACCGCGATCGCGCTCGTGCTCGTGCTGGCCGTCCTCGGCGGTGGTCGCCGGGCAGCTGGACGGGGTGCTGCTGGCCTCGGTGCTGATCCTGGCGATCGCGTCCGCGGAGGCGGTCGGGCCCCTGCCGATGGCGAGCCGCGCCCTGGTCAGCGCCGGCACGTCGATGGCACGGCTCGCGGAGGTCTGGGACGCCGCGCCGCCGGCCCCCGACCCCGCGACGGCCCCCGACCCCGTGACGACCCCCGACCCCGCGACGGCGCCCGACCCCGCGACGGCGCCCGACCCCGCGACGGCGCCCGACCCCGCGACGGCGCCCGACCCCGCGACGGCACCCGACCCCGCGACGGCCCCCGACCCCGTGACGGCGCGGGCCCCGGCAGCCGCGCGCCCACCGCTGGTCCTGGATCACGTCACCGCCTCCTACCCGGGCAGCACGATCCCGGCCGTGCACGACCTCGACCTCGAGCTCGCCCCCGGCCGGCGGGTCGCGGTGGTGGGCCGCTCCGGCGCCGGCAAGTCGACGCTCGCGAGCCTGAGCGTGCGCTTCCTCGACCCGGACCATGGCGTCGTCCACCTCGACGGGACCGAGCTGACCCGCCTGGCCGGCGACACCGTGCGCGGTGTCGTGGCGCTCAGCCCCCAGGACGCCCGGGTCCTGGCCCCGACGCTGCGCGGCGAGCTCCGGCTGGCCGCTCCCGACGTCGAGGACGACCACCTCGATGCGGCGCTGGTCGCGGCCGGCCTGGACGGCTTCGTCGCCTCGCTGCCAGGAGGGCTCGACACCCCGATGGGCGAGGCCGGCAGCCGACTGTCCAGCGGGCAGCGCCACCGGCTCGCGCTGGCCCGCACCCTGCTCGTCGGCGCGCCGCTGGTGGTGCTGGACGAGCCGACGGCGGACCTGGATGCGGTCACGGGCCGGGCGTACCTGGCGGACGCGCTGGCCTCGGCGGGGGAGCGGGGCGTGCTGCTGCTCACCCACGACCTCCGGGCGCTGCCGGTGGTGGACGAGGTGGTCGTGCTCGAACGTGGCCGGATCGTGGCGAGGGGGCGCCACGACGAGCTGCTGGCCACCGACCCGGCCTACGCCGCCCGGGTGCAGCTGGACCTCGGCGCCTGAGCGGGAAACCTCCGCCCCTCGATCCCCCCATCGTCGCACGGGCAGGGTGGCCGTTCGGACACTGTCCGCGAGGTACCGTGGCGGTACGGGGGAGGCCAGCAGGAGAGCGCCAGCAGGAGAACCTCGTTGCGCCGACCCGCACGAGCAGCACGGCCCGCACGGCCCGCACGGCCCGCCGTCCGGTGGCTGCGGCGTGCCCTCCTCGCCGGCCTGCTCGTGCTCGTCCTGCCGGTCCCGTGGCTCCACGTCGTCTCCGACGACCCGCTCGGGACGGCCTGGCGCCTGAACGGCCGGCTGCACGTGGCCGGCGAGGTGGTCGACCCGCCGGGACGCTGGACCTGGTTGGCCGTGGGCCGCCCGGCGGTCGTCGCCGAGGTGCTGCGCGACCGGGTCGTCACCAACCCGCAACCGCCGGTCGACATGCGCACCGACTCGATGACGCTCCGGCCCGCCCTGGCCGAGCCCGCGGCCGCCGCGGTGGGGCTGCGCCACGCCGGCATCGACGTGCCGCTCGGGCTGCTCGTCGAGGCGTACGGCCCGCTGGTCGACGGCCTGCCGGAGCGCGCCATCATCACCCAGCTCGACGGCGTGCCGCTGGTGGACCGCAGCGCCTGGGAGCAGGCCACCTCGGTGCTGGGTGCCCCGCCGGTGGAGGCGGTGATCGTCGACGGCGTGACCCCGGATGCCACCTCGGCGTCCGCGCCGTTGCGCTTCGAGACCGCCGGCAACGGCGCCTTCGAGCTGGAGTGGACCGGCGACGGGCTGCCGTACCAGGTCGTGCGCACGCTCGACACCGCACCGCCCTCGCTCGAGGCCCGCATCACCTTCGCCGCGCTCGACCTGCTGCCGACCGAGTGGTTCCGGGACCTGTCGCTCGGCAGCTCGCACGGGATGATGGTGGCCCTGACGACCTACGCGCACGCCGTGGACGTGGACCTGGCCCAGGGCCGGCACATCGCGGGGACCGGCGGGATCCGCGGTGACGGGACGGTCGTGCCGATCGGCGGGTTGCCGGCCAAGGCGGTCGCCGCCCGGCGGGCCGGCGCGGACGTGCTGTTCGTCCCGGCGATGCAGCAGGCGCTGCTGACGGGCGTCGACACCGGCGCGATGGAGGTCGTGCCGATCGAGACGCTCGCCGACGCGATCGACCACCTGCTGGGCCCGAACGCCTGAGCACCCGGAACGCCTGCGCGGCTCGGAGTCCGACAGCGCCTCGGAGTCCGACAGCGCCTCGGAGCCCGACAGCCGGTCGCACGCGCCTGCGGGGGGAGGCGCAAACAGGTAGCCCTTCCCTTGGCCGCGCACGCCCCGTACGCTTGCGGTACGCGCTCCCGGGAGGGGATCGCGAGCGGAGCCGGAACCATGCAGGCCGTCACCCAGCGTGACAGCGAGGCCCGGACCCCACGTCGTCGCGCGCCGCGGTCGATCATCGTCCCGCTCGACGGGACCGAAGCCGCCCGCGCCGTCCTGCCGCTGGCCTACCTGTTGGCCGGGACGTTCGAGGCGCCGATCCATCGCATCCACGTGGCAGGCCGCCGCGAGCGGGTCGGCGACCACGCCCGACGCGTCCACGACGAGGCACTCGCGTTGCTCTACGGGCTGGCTGCGGCCAGGGAGGGCGGCACGGGGTCGCCGTCCACGGCCGACGAGGTGGCGGTCATCGTCGACGGGCCGGACGACGATGCGACCGACGCCGGTGTCGCGGTCATCGCCGCCGCCAGCACCGAGGTGGCGGACGACGATGACACCGAGCCGGATGTCGAGGTGGTGCTGCCGGGCGACGATCCCGCCGCGAGGCTGGCGGACTACCTGCGCACCCGCCCCGACGCGATCGTGTGCCTGGCCACCCACGCCCGCGGCGGCCTGCACCGCCGGATGGTCGGCAACGTCGCCGACGAGCTGGCGCGCACCAGCCCCTGCCCGGTGGTCGCGATCGGGCCCCACGCCGACCGCGCCGCGATCGGCCGGCCGCCGGCCACGCTGCTGCTCGCCGTCGGCCCCGGGCTGCCGGAGCACACGACCGACCTGGTCGCGGCCTGGGCCCGGGCCTTCGACGCCGAGGTGGTGGCAGCCCACGTCGACCCCGCACCCCGCGCGGGGCAGCGGGACGAGCGGGCGCACGATGAGGTGGTGGCGCTGTCGAACCGGCTCCAGGGACGGGGCATCGAGGCCCGCGCTCGGATCGTGGCCGGCCCCCGCATCGCCGACGCGCTGCTGACCGTCGCGGCGACCCTGCCGCAGCCGCTGCTGCTGGTGGCACCGGTGCGTCCACGGGACGACAGCCGGGTACCGACCGACGTCACCCACCAGCTCCTGCACGCCGGCCGTTGGCCGGTCGTGGCCTGCGCCGGCCGCCCGTGACGCGCCGCTGGGTCAACCCGCCTGCTCGAGCCACCTCAGCAGCGTGCGGGTCGGCACGCCGGTGCCCTCGCGGGAGAGGTGGTCGCGGGCGTCGTCGCGCCAGGCCGGCCCGGCGATGTCCAGGTGCGCCCACGGCGTGCCGTTGACGAAGTGGCGCAGGAACAGCGCGCCCATCGTCGCACCGGCGCCCAGCTTCGGGTCGCCGAGGTTGGCGATGTCGGCCACATCCGACTCGATGCCCTCCTCGAGGTCCCGCCACAGCGGCAGGTGCCAGGACGGCTCCCCGGCGTCCTCGCCGGCGGCGAGCAGCTGCCGCAGGAGGTCGTCGTCGTTGGCGAAGACCCCGACCGCGTGCCGGCCGATCGCGCCGATGACCGCGCCGGTCAGCGTGGCGACGTCGACGATGGCGTCCACGCCGGCCTCGGCAGCCAGGATCAGCCCGTCGGCCAGCACCAGCCGCCCCTCGGCGTCGGTGTTGCGGACCTCGGCGGTGACCCCGTTGCGGTAGGTCACGACGTCCGAGGGCAGGGTCGCCGAGCCGCTCGGCAGGTTCTCCGCCAGGCACAGCTCCGCGAACACCTCGACGTTGACATCGAGCTCCGCGAGCGCGCTGCAGGCACCGACGATCGCGGCGGCCCCGGCCATGTCGACCTTCATCCACGCCATCGCGTCCGAGGGGCGCTTGAGCGAGATGCCCCCGGAGTCGAAGGTGATGCCCTTGCCCACCAGCGCGACCGAGGCGACCGGCTCCTCCGGCTTGTAGTGCAGCCGCACGAGCCGGGCGGGGCGTTCGGAGCCGGCGGCGACCGCCAGCAGCCCGCCGCAGCCCTCAGCGGCGAGCCGCTCCTCGTCCCAGACCTCCACCTCGATGCTGTCACCGAGGTGGTCGGTCACGTACGCGGCGAACTCCACCGGCCCGAGCCGGTTGGGCGGCAGGTTGACCAGGTCGCGGGCCATGCACTGCGCGTAGGCGTGGGCCACCCCGCGGTCCACGGCCTCGGCAGCGGCCTCCGACAGCGAGGACGGCACGACCAGGGTGATGTCGGTCAGCGCGTAGGGCTTGGGAGTGGTGCGGGCCTCGTCGTAGCGGTAGGCGCCGAGCACGGCCCCCTCGGCCACGGCCTGGGTCGCGGCGATCGAGGTCTCCACCAACGCCAGGGTCGTGGCGACCGTGGCCGCATCCTCGACCAGGCTGCGGATGGCCGCGCCCGCGGCCCGACGCAGCATCGCGGGGTCGAGCTCGTCGAGGCGACCGAGCCCCACCAGGGTCACCCGGCCCCAGGGGGTGCCGGGGGCGGCGAGGTGGAGCACCTCGCCCGGCTTGCCGCGGAAGGTGGCGTCGCGCGGGACCTCGTTGAGCCCGAGCGCCCGGAGCGCCGTGTCGGTGCCCGGTCCCTCGATCGCGCCACGGAAGACGGGGACGACCAGCGCGTCCACCGCCAGCTCCTCGAGCCGGTCGGTGGTGACGTGGACGGGGGGCAGGCTCGGCACGGCGGGGGCTCCACGTGGGGGAGGAGGGTGACCTGGCGAGCGTAGTGACCGGCCCGCAGCCACGACGACGCCGGGACGGGTGCTCGGGTTCAGCGGCCGGTCGACCAGTGCTCGTTGAGGCGGGCGATGGCCTGCTCCCGTGTCATCCCGCGGATCCGTTGACGGGTCAGCCCGACCCGCTCAAGCAGCAGACGGACGACGTCCAACGGGATGCGGTCACCGAGGTCCTCGGGAGCGCCGTCGGTCCCGCGGTCCGGGGTGAGGCCGCCACGCACGCACGCCCCGAACGCCTCCTCGGTGACGGCGAGCGGGTCTCGGAGGATGTGGGCCCACATCCGAGCGCCGTAGGTCGTCCGGTCGGGGGGACGGGAGATGCGGGTCCTGAGGACCGTCCCATCGGGCAGCGCGAGCTCGTGGGTCCCGTGGTGGGAGGACGGGACCGGCGTCCAGCCCTCGGTGTCCACGAACCGTGCATGGTCAGCCCGGGTCGGGGTCGGCCAGGGACGACTCACGTCCGCTGCAGCGCGGGGCCGTCGTGTGGCCCGCGCGCCCAGGCGAGCAGGTCGTCGTCGCTCGACAGCGTGACATGCTGCACGAGCGCTGCAGCATGCTGGTGGTTCGGCGCCCGGTGGAGCCGGTCGTTCCAGGCGTCGGCGTAGTCCTGCAGCGCGGCCACGACGTCCCGCACCGCCTCGTCCAGGGTCGTCCCGTCGGCCGCGACCGGGTGGCCCGGGAGCAGCACCGTCCAGCCGTCCTCCTAGGCGATGACCTCCGGCGCCGGGACCGCACGCTGGAGCAGCGCGCGTAGGAGCGAGGCGGGGACGATGGCGAACTCCTCCGCACCGCGGTGGAACAGGACGGGGCGGCCTTCGGCTGCGGTGTTCAGCGACGCGGCCCATGCGCTACGTACGTCGGTCGCGGTCGGTTGCTCCTCCATCGACACCCTCGCCGCCAGCGGACGTACGCTCTGCACGTTGCGTACGTGCCGGGTCGGACATCGCAACCGGTGCGGCGTCTGTGGAGGAGACGCGCGGGCCGGCTCGGGTCAGCGCAGATCGAGGACGCGGCGCAGTGCCAGATCGATCGCGTCCATGGTGGCCGGGCAGAGCAGGCCGCGGCGATCCTCGAGGTCGTCCTTGTGCACGAGCTCGAGCTCGTCGGCCATCGCTCGTCCCCTGAGCGGCGCGTCGCGGTCGCTGAGCTCCACGATGGTCGGCAGCGGCCGCTTCGGTCGGGTCGTGATGCGGATCACGTGGACCCACGCGAACCGGGACCGGTTGCGCCCATCGTTGGACACGATGACGACCGGTTTCGGCTCGTCGTCATCCAGGTAGCGGAACGTCCAGACACTGCCCCGCAGCAGCTCGGTCCGGGCGCTCACGCTGGGGTGCGCCGGCGGCGTCGTGCGCGGGTGGTCGCAGCGACCCACGCCCTCGTCTCGTCGAAATCCCCGCCATCGACGGATCGGTTGTAGGCCTCCTCGAGGAGCGTCTCACGGACACGGTCCGCGCCGAGCAGCACGAGTGCCCGAAGCGCCGCTGAGTCGGACGGGAGGTGTTCACCGATCAGGCGCTCCAGGGCAGCGTGCTCGGGGGAGTCCTGGTCGAGGAACGGCGCGACCGGCGGCGTGTCCGCGCGATCGAAGTTGATGGTCTTCCGGTTCAAGGTGTCCATGCTGCACATCATGCAGCACGGGATGCAGCACCGCAAGAGATGTCGCGGAGCCGGGTGGACGCGACGACGCCCGGACCGTGGGTGGTCCGGGCGTCGCGGGTGCTGCGGTGCCGATCGCGGGGAGCGGAGCGCGCCCCGCGACGGCTCCGTGGGTCACAGGACGCCGATGTCGGTCAGGAAGTCCCGGGCGATCTCGTCCGGCGAGGCACCCTGGTTGGCGCGGTCGTTGAAGCCGATCAGCACCTCGGTGCTCATCGCGGACCCGACGGACTCCAGCAGGTCGACGAGGTCGTCGCCGTACGCCTCCACCACCTCGGTGCGCAGGACCGGGGTGATGTTCTCCGGCGGGATCATGCCCTCCGGCTCCTCCAGCGCGACCAGCGACTCGTCAGCGAGGACGGCGTCGGTGGAGAACAGCAGGATGACCTGGGCGTCGTCCTCGGTCAGCGCGACCAGGCGGGCCGAGCCCTCACCGATCGCCTCGAAGGCGAGGTCGTCGAGCCCGTAGACGGTCTGCAGGCCGAGGTAGCAGGTGTCACGGCCCTCGCACTCCGGCGGGCCGGCGAGCGTGGCGCCGAGCCCCGCGAGGTCGGCGACGGAGGTCACACCGTTCTCCTCCGCGAAGTCCGCGCGGACCACGAAGGTGTTCGAGTTCGCGGCCGGGGTGGGCTCCAGCACGGTGACGTCCAGGTCGGCGAACAGCTCGCGCAGGGTGCCGACGCCCTCGTCGACGCTCGATGGTGCGTCACCGCCGAAGCCGACGACGATGGCCGAGCCGAGGTACTCCGGCAGCAGGTCGATGCCGCCCTCCTCGAGCTCGGGGAAGAGCAACTCGCGGGCGCCGACGTTCAGCTCACGCTCGACGGGGTAGCCGGCCTCCTCGAGCGCGGTCGCGTAGACCTCGGCGAGGATCGTGGACTCGGGGAAGTTGAAGGACGCGACCGTGATGGTCGGGCCGTCCGGCACCTCGATGGCGCCGGTGTCGACGTCCGCGTCGGGGGCGCCGTCACCGCCGCAGGCGGCGAGCAGCAAAGCGAGTGCGGCGATGGGGGTGAGCAGGCGGCTCGGACGTAGCCTGGACATCTGGGGTCCTCTCCTGGGGAACACGCGGGCACGGTCTCGCGGGCCGTTCGGGACGGCGGGGGAGACCAGACGGTACGACGAGCGTAGGAGGCCCCGTCGGCGCCGACGGAGGCAACCCCCTGGCCGCTCGGCCTGTTCCGTAGGTCAGGCTCGCTCCAGAGCTTCGAGTACCTCACCGACGCAGGTCACGTCCACGTTGATGCCGAGGTCGAAGGAGCGGTGCGTGTAGATGCCCGGGTCAGCGCTCGCGGTGTTGCCCGACTCGAAGCCCTCCTCGCCGGCTCGAGGCGGGTAGCGGTCCCCGTACCGGGACGGATTCGGCCAATGGAGCCCTTCCGTCGGGTCTGGAACCTCCCGCGACCATTGGGCGATGATGGCAGCAAGCGCGCTGGCTTGCGCCCCCCGGTTGGGCAGGCGTCGCTTGCGCACAACCAGCACGGTCAAGCCAGCGAAAGAAGCGAAGTCCTGCGCGTTCTCGGTCACCACGACCCTACGCGACCCGATCGCGGCTTCAGCGACCACGTCATCCCGGCTGCCGTCGAGGCCGAGCTCCCGAACGTGAACGGCGTCGATCTCGTGAACATCGCGGAGGTGCACGGCTGTGCGAGGCGGGTACATCTCATCGAGGAGCAACTTCATGCGAGGAACGCCTGACGCTCCTCTGCAGCCTGCATCGCAGCAAGCAGGGCGCGCTCATTTCGCTCGATCCGTTCGCGGACCTCGTCAGGATGGTGGGCGGCGAAATCGAGCGCGAGGCGGATCTGGTGAGCGTGGAGGGGCGACTCTTCGATGAGGATCTCGATGCGCTCCTCCTCGGTTCCGGGGAGCTCCTGGATCCGGGCGACGATCTCCCACACGTCCGGCCCCGCCGCCAGCCCTGCTCGGCGTTCACCGAAGGGTCCGCGGTAGATGATCCCAGGGAACTCGGCAGCGACGAGGCCCTCGACGATGAGCTGTTCCAGCAGAGCGGTCGTCGTCACGCCGAGGGTGCGGGCGTGGTCCGCCAGGCGCTGCTTGACCGACTCCTCGAGCCGGAAGGAGGTACTGACGGTGGGCATGGGACACTCCTCAACCAGATGCACCGCACTGTAGCGCAGGCGAGGTACGCGTTGCTGTGCACGTCGCTGCCCTGTGGACCGGCTCCGGCCAACGACAGGCGAACCGGTCGAGGTCAGCCCGCCGCACCCGCCCGGCTTGCGACAGCAGCCAGACCCGCGTTGTCCACGACCCCGTGCGGGATCAGTCGGCGCTCGACCCTCGTGAAGACCAGGTCCGCCAACAACGTCAGCGCCGCCAGCAGCAGCGCCCCGGCGAGCACCTCCGCGCGTCCCGTCGCCCCCTGCGCGAACCCGCGCACGATGAAGTAGCCGACCCCGCCGGTGTTGGTCACGATCGCCCCGATCGCGACGGTGGCGATGACCTGCAGGAACGCGATCCTGAGGCCCGCCATGATGACGGGGGAGGCCAGCGGGACCTCCACCTCGCGCAGCAGCTGCCGTTCCGTGTAGCCCATGCCGCGGGAGGCCTCGACGATGCCGGCGTCGACCTCCCGGATCGCGGTGTAGGCGTTGGTGAAGATCGGCGGGAGCGCCAGCGCGACCAGCGCCACCACCAGCGGCGGGTGCCGGGTGCCGATCCAGTCGACCCGGGCGGCCAGCACGAAGAACACCACGATCAGCCCGAAGGACGGGATGGCCCGCCCGAGGTTGACCAGCCCGGACGCCAGCGCCTCGGCCCGGCGATCGTGGGCGAGCTTGAGCGCCGGCGGCAGCGCGATCACCACGGCCAGCACCATCGCCAGCAGGGTGAGCCAGACGTGCTGGATGACCCGGAACGGCACCCCGTTCCCGTCGAGGAACGACCAGCGCCCGTCCACGCCGAACCACTCGACCATGTCGACCAGGTAGGCGGTCATACGGTCGCCTTCCGCCGCGACCAGGGCGTGAGCGCCTTCTCCAGCGCCAGCAGCGACAGGTCCACCACCAGCGCCAGCACGACCGACAGGAACGTGCCCACCAGGATCATCGTCGGGTGCAGGGTGGTGAGCCGGATCCCGGTCAGGATGTAGGCCCCGAGCCCGCCGCGGCCGATCAGCGCGGTCACCGTCACCAGCCCGATGACGGTCACGGTGGCGATGCGGATGCCGGCGATGATGACCGGCAGGGCCAGCGGCAGCTCGATCTCGATGAACCGGCGCACCGGCCGGTAGCCCATCCCGTCGGCGGCCTCGCGCACCTCCGCGGGCACCCCGTCCAGCGCACTGACGATGTTGCGGACCAGGATCAGGATCGTGTACGAGGTCAGCGCGGTGATCGCCATCGCGTCCCCGATGCCGAGGATCGGCCGCAGGAACGCGAACAGCGCCAGCGCCGGGATCGTGTACAGCAGCCCCCCGAAGGCGTAGATGGGGCCGAGCAGCCGGCGGTTGCGGATCCCGACCACCGCCAGCACCAGCGACAGCACCAGCCCGATCCCGACCGACACCGCGGTCAGCCGCACGTGCTCCGACAGGGCGGCGAGGATCCCGTCGAGGTTGTCGCCGATCCACTGCGGCTCCCACAGCGGCCGGGACAGCTGCGCCAGCACGGTCATCGCAGCAGCTCGCGGCTGACGTTCTCGATGAAGAGCATGCCGAGGTACTGGTCGTCCTCGAACACCACCGCCACCTGGTTGCGCGTGTTGACGATCGCATCCACCGCGGTGCGCAGCGACTCGTGCCCCTGGATCCACACGCGGAAGTCGCGGGTGTGGGTGGCGCCGACCTCGCGGGCCGGGTCGAGGTCACGGACCCACATCCAGCCGCGCAACCGCTCCCCGTCGAGCACCCCGACCCAGTCGACGCCCTCCTCGGCCGCGATCCGACGCGCCTCCTCGACGCTCGCGTGGGCGTCGACCACGGGCCCGCGGACCAGGTCGGCCTCCTGTGCCTCGATGAGCGACAGGCGCTTGAGTCCCCGCTCGTCGCCGAGGAACTCCTCGA
>JBLRWQ010000076.1:0-13422 GCA_047921175.1 Nitriliruptoraceae bacterium | reverse complement strand
CGACGGGCAGGTGCGCGAGCGCCCCCGCCGCAGCCTTCTCCACCACCGGGGTCACCGAGGCGGTCCGGCGGCCCGGGAGCAGCAGGCCGTGCGCCCCGACGGCCTCGGCGGTGCGGGCGATGGAACCGAGGTTGTGGGGGTCGGTCACGCCGTCCAGCGCCACCAACAGCGGGGGTTCGCCGGCCGCTTCGGCACGGGCCAGCACCTGCGCCAGGCTCACGGTCTGGAACGGCGGTGCCACGGCGACGACGCCCTGGTGGACGAGCCCGCCGGTGGCGTCGTCCAGCCGCGCCCGGTCGACGCGCCGGATGCGCACGCCCGCATCACGCGCCAACGCGAGCACCTCGTCGAGCGCGGCGTCGGGCTCCCGGCCCTCGGCGAGCAGGAGCTCGCGGACCTGGCCGCCGGCGCGCAGGAGCTCACGCACCGGGTGGATCCCGCCGACGAGCCGATGGTCGTCCGGCCCGGCCTTGGACCGACCGGCGTCGCGCCGCTGGGCGGTGTCACGATGCTGCGACCCACCGGACCCACGGGGCCCACCCGACCCACGCGACCCGCCGGTCTCATGCGACCCACCGGACCCACGTGACCCACCCGACCCACGCGACCCGCCGGACCCGCGCCGCCCGCCGCCACCTCGAGGGCCGCGATCCTGGCCGCGGCTCACGCGTCCCCGCCGGCGGCGTCCCCGCCGGCGGCGTCCCCGCCGGCCGCGCCCGGTGTCGACGATGGGACCACGTACCACCGCGACCCCTCGGGGCGGTCCTCGACCACGACGCCCGCCGCGGCCAGCTGGTCACGGACCGCGTCGGCGGTGGCGAAGTCCCGCGCGGCCCGGGCCGCCGCCCGCTGCTCCAGCATCGAGGTGACCAGCACCTCGAGCTGCCGCTCGACCCCCGCCGCGTCCACCAGGGCGTCGACGAGGTGCAGGCCGAGCACCTGATCGGCCAGCTCGACCAGCGCGTCGGCCAGGGCGGCGACCGCCGCCAGGGCGGCCGCGTCACCCTTGTCGGCCGCGGGCAGCCGCTCGTTGCCGGCGGTGACCAGCTCGTGCAGCGCCGCCACCGCCGCCGGCGCGTTGAGGTCGGCGTCCATGGCGGCGCGGAACGCGGCCACGCGCGCCGCCGCCACCTCGGTGTCGGGGACGACGTTCCCACCGCTGCCATCGACCGCCCGCCGGGCCGAGCGCAGGAAGGTCACGAAGCGCTGGTGCACGGTGGTCGCATCGCGCAGCCGGGCGGCCTCGAAGGTCAGCGGCGTGCGGTGCTGCGCCGACAGGTACCACAGGCGCAGCGGCCCGACGCCCCAGTCGGCCAGCGCCTCGGCCAGGCCGACGACGTTGCCGACCGACTTGGACATCTTCTCCGTGCCCATCTGGACCATGCCGTTGTGGACCCAGTAGCGGGCGAAGACGCCGCCGTGGGCGGCCTCGTGCTGGGCGATCTCGTTCTCGTGGTGGGGGAAGACCAGGTCCAGCCCGCCGCCGTGGATGTCGAAGCCGTGCCCGAGGTGCTTGGCCGCCATCGCCGAGCACTCGATGTGCCAGCCCGGCCGGCCCGGCCCCCACGGTGAGGCCCAGGCCGGCTCGCCAGGCTTCGCGGCCTTCCACATCGCGAAGTCGAGCGGGTCCTCCTTGTGGTCGGCGTCGACCACGTCCTCGCCCTGTTGCATGTCGTCGATGCGCCGCCGCGACAGCTTCCCGTAGCCGTCGAAGGAGCGCACGCGGAAGAACACGTCCCCGCCGCTGGCGTAGGCCTTGCCCTCGTCGACCAGCCGCGTGATCAGGTCCTGCATCTCGATCAGGTGCCCGGTGGCCAGCGGCTGCACGTCGGGCGGCAGCACCCCGAGGGCGTCCATGGTGCGGTTCCAGGCGCGCGTGTAGCGGGTCGAGATGACCGCCGGGTCGAGCCGCTCGCGCCGGGCCCTGAGGATGATCTTGTCATCGATGTCGGTCACGTTCTGGACCGCCGTGACCTCGTAGCCGGTCCAGATGAGGTAGCGGCGCAGCACGTCGAACACGACCGCGGCCCGCCCGTGGCCGATGTGCGCCTCGCCCTGGACGGTCGGGCCGCAGACGTACATCGACGCCTTGCCCGCCTCGCGCGGCTCGAAGGGCCGCTCCTCTCGGGTGAGCGTGTCGTACAGGGACAGGGCCATGGCAGGGACCACCGGTCGTCGGAGGGTGAGGGCGCGCGGACCGCGGGGGTGACGCAGGCGGCGGCCCCGGTCACCGGCCCGGCAGCCTACCCCTGCAGACCCGTGGCCCACCCCTGTGACCGCACGAGCAGGCAGACCGCCAGGCCGACGATGCCCTCGCCGCGCCCGACGGCACCGAGGTGGTCCGTGGTCGTGAACGTCACGGACACGGCCCCGACATCGAGGTGGCAGACCTCGGCCACCCGGGCGCGCATCGCCTCGCGGTGGGGGGCCAGGCGGGGCCGCTGGGCGACGAGGGTGACGTCGAGGTTGCCCACCGCCCAGCCGGCGGCGGCGACGTCGGCGACCACCTCGGCCAGCAGCGCCGCGGAGTCGGCACCGGCGGTCTCGGGCCGGTCCACCCCGAAGCGGCTGCCGAGGTCCCCGAGCGCCGCGGCACCGAGCAGCGCGTCGGCGATCGCGTGCAGGCCGGCGTCGCCGTCGCTGTGACCGGCCAGCCCAGGGCCGCCCGGCACCTCGATACCGCACAGCACGAGCGGCCGGTCGGCGTCGTCGGCGAAGGCGTGCACGTCGACGCCCTGCCCGATGCGGATCCCCGGGTACGCACCGGGCACCGGACCCGCGCCGCGCACCGAGCCGGCGCCGCGCTCCGGATCCATGCCGCTCACGCTCCACCTCCCGCGGCCGCGTCCGGGGCGCCGATGCCCACCTGCCGTCGGGCGTCCGGCGCATCCAGCGACGCGTCGGGCGCGTGGGCAGCCAGGACCGCGAGCAGCACGAGGTCACCGGGGTAGGTGACCTTGCGCGCCCAGACCGACCCGGGTACCACGACGACCCGGCCGTCGAGTTGGCCCGCGTCGCGCAGACGCTCGACCAGCGCCAGCTCGTCGGTGGCGGCGTCCCCGAGCGCCAGGGCCGCCTCGAGCACGGGCCGCGGGAAGACCTGCGGGGTCTGGATGCCGACCAGATCGGTGCGGTCCACGGTGGCGACCACCTCGTCGCCGGCCGTGCGCTTGAGGGTGTCGGCCACCGCCACACCGGGTGCGGCGGCCAGCACCGGGGTGACCCCGGGCGGTGCCGCCACGACGGCCACGGCGGCGGCGATGACCGCCGGTGGGGTGAGCGGGCGGGCCGCGTCGTGGACCACCACCACCTCGACGTCGGCGGGCAGGGCGGCCACGCCGGCCGCGACGCTGGCGGTGCGGGTCGCTCCGCCGGGGACGTAGGCCGCCACCTCGGTGCCCGTGAGTGCGGCGGCGAACGCGGCGCGACCGTCGCCCGGGTGGACGACCACGGGTGCCGGCAGCCCGGCGGCGGCCAGCCCCCGGACCGCGTGCCGGACCAGCGGCTGGCCGGCCAGCGCCACGAGGGCCTTGGGCTGCGTGGACCCGAGCCGCTCACCGCTGCCCGCGGCCACCACGACGACCCCGATGCGGCTCACGCCGGCGGCTCCGCCAGCGCGGCGAACAGCAGCCGGCCCGTGCGGCTCTGGACGATCGAGGTGACGTCGACGGCGACCTCGGCGCCCAGCTGCGCCTCGGCGTCCTCGACGATGACCATGGTCCCGTCCTCGAGGTAGCCGACCGCCTGCCGCGGCTCCTTGCCGGGACGCACCAGCCGGACGGGGACCTGGTCGCCGGGGAGCACCGGCGCGCGGACCGCGTCGGCAAGCGCGTGGGGGTTGAGTACCCGGATCCCGCTGGCCTCGGCGGTGCGGGCGAGCCCCTGGTCGGCGGTGATCAGCGCCGCGCTGCGCTCCCGGCACAGCGCTGCGAGCTTGTCGTCGACCGCCGCGACCCCGGCCACCTCGTCGTCGCTGAGCTCCACCACCACGAGCCCCTCGTCCTGCAGGACCTGCAGGGTCGACAGGCCGCGCTGGCCGAGCTTGGCGCGGTAGCTGCGCTCGTCAGCCGCGATGCGCTCCACCTCGGCGACCACGAACCGGGGCACGACGAGCGTGCCCTCGAGGTAGCCGGTGCGGGCGACCTCGGCGATGCGGCCGTCGATCAACGCCGAGCTGTCCACGACCTTGGTCCCGGCACCGCGGGCCGGGTTGCGCACGTCGATGCGACCACGGACCCCGACGAAGCGGCTCAGCTCGGCCGCCCGCCCGGCGCCGAGCAGCACCCCGGCGTAGACCAGCGCCACGACCACCAGCAGCAGGACCGGCACCGTGAAGCGCTGGGCCGGCAGCAGCAGGACCGGCGCGGCGATCGACAGCCCGAGCAGCGCACCCAGGGCACCACCGAGCGAGCCGGCGATCAGCTGGACGGCGGGGACCTGGGTCAGCCGCACGGTGGTGGCCTGGGTGGTCACGACCAGCTGCCGGCCGAGGATGCCGCCGAACAGGTAGCCGACCAGCGCCCCGAGCAGGGAGCTGACGAGCCGGGTGGTGGACGCGTCCTCGAAGGTGAGCAGGCCGTGCAGCGGCTCACCGAAGGCGTACCCGGCCGCGGTGGCCGCGAGCACGACGCCGAGGCGCACGACCTCGACGACCACGTGCTCCCGTGGTGGGTTGCGCTCCACCATCGCTGCCTCCGCTGTCCCCTCCGCACCGCCGTCGCGGCAGCACCACGTCGGCGGACGGGGTGCCGCCGTCGGTGCCGGGACCAGCGAGCCGGCTGATCGGTCTCGGTCCGTCCGTCCCGTTGCTCCACCCACACGGATGCTAGGGGACCCCCGTCCAGGACGATGCCGTCGGTCGGGGTCACTCGACCGGCCGGTGTCGGTCGGCGCACGGAACCGTGTCCATCCAAGGTTCCGTGCGCGGGGCGCGGGTCGAGGTCGCAGGAGGGTGCACGGAACCGTGCTCTACCACGGTTCTGTGCAGGTCCGACGCCCGTTCGCAGGGCGCCGCGTCGTCGTGCAGGCTGCTCAGCCCTGCGCGGCGAGCAGGGTCTCCTCGACCAGTGCCTCGGCCTGCTCCTCGTCCTTGTTGATCGCGACCGCGAGCTCGGACAGCAGGATCTGCTTGGCCTTGGTCAGCATGCGCTTCTCGCCGGCGGACAGGCCCTTGTCCTTCTCGCGCGTGGCGAGGTTCCGGACCACCTCGGCGACCTGGTAGATGTCCCCGGAGCGCAGCTTCTCGTAGTTGGCCTTGAACCGGCGCGACCAGTTGCCGGCGGCCTTGCCCTCGGGCTCACGCAGGACGTCGAGGACCTGCTCGACCTCCTTCTTGCTCACCACGTTGCGGATCCCGACCTCCTCGCACGAGTCCGCCGGCACCATCAGCGTCAGATCCCCGTAGGTCAGGCGCAGTACCAGGTACTCCCTCGCCTCGCCCTTGAGCTCGCGCTCCTCCTTGCGTTCCACGACCGCCGCGCCGTGGTGGGGGTAGATGACGGTGTCGCCGACGCTGTACGCCATGAAGGCTCGCTCCTCACGTGGGGCGGATCCCGACCGGTCTCCGCGGGGATGTCCTGCAGCGGACCGAACCGGACGGCGAGCGGGGCCGAACCTCTGGTGTGCGAACCGGGATGGTGGGGTTCGCGGACCAGACCCTCACGTCGCTGTCGGCCGTCTCCGCGGCACCTTTCACTCGATCGTGCGGGTCGTGCTTCCGGGGCGCCCGAGGCCGTACGTCATCGCACCGACCGCGCCGGAGAGCGCCGCGGCGGAGGCTCCCGGGAACGGGCGGTCACCGCCGAACGGCCGGGGCCAGGATAGCACCTCCGGCGCGTCGCAGCGAGGGGCCATACGGGCCCAGATGGGGCGCTACGCGCACGGAAACGCGCGTTCGGATGCCCGTGGCGTTGTCGGGGTACCCGGGACGCTCAGGCGTACCGGTCGGGCCCGACCGGCTCGGACAGCCGGCGCAGCCCGTCCTGGATCATGCGCGCCCGGTGCTCCCCGATCCCCTCGACGTCGTCCAGGTCGCTGATCGTGGCCTCCATGACCTTGGGCAGGAGCGTGAAGCGGTCGACCAGCCGGTCGACGATGGTGGCCGGCAGACGGGGGATGTGGCTGAGCAGCCGGTAGCCGCGGGGGGTGACGGGCGTGTCGAGTTCGTCGGCGTCGAAGGCCAGGATGCCCGCCACCCGCTCGGTGTCGAGCAACTCATCGGTGCTGAGCTCGGCCAGCTCGCCGAGCACCCGAGGGAGCTTGCGGCGGCGGTCACGCAGGTAGTCGCGGACCAGCAGCTCGCGCTCGTTGCCCACCGGGCCGATCAGCTCATCGAGCTGGAGCTGGATCAGCCGGCCCTCGGTGCCGAGCTCGATCACGTGGGCCTCGACCTCGCCGGCGATGCGGCGCAGCATCTCCGAGCGCTGCACCGCGAGCACCGCGTCGCGCACCGTGACGGTGTCCTCCACCTCGCGGGCGGACAGCAGGGCCGTGACCTCGTCCAGGCGGGAGCGGTAGCGCTCCAGGGTGGACAGGGCCTGGTTGGCCCGGACCAGCAGTGCGGAGACCTCCTCCAGCACGTGCTTGGTCTGCCCGAAGTACAGGTTCACCATCCCCATCGACTCCGAGACCGCGATGACCGGCTGGCCGGACTCCTTCGCGGTGCGCTCCGCGGAGCGGTGGCGCGTGCCGGTCTCCGAGGTCGGGATGGTCGGGTCGGGGACCAGGTGCACGTTGGCGCGCAGGACCCGGTTCGCGTCGCCGTCGAGGATCAGCGCACCGTCCATCTTCGCGAGCTCCGCGATGCGCTGGCTGGTGGCGGCGATGTCGATCACGAAGCCACCGGAGGTCAGCGCCTCCACCTTCGGCGTCCAGCCGATCACGAGCAGCGTGCCCCGGCCGGCCCGGATGATGCGTTCGATGCCCTCCCGCAGGAACGTCCCCGGCGCCAGCAGCGCGAGCACCTCGCGCAGGGCGGGGTCACGGGTGGGCTCGACCACGCGTGCGTCCTTCCCCCGGGTGCGGTCCCGGCACGGTCCGGGCCCGTCCATCCTCGGACCCCCACATCCGCCGGCCGGGCGGAGCGGGCGCCACGGGGCGGAGCGGGCGCCGGGACCCAGCCTAACGCAGGGCGCCGGGTGCGCGCTGCTCGCTCGCCAGCCAGCGGGCGATCGCGGACGGATCGAGACGCGGGTCGAGGTGGTCGACACGTTCCGCCACCCCGGCCACCTCGGCCAGGAAGTCGGCGTGGCCACCACGGGCCGGGTCCTCGCCCGTCCCCCGGGCGTGGACGAGCACGAGCCGGGCGGCGCGACCGTCGTCCTTGACCCGCAGCACGCGGCCCAGACGCTGGATCAGCTGCCGGCGGGTGCGGAAGGCGGCCAGGACCAGCGCGACGTCCGCATCGGGCACATCGATGCCCTCGTCGAGGACGCGGGGGGCGACCAGGCACGTGATCCGTCCGCGACGGAACTGCGCCAGGCGGATGCGACGCCGGTCGTCGCTCAGCTGCCCGTGCACGGTCTCGGCGCCGACCCCGGCGGCGACCAACGCCCGCGCCGCGTCATCGGCCTGGGCGATCGTGTCGGTGAACACCAGGGACCGGCCACCGGCCAGGGCGGGGGCGGCGGCGCGGACCACCTCGAGCTTGGCGGCAGCGGTCGCGGCCACGTCCCGGCGCTGGCGGATCCGGGCCAGGTACTCGCGGCAGGCCACGACCTGGCGCCCCTGGCCGCTGCCCGGTCCGCCCCCCTGGCCGCCGCCACGGCGGTCCGCGTCGGCCACCACGGCGGTGACGGCCCGCAGCAGCGCCCCCGGTTCCTTCGGCATGCCGAGGGGCCCGACCAGCTCGCCGTGCAGCGTGCGGACCCGGGCGTCGGCGGCGTCGTGGACCGTCCGCTCCGCGTCGCTCAGCTCGACCCCGACGTGCGCGATGGCGAAGGGGGCCACGGTGCCGTCGGCGACGGCGCGGTCGTAGCGGTAGCGGAAGACCACCTCGCCGAAGTACGGCTCCAGCACCTCGGCCACGCCGTCGTCACCGCGCTCGTAGGTGGCGGTCAGCGCGAGCCGCAGCGGCAGCTCCTCCTTGAGCGCCCGCCCCCAGGTCGGTGCGCCGTAGCGGTGTGCCTCGTCGGCCACGAGCAGCCCCGGCAGCCCCGGCGGCGCCTCGATCGGCACGTCCGCAGCGGAGTGCGGCGTGGCAAGCACCACATCGTGGGCGTACAGGTCGTCCTGCCCGCCGCCGCCGAGCCGGCCGACCCGGGCCGCGGGCACCAGCGCGCGCAGGCCGGCGTGCCACTGGTCGACGAGCTCGAGGGTGGGGACCAGCACGAGCACCCGGCCACCGGCGTCCAGCACGGTGCGCACGGCCGCGATGGCGAGCCGGGTCTTGCCGGTGCCCGTCACCGCCTCCACGACCCCGCGACAGGTGGTCGACCACGCGGCCAGCGCCTCCGCCTGCCAGGTCCGCAGCTCCAGCGCGTCGAGGGCGGCACGGGTGGCACCGACGTCGAGCAGGGTGCCGGCGGCCCGCATCGGCGCATCCGCGCCGGCGCCGGAGAGCTCCACACGCTCCTCGAGGTCCCCACCGGCGAGCTGCCAGCGACGCCGGCCGAGCACCTCCACCTCGGTGACATCGCCGGCCGCAGCCAGGGCCCGCCCGAGCGCCGCACGGCCGACCCCACGGCCGCCCGCGGCCCGGACCGCCCGGAGCAGCTCGTCGGTGCTCCGCGGCTCGCCGTCGGCGAGGGCGTCCCGGACCGCGGCGAGCAGCGGGTCGCTCACGGTCGGCTCCTCACCGGGCCTGGTCAGGCAGGGCCAGCTGCCCGTCGACGTACTCGGCCATGCCCTCCCCGACCAGCCCGTCGGCCACGCGCCGCGCCCGGTCCGGCTCGTCCGGCCAGCCGGCGGCGTCGGCGACACGTTCGAGATCGACCGGCCCGGTCCTGAGCGCCTGCACCAGCCGGCCGCGGCCCTGCCGGTCGGAGCCGGCGAAGCGGGGCTGCTTGCCGGACGTCCCTGCGGTGCCATCGGCGGGGTCCGGCGCGGCGAACCCGGTGCGGGCCCAGGCGCAGGAGGACCGGATCGGGCAGGCGCCACAGCGAGGCGCACGCTTGGTGCAGACCTGGGAGCCGAGGTCCAGCACCGCCTGGTTCCACGCCCAACCGTGCCCGAGCGGGACCAGCTCGTCCGCGAGCTGCTGCGCCGCGCGGGCGGTCAGCCGGTGGCCGGAGGCGGCACGCGCGAGGAACCGTGCGGCGTTGGTGTCGACGACACCATGGTCGCGCTGGAAGGCGAAGGTGAGCACGGCCCGGGCGGTGTAGGGACCCACACCGGGCAGCGCCAGGAGGTCGTCCAGCCGGTCCGGGAGCCGGCCCCCGTGCTCGGCCACGACCACCTCGGCGGCCCGGTGCAGGTTGACGGCACGGCGGTTGTAGCCGAGCCCCTCCCAGGCCCGGACCACCTCGGCGACCGTGGCCCCGGCGCAGGCGGTCACGGTCGGGAAACGCTCGAGGAAGGCGAGGTAGCGCGGCACCACGCGTGGCACCTGGGTCTGCTGCAGCATCAGCTCGGAGACCAGCACGGCCCACGGGTCGCGGGTGCGGCGCCACGGCAGGTCCGCGCGCACGTTGGTCGCCCAGGTCAGCAGGTCCGTGGTCAGCCGGCTGCGCGTGGCGGCATCGGGCGCGTCCGGGGGATCCGGCGGCGCCGCGTGGGCGGGGGAGGTCACGCCAACGCCTCGAGCGCGGCGAGGTGCTGGTCGGTGAGCGCCACCTCGGCAGCCGCGACGTTCTCCTCCAGGTGCGCGATCGAGGAGGTGCCCGGGATCGGCAGCATCACCGGGGAGCGCCGCAGCAGCCAGGCCAGCGCCAGTTGCGCCGGGGACGCGCCCGTCTCGGTGGCGAGCTCGTCCAGTGGACCGCCGGGCCGTGCCAGCTCGCCGACCTTGACCGGGAACCAGGGCAGGAAGCCGATCCCAGCCGCCTCGCAGGCGTCCAGCACCGCCTCCGAGCCGCGGTCGAGCAGGTTGTAGCGGTTCTGGACGGAGACGACGTCGAGGTGGCGGCGGGCATGCTCGAGCTCGTCGACGCTCACCTCGGACAGGCCGAGGTGGCGGACCTTGCCCTCGCGCTGCAGGTCGGCGAGCACCCCGAACTGCTCCTCGGCGGGCACCTGCGGGTCGATGCGGTGCAGCTGGAACAGCTCGATGCGCTCCACGTCTAGGCGGCGCAGGCTCATCTCGCAGGCGAAGCGCAGGTACTCGGGGCGGCCGAGCGGGTGCCACTCACCCGGGCCGGTGCGGAGCAGCCCGGCCTTGGTGGCGACGGTCACCCCGTCGTACGGGTCGTCGCCACGGCCGGTGTGCAGGGCCTCGCGGATCAGGTCCTCGGACACGAACGGCCCGTAGCTGTCCGCGGTGTCGATCAGGTCGATCCCGAGCTCCCGCGCGCGGCGCAGCAGCGCCTTGGCCGCGTCACGGTCCGGTGGGTCGCCCCAGATCCCCTCCCCGGTGATGCGCATCGCCCCGAAGCCGAGCCGCGTGACGGGCAGATCACCTCCGAGCGCGAAACGACCGGACGGGGCAGCGGTGACGTCGGACACGCAGGCTCCTCGCAGCGGGGACGCGGGGTCGAGCGGGATGGAACGTCGTGCGGGCGGGTGGGGTGCTCCCGGCCGGTCGCCGAGGTGACGCGCAGCCGGGCATGGTGCCCGGGTGCCCGGCCAGGTTCTCCCCTCCCGGAGCCCGACGGTAGCGTTCGGGCCAGCGAGGAGAGCCAGATGGACCTGCCCAGCCAACCCCCGACCGCTGCCACCGCGGCGACCGGCGGCACCGCCGGCGTGCGTGTCGCCCACGGGGCGTCGTCCCCCATCGACGACCGGCACGTCCAGGTGTTCGAGCCGATCGCGACGCCGGCGGAGGTCCGCGCCGAACTGCCAGCGACCGACGCGCACCACGAGGTGGTCCGACGCGCCCGGGCCGCGATCGCTGCGGCGCTGCGTGGCGAGGACGACCGCATGGTCGTAGTGGTCGGCCCCTGCTCGATCCACGATGCGTCGCTGGCGCGCGAGTACGCCGAGCGGCTCGCGCCGGTGGCCCGCGAGCTGGCGGATGACCTGCTGATCGTGATGCGGACCTACTTCGAGAAGCCGCGCACCTCGATCGGCTGGAAGGGGCTGATCTACGACCCGGCGCTCGACGGCAGCTCCGACGCGTCGCGGGGCCTGCGGATCGCGCGGCAGGTGCTGCTGGAGGTCACGGGCCTCGGGCTGCCCTGCGCGGTGGAGGTGCTGGACACGATCACCCCGCAGTACCAGACGGACCTGGTCGCCTGGGCCGCGATCGGCGCACGGACGGTCGAGTCGCAGGTCCACCGCCAGCTCGCGTCGGGGCTATCGATGCCGATCGGGTTCAAGAACGGCACCGACGGGGGGATCGGGGCCGCCACCAACGCGATCGGCGCCGCGGTGGCCCCGCACGCCTTCTTCGGCATCGACGGCCTGGGACGGACCACGGTGGTGCGCACCACCGGCAACCCGGACGTGCACGTGGTGCTGCGCGGCGGTAACGACGGCCCGAACCACGACGCGGCCACGGTCGCGGCCGCCCGGGACGCCGCGCGGGCGATCACCGGCTTCGCCCGCCCGGTGATGGTGGACGCCAGCCACGGCAACTCCGGCAAGGACCATCGGCGGCAGCGGCTGGTCGTGGACGACCTGCTGGCGCAATGGCGCGGCGAGGACCACGGGCTGCTCGGGCTGATGCTCGAGAGCAACCTGGCCCCCGGCCGGCAGGACTGGACCCCCGATGCGCCGCTCGCCTACGGCGTGTCGATCACCGACGCCTGCATCGGCTGGGACGAGACGGTGGAGCTGCTGCACCGCTGCGCCGCGACCGTGGCCGAGACCCGCTGACGTCGGCGCCGCCCAGCCGCGCCGGGCCGCTCTCAGCCGATCGGGCCGCTCTCAGCCGATCGGGCCGCTCTCAGCCGATCGGGTCGACCGGCAGCACGTAGACGAACCGGGCCGCGTCCACCGACAGCTCGATCCGATGCCCGGCGATCTCCAGCATCACCACCTCGGTGTCGCGGCTGACGGCGGCCTGCTCCCCGGCGATCATCCCGTGCTGGTGGAGGACGTGCATGACGTCGGTGTCGGCCTGCAGGTGCTCGGAGATCGAGTGCAGCCGCACGCGGTCGACCGCGACGTCCGCCAGGGGGATCACATCATCGAAGCTCTCCCCGGAGCCGGGGATCGGGTTGCCGTACGGGCTGGTGGTGGGGTTGCCGAGGAACTCGACCAGGCGCTCCTCGACGCGGTCGGAGATCACATGCTCCCACCGGCAGGCCTCCTCGTGGACGTACTCGTGCTCGAGCCCGAGCACGTCGACCAGGAGCCGCTCCGCGAGACGGTGCTTGCGCATGACCTGCTCCGCCCGGGCACGTCCCTCGGCGGTCAGCGCCACCTGGCGGTCCTCACGCAGGTGGAGGAGCCCCTGCGCCTCGAGCCGCGCCACCCCTTCGGAGATCGACGGAGCTGACAAGCTCAGCCGCTCGGATAGCCGCGCCCGCAGCGCCGGGATGCCCTCCTCCTCGAGCTCGAGCACCGTGCGCAGGTACATCTCGGTGGAGTCGATCAGGTCATGCGCCACGATGTGCTCCCCGCGCGTCCGGCGTACCGGGGGGCGAGACTAGCGCCGGCCCCCCGCAGGGAGGCCGGCGCAGGTCCTGGCGGTCGTCGCCGCGAGCACGACATCGGTGTCAGGCGACGCGCCCTCCTCCTCGCCCTGCTACTCGCCCTGCTCGCCGGCGTGCTCGTCCGGGTCGCCGCCGCCGGCCAGCTCCACCGGCGGTACGTCCGGCGCCTCCGGGGAGTCGACCGCGCGGAAGACCACGCTGTCGGTCTCGGTATCGAGGTCAGCGACCACCAGCTGCCCGGCGGTCAGGTCGCCGTGCAGGATGCGCTCCGACATGCGGTCCTCGAGCTCGCGCTGGATCGTGCGGCGCAGCGGCCGGGCACCGAGCTGCGGGTCGTAGCCCTTCTCGGCGAGCCAGGTCTTCAGCGCGTCGGTCAGCTCGAGGTCGAGGTTCTTGGTCCTGAGCTGCTGCTTCACGCGCTTGAGCATCAGGTCGACGATCTGCTTGATCTCGTCGGTGCTCAGCGGGTGGAAGACGATCGTGTCGTCGATGCGGTTCAGGAACTCCGGGCGGAAGTGCTTCTTCAGCTCGTCGTCGACCTGCCGCTTCATCTTCTCGTACATCGACGCCTCGTCCTCGGCGGCGAACCCGACCGCAGGCGAGGTCAGGTTCTTCGTGCCGAGGTTGGAGGTCATGATCAGGATCGTGTTCTTGAAGTCCACCGTGCGACCCTGCGCGTCGGTCAGACGACCGTCCTCGAGGATCTGCAGGAGGGTGTTGAACACGTCCG
>JBLRWQ010000075.1:0-13518 GCA_047921175.1 Nitriliruptoraceae bacterium | reverse complement strand
CCCGGCGAACCGCAGCCGGCTGAAGGCGTAGGCCGCCATGGCGGACAGGAACATGTTCGCGACCGCGGCGCCGCCGGCGATCTTGAGCGAGTTCCACAGCCAGGTGAAGAACATCGTCTCGTCGAACAGCGAGCGGTAGTTGTCGAGCGTGACCGCCCGGGGCAGCATCTGCGCGCCCTGCAGCGTCGCGGTCGGGGAGATCGAGGCCAGGACGACGAAGTACGCCGGCATGAGCGCGAAGGCGATACCGAGCAGGCCGACGACGTAGCGCCAGCCGATCTCACGCCACCATCGCGCGCCCTTGGGGCCGCTGTTGTTGCGTACCCCGAGGCTCGGGTCGAAGCGCTTGGAGTCGGCCGCGGTGGCCACAGGATCGACGGCAGCCATCAGTTGATGTCCTCCAGCACGGCGGTGCGCTTGAAGCCGAGGTAGCTGAAGATCGCCACCAGGAAGAAGATGATCGTCGAGATCGCCGCAGCCAGCCCGAAGTCCTGGCCGCGGCCTCCGGCGAACGCGAGCCGGTAGCTGAAGCTGATCAGGATGTCGGTATGGCCGGCGGGGGTGAGCGTGCCCTGGATCGGCGGCCCACCGCCGGTGAGCAGGAAGACCGTGTTGAAGTTGTTGAAGTTGAACGCGAAGGAGGCGATCAGCAACGGCCCCACCGCCACCAGCAGCAGCGGGAGGGTGATCTGCCGGAGGATCTGCCAGCCGCTCGCGCCGTCGACCCGGGCGGCCTCCTTGACCTCCTCGGGCATGGCCTGCAGGGCACCGGTGGTGATCAGGAACATGTAGCCGAACCCGAGCCAGAGGTTCACCAGGATGACCGAGAACTTCGGCAGGGCTCCCGCGAACGCCTGGCTGGAGAGCCAGGGGATCTCGGTCCCGAGCATGCGGTTGATCGGGCCGAAGGAGGTGTTGAGCAGCCCCTGCCAGATCAACGCGGTCATGAACGACGGCAGCGCGTAGGGGACGATCAGGAGGGACCGGGTGGTGCGACGCAGCTTCATCCGGGGGTCGTTCAGCGCGAGCGCCAGGGCGAGGCCGAGCACGAAGGTGGTCAGCACCGACAGGATCGCGAAGGCGAAGGTCCACACGAAGACGCGGAAGAAGGGCCCGCGGATGGCCGGGGAGGTCAGCACCCGGCGGTAGTTGTCGAACCCGATCACCTCACGGAAGCCGGGGCGCAGCGTGGAGCCGTCCTCGGCGGTGAAGGTGCCATCGACCGCCCGGTACTCGGTCCCGGTCTCCACGTCGCGCATCACGCCGGTCACGGGGTCGTACTCGAGCCCCTGGATCGCCACTGCGGCGGTGTTGAAGGTCTGGACGCTGATGGCGTCGGCGGTCGCGTCGACGTCGAGCTCGTCGACGTCGCCCGCATCAAGCGGGACGGAGAAGGACAGGATCTCCGCCTCGCGGTCACCGAGGTCACCCAGGCGCAGCGGGCGGAACTCCCCCACCACGACCCGGTCGGCGCCCTCGCCGACCACGTCCCCCTCGTCGAGGATGGTCAACCCCTCCTCGGTGCCGAGGAAGAGGTCCCCGTCCGGGTCCTCGAGCAGCAGCGCGAGCTCGCCCGCGTCGTTGGCCAGAGGCGTGGAGGCGTACCGGATGGCGTCGTCCGGCACGATGATCGAGTTGCTGATGATCTGGTCGATCGCCTGCTGCTCGGCCAGCACGTTGCCCGTGCCGTAGTTCGTGAAGCCGATGTAGGCGGTGTACAGGACCGGGTAGACCTGGAAGACGAGCAGCGCGAGGGTGCCCGGGAGGAGGAACTTCAGCGGCAACGTGCGCTTGGAGAGGTAGACGACGTCGATCGCGACGGTCGCGACGACGACGACGATCAGCGGGGTCCACTCCCGCATCGGGAGCAGGGTCAGCACCGCGTAGAGCGTGAGCCCGTTGACCACGCCCAGGAAGAGCAGCTTGAGCAGCAGGCCGGCGACGCTCCCGGCACCGAGCCGCTCGGCCAGCCGGTCAGCGAAGGCCACCTGGCCCCCCGTCGTCGCCATGATGTGCTCCCTCATGACCGGCGACCGCCGAGGTCACCGTCACCGCGTGTGCGGCAGGTCCGCATCCTGCCAGGTCATCGGTGGTGGGGGCGGCGAGATCCGCCGCCCCCACCGGGTTCCGATCAGAGTCCGATCAGCTCACGGATCTGGTCGGCTGCCTGCTGGAACGCACCGGCAGGGTCCTGCCCTGCGGCGATGTTCTCGTAGGCGTCGGTCCACGCCGCCCAGACGGAACCCATCTGGGGGATGGCCGGCATCGGGCGGCCGGTCTCACCGGCGGCACCGAAGCCCGCGACGATCGGGTCGTCGGAGACCTGCTCGAACGCACCGACCTTGGCCGGGGGACGGTTGCCCGCCTCGTACAGCGCCAGCTGGACCTCGTCGCTGCCCATGAAGTCGAGCACGAAGGTGCGCGCCGCCAGGTCGTTCTCCGCGAAGGCGGAGACCATGAAGCCCTGGACACCGACGAACGGTGCCGGCGTGCCCCCCTCGACGGTCGGGAAGGGCTCGACGACGAAGTCGACGTCGGCGAAGTCCCCGACGGCCCACGGCCCGGTCACCGCGAAGGGCGAACGGCCGGTGGAGAAGCTGTCGATCATGACGTCGTAGGTCACGTCCACGTTCAGGAAGCCCTGCCCGTACAGGTCACCGAAGATCTCGGCCGCGCGCAGGCCGCCCTCGGAGTCGATCCCGAGGTCGTCCGGCAGGTAGGAGCCGTCGTCGGCCTGACCGAACACGTAGCCACCGGCCGCGGTCACGAGCCAGTAGTTGTGGAACGGGTCACCGTTGCCGTTCTGCTGCCAGGACACGGGCAGGTCGGCGTCGCCGGCCTCGACCACGGCCAGCCCGATCTCGACCATCTCCTCGAGGGTCTCGGGACGCTCGGGGGCGAGCTCGGTGTTGCGGATCAGTGCGATGTTCTCGATCGAGTAGGGCAGGCCGTAGTTGGTGCCGTCGTAGGCGAAGGCCTGGGTCGCGACCTCGAGGTAGTCGCCGGCGGAGGCGCCGAGGTCCAGCGGGGCGACCACGCCGTTCTCGACCAGCTCACCGAGCCAGTCGTGGGCGCCGATGAAGACGTCCGGCCCCTGGCCGGCCGGGCCCTGGACGGACACGTTGTCGCGGATCTGGTCGAAGGCGACCTCCTGGACCGCGACGGTGATGCCCTGCTCCTCACCGAACTGCTCGGCGAAGGGCTCGATGACGGGGCGACGGGTGTCGTCGGCCCAGATCACGAGGTCGGCGTCGGCACGGACCGGCGCGGCCTCCTCCTCCTCGGCTTCCTCGGCAGGCTCCTCGGCCTCCTCCTCGGCCTCCTCCTCGGGCTCCTCGGTCTCTTCCTCGACGGGCTCGTCCACCGGCTCCTCCGCGTCCCCGCCGCAAGCGGCGAGCACGAGGGCAGCGACCGGGACGATGGCGATCCACTTGCGGTACCGCTTCATCGTTGCTCCTGGGTCGGTTACCAGCCGCGGGACCCCTCGCCCCGCGGAAGCTGGGTGGTGCAAGGTCATCTCAGAGTTTGCAACAAGTTTCATCTATCTGTCAAGTATTTCCGGGAATTCTTGCAGGATGTTCGGTGGTGGACTATCGTCCGCGGCGTGAAGCCACGCTTGAAGCACGTCGCCGACCACGCCGGTGTCAGCACCGCGACGGTCAGCCGTGTCCTGAACGACAAGCCGGGGGTCGCCGAGCCCACGCGCCGGGCGGTCCTGCAGGCGATGGCGCAGCTCGGCTACGAGCACGGCCGGCTCCGGCCGGCTCGGCGGACCGGGCTGGTCGGGCTGATCGTGCCCGAGCTCGACAACCCGGTCTTCCCCCGCTTCGCGCAGGCGCTGGAGTCCCGGCTGGCACGTGAGGGCCTCACCACGGTGCTGTGCACGTCGACACCCTCGGGCATGGGCGAGACCGACTACCTCGACGTCCTGCAGGACCATGCGGTGACCGGCATCGTGCTGATCTCCGGGGAGCACGCGGATACCTCCGCCGACCACGACCGCTACCACGACCTCCACGACCACGGCCTCCCGTTGGTGCTCGTCAACGGTCGCGACGAGGACCTGCTCGACATCGCGGCGGTCACCGTCGACCATGCCGAGGTGACCCGCCTGGCCGTCGCGCACCTCGCGTCGCTCGGCCACACCCGGATCGGGCTGGCGTTGGGGCCCAGCCGCTACGTGACCGCAGGCCGCCTGCGGCTGGGCTACCTCGACGGGCTCGAGCGCGCCCACCTCACCGTCGACCCGACCCTGATGACCGACACGATCTACGGCATCGAGGGTGGGCATGCGGCCGGCGTGAACCTGCTGCCGCGCGGCGTGACGGCCGTGGTGTGCGCCAGCGACCGCATGGCGCTCGGCGTGATCCGCGCGGCGCGCGAGCAGGGGCTCGACGTGCCCTTCGACCTGTCGGTGGTCGGCTTCGACGACGCCGGCCCCAACGCCTACTACGACCCGCCGCTGACCAGCGTGCAGCAGCCCTTCGAGCGCATGGCGGACGCGGTCGTCCAGCTGCTCACCGCACAGGTGGCCGATCCGGACGCCGCCACCCCCGAGTTGACCTTCCGGCCCGAGCTGGTCGTGCGTGGCTCGACCGGCCCGGCGGCGACCCGGCCGAACGGGTTGCGCACGGAGCCAGCCGACCTGACCGCGGGCGCCCGCTGACCGTCGCTCCCGGCGCTACCTCGGTACCCGCCACGGGCGGCGCGCTCAGCCGAGCAGGGTCCGGGCGATGATCATCTCCTGGATCTCCGTGGTGCCGCCGCCGATGCCGGCGAGCTTCGCATCCCGGAGCGAGCGCTCGACGTGGAACTCGTCCACGTAGCCCCAGCCGCCGTGGAGCTGGATCGCGTCCAGCGCCGACTCGACACCCGCCTCGCCGATGTAGGCCTTGGCGATGGCCGCCTCGGTCGAGTGCTCGATGCCGTTGTCCTTCATCCAGGCCGCCTGGCGCTGCAGGAGACGTGCGATCTCCAGCCGGATGCGCATCTGCGCGACCTTGTGCTGGATGGCCCCGAACCGGGCGATCGGCTTGCCGAACGCCTCCCGCTCCTTGGCGTAGCGCACGGACTCCTCGAGGTCGCGCTGCATCGAGCCGATCGCGGAGGCCACCATGACGGTGCGCTCCCAGTCGAAGCACTCGAAGCCGACCTTCCACAGCGCACTGCCGACATCGCCCAGGATCTGCGACTCGTGCACCTCGACGTCGGCCAGCGACAGTTCCACCGTCGGCGAGGTCCGGTTCCCGAGCTTCTTGAGCTCCTTGGAGACCGCGAAGCCAGGCGTGCCCCGCTCCACGAGGAACGCCGTGAAGGCCTGCCCCGCGGGGGCATCCGGATCGGTCCGGGCGACGACCGTCACCACCTCGGCCAGCGAGCCGTTCGTGATGAAGGTCTTCGTGCCGTTGAGCACGTAGGTGTCGCCGTGCCGCTCCGCGCGGGTCTTCATCCCGGCGGTGTCGGAGCCGGCCTCGGGCTCGGTGATCGCGAACGCGCCGACGGTCTCGCCGGCGGCGAGCTTCGGGAGCCAGCGCTGCTTCTGCTCCTCGCTGCCGTGCAGGGCGATCGGCATGGCCCCGATGGTCAGGTGCGCGCCGAGGGAGAGGTTGAGCCCCGCGTCGCGGCCGCCGTAGGCCAGGCCCTCGAGGGCGAGGCCGGTGGTGAGCACGTCGGCACCCGAGCCGCCGTACTCGACCGGGATGGGCAGCCCCGCCAGCCCGAAGCCGGCGACCTGCTGCCACACGTCCCAGTCCCACGTACCCGCCCGGTCGCGCTCGAGCACCCCAGGCTCGACGTGCTCGCGGGCGAAGTCCTTGACCGAGGCCAGGAAGGCCTCCTGCTCCTCGCTGAGACGGAAGTCCACGACCCGCTCCCTCGCTCCGTGCTACCCGGCGCCTCCCACCGGAGCGGCAAGCGTGCCACCTCGGTATCGGAACGGCAAAGCGGGAAACGTTCCGCCTCGGCGTGCGGCGAGGTGGCCGCTCAGCGGCCCGTGGCCTTGCGGAGCAGCACCCGCACCGCACGGCGGCCGCGGGCGTCCCGGACGCGCGCGACGTCGACCACCTCGTGGCCGGCGCGGTCCGCCCAGCGCGCGTACGCGGCCGGGGAGCCCTCGACGTCGGTCAGGACCTCGAGGTGGTCGCCGGGGGCCAACCCCTCCATCGCCCGCATGGCGGTGCGGACACCCGTGTCGCCGAGGAGCCGCCGCACGTCCACGCTGTCAGCCGGCGCCGGGACCGCACCGACCGCGTCCGCGTCGAGCACCGCGACGGCGCGACCCGCCCGGGCCGTGACGCGCGCCGGCGCCCCGGCAGCCGCGAGCGCACCCCGCACGAACCCGATGGTCAGGGCGTCACCGACCTGCCCGTCGACCTCGCCGACGAGTCGCAGCCCGGCGTCGAAGCCCTCGATGACCACCTGCTCGTCTGCCACCCCGGCCAGGCGGACCTCGGGGAAGGCGGCCTTGAGCGCCTCCACGGCCACCACCGCCGCGGCATCCAGGTCCCGGGCCGCGGCGCGTCCGGCGACCGCCGACACGAGCTTGCGCCCCTGCTCCTCCGCGAGGATCGCGAGCTTCGCCCGATGCTCGGCGAGACCGGCGATCAACTGGACGACGGCATGGACCGCCAGCTGGCCGCCCGGCGGGACCTGCGGGTCGGGGCCGGCGACCTGCTCCCGCGCCACGTAGACCCGCGCGGGGCGCCCGCCGCCAGGGTGCTTGCGTGACCCGACCAGCACCAGGCCGACCGCCGCGAGCGCGTCGAGGTGGGTGCGGGCGACGTTGGCGTGGAGGCCGAACATCGCGGCGATCTCGCGGGCGGACAGGGGTTGCCCCTCGAGCCGGAGCCGGCGGTAGATCCCGGCCCGGGTGGGCACCTCGAGCACCGCCTCGACCGCAGCGTCGTCGGCCACCGCGAGCGGCTCCTCGGGCGCAGACGACACCGGCACCTCCTCGGGGAACGGGTTCGCCGACCGGCGGAGCCTACGACCACGGCCCCGGCTCCGGGAACGCAACCGTGCCGAACGCCACGCCAACCACCCGCTGGCGGCGAGCGCTCAACGCGCGGACTACCTCTTCGATGAGCGCCCAGCGCCTGCTGCGGCCACGCGATCGCCTTCATCGAGGCCGGACCGTCTCGGAGCGCTCACGCAGCGTGCCCGAGAGAGCACCCCGCGATCGGTCGACGGAGCGTCAGCGCAGCGCGGAGGACCACCGACGGAGCGTGAGCGTGGCGGGGCCGAGGCGGCGCTGCCGGCGAGCCCCAGCGTCCCCCATAGCGTCGGTCCGTCCACAGCCCGGGGTGACGCCCTTCCCCCGGGACGGCACGCTCCGTATGCTCCGACCACACACGGATGCGATGAGCCTCGGGCAGTTCGTCCCGGTCGCCCTCGCCGACCCCACCGTCCTGGTGGGTGCCGTCGAGGCCCCGAGGTGAGCGAGTGGCGAGACCGACCGTGCCCACGGCGCACCGCGCCGTCCGCAACGGCCGGTTCGGTCTCGACACGAAGGCACCGTCATGGGGACCACGCAGCAGCCCCCGGCGCGATGGGGTCCGGCCCGCGCCACGGTGACCCTGGGCGTCCTGCTCAGCCTGCTGGTCGCGCAGCTGGTCACGATCGGTGTCGGGACGGCGACGGCCTCGCCCTTCGACGTCCGCGGCGAGCTCACCTTCCGGGCGTTCGCCGATCAGGCGGACCCGACGGCCAACGAACTGGCCGGTGACGCACGCACCCTCGCGTTCGCGGTCACCGAGGTGGCCGGCAACGACGTCGCCATCCCCGGCTTCCACTGGCTGGGCGAGGACGGGCAACCGGACGCACCCCTGGAGGGCCAGGGGCTGTTCCACCTGTCCTGCTCACAGACGATCAGCGGGACCTTCGCGATCGCGCTGGAGGGCAACGAGCCCGGCTTCGCCACCGGGACCCGACTCCAGATCACCGCGTTCGAGAGCACCCGCGCCAAGGACGGCCGTGACCAGGCGACGTGCAGTGACGAGACCTTCGTGGCTCTGGAGCTGGAGAAGTCCGCCTCCGCCGCGGAGGTGGCTCCCGGCGGGACGTTCGCCTACACGCTCACCGTCCGCAACGCGGCCGCCGGGGAGCGGGCCGTCGCCGCCCTGAGCGTCGAGGTGACCGACACCATCCCGGCCCCCTTCGAGCTCGGCACCCTCCCCGCCGGGTGCACGAGCGACTCGGCCGCACCCCGCGAGGTGACCTGCGAGGCAGACGATCTCGCGCCCGGCGCCTCCGCCCGCTTCGACCTGCCGGTCGCCGTCCCGGATCCTCTCGACGGCGCCTTCTGCATGACCATCGACAACACCGCCTCCGCACACACCACCGCCGGTACCCCGCTCGTCGCGGACTCCCACCCGGCCTCGGTCGCCGTGACCTGCGATGAGCCGACCACCGGCACCCTGACGGTCGCGAAGGTCGTCGAGGGCCCCACCCCCACCGGCGCGGACGGGGAGCCGCTGCCCGTCACGCTCGTGGTCGCCTGCCAGCAGGCCGAGTTCCCGGGCGAGGAGCCGGACATCTCCTGGACGTGGATGGAGACCGTGGAGCTGGTCGATGGCGGGTCCGTCGACCTCGAGGTGGCAGACGAGGCGGACTGCTGGGTCGAGGAGACCGACACCCTCGACGCCGTGCGCACCACCTGGCGGCTCGACGACGACGGCGAGGTCGAAGGGGCCCGGACCGATCCGACCCGGGTCGTTCCCGGCGAGCGACGCACGGTCACCTTCACCAACACCTTCGTGTTGGCCGCCCCGACGCCGGCCATCGCGCTCGTCAAGACCGCGGTGGACGCCGATGTCCCCTTCACGGTCGATGACGGCACGCTGGTGTTGGACGTGACCGGCCGGGACGGTGCCACGGTGACCTACGACTACCTCATCACCAACGTGGGCGAGGAGACGCTCGTCGGTCTCACCCTCGTCGACGATCTGATCGGTGATCTCAGCGCGTCGCTCGACGGGGTGGAGCTCGCGGCCGGTGCCTCGATCACCGTGACCGCGACCTACGCGGTGCCCCCGGAGCAGCTCACCGAACCGGCGGTCACCAACGTCGCCACCGTGACCGGGCTGGGCCTGGTATCCGAGGCCGAGGTCACCGCGAGCGACGACGAGACGGTCTTCCTCGTCGACGTCGAGGCGGTGGTGCTGACCACGCCGCAACAGCCGGCCTCTGGCCCCGAGGTGCTGGGTACGCAGCTGCCACGGACCGGGGTCGACGCGCTGGTGCTGACCGCAGGCGGACTGCTGCTCGCGCTGCTTGGCGTGGCGACGGTGCTGGCCGGCCGGCCGGGACGACGCCGCCGAGTGGCCTGATCCGCCTCGACGGGCACTCGCCGGGTGGACGCTGCCGAGCGATGCTGGCATGCTCCCCCCGGTAGCCCCGGCGACGACGCCCGCACCGACGTGCCCCGTCATCCCCGGGGCCCGGTCGTGTTCGGACCCCGCGCCGTGGGTACCACCCGAACCCGGTGGTCCGTGGCGTGCGGTCGACCGACGACGAGGAGAGACCCGTGCACCTGCTGGTGCTCACGGAGCGGACCGGCGGTAGCGCCGCGCTGCTCCCCGGGCTCGAGTTCCTCGACCACACCGTCCAGGACGCGCCCCTGGAGCCGTCGTCCCTCCAGGCGGTCGGCCGCGCGGACGTGGTCCTGGTGGACGCCACGGTCGACCTCCGCCGTGCTGCGGGGGCAGCCCGCGCCGCCTCGCTCCACGAGCACGCTCGACCGGTCCTGCTGGTGACGGCGGAGGGGGCCCTGGCCGCCCTCAAGCTGACCTGGGGCTTCGACGACTGGCTGCTGCCGCAGGCATCGCCGGCGGAGCTGGAGACGCGGCTGCGACTGGCACGGGACCGAGCACTCGCCGACGCACCGCAGCGTGCCGCGAACATCGGTGACCTCGTCGTCGACGAGGACAGCTACCAGGTCCGTCTGCGTGGTCAGCCGCTCGACCTCACCTACAAGGAGTTCGAGCTGATCAAGGCGCTCGCGAACGCGCCGAACCGGGTCTTCACCCGGGAGCTGCTCCTCCAGGAGGTCTGGGGCTACGACTACTTCGGCGGCTCGCGCACCGTCGATGTCCACATCCGTCGGCTGCGCGCCAAGCTCGGCCCGGAGTACGAGCAGATGATCGTGACCGTCCGTGGTGTTGGCTACAAGCTCGTGCCGCCCGGCCAGCGTGCGCACCGCGGTCCTGAGGATCTCGACGAGTCGGAGCGCGTCACGGTCTCGTGACCGGCGGCGACGCGGGTCACCCGGGATCGACGTCGAGACCGACCGCGACGTCGGTCGAGCGGACGCTGAAGCCGTGCCGCTGGTACAGGCGGACCGCACGAACGTTCGCGGCATCGACCCAGAGCACCACCCGGTCGCACCCGAGGTCGGCGAGGTGGTCGAGTCCGGCCTGGAGCAGTGCCGGGCCGAGCCGCCGCCCCTGCGCGCCCGGTCGGACGGCGAGGTTGTAGACCTCACCCTCGCCACCGCCGCGGGGCTTCAACCAGTGCAGGCCGAGCACGCGACCGTCCGCGTCCTCGGCGAGCAGCAGGTCCTCGGGGTCGAACCAGGCGTAGCGACGCCGAGCGGCGAGGCGGTCCAGGTCCCAGCCGCCATCGTCGGTCCCCTCGTAGGCCTCGGCGAGGACGGCCACGACCGCCACGTCATCCCGGTCCGGCACGTAGGACCGGATGCGTCCGCCCGATGCCCAGAGCTCCTCGAGCGCCTCCCGACCGGTGGCGTCCACGGCGGGCAGGGACCGGGCCAGCACGAGCAGCTCACGCTCCAGGGTCCCCGCGGCCACCTCGATGCCATCGAGCTCCGCCGGGCCGACGGAACGGATCCACAGCTGCAGTGCGCGGACGTCGGTACCCGAGACGAGCCCGCGCGCCGCCCGCAACGCCGCGGCGGTCACCGTGGCGGGGTCGCGCAGCCGGCGACGGACGACGATGTCGCCGGTGGCGACGGCGCTGCGCGCCGCATAGGGCAGGACGATGGCCGTGTAGGCGACCTCATGGCCCTCGCTGTACAGCAGGGCAGAGCGCCACGAGGCGGAGCGCCGCTCGCCGTGCAGCAACGCGCGCAGCCGCTCCTCCTCGGACTCATCGACGACCGGACCGCCGACATCCTCCTCGGCAGTGGCGAGGAAACGCTCTACCCCCGCGGCCTCGTCGTCCGCCTGGAGCACGCGGACCTCGATGCCCGCGGACGCGGCTGCGCCTGCCAGTGGCTCACGTGGGGACCTCGCCATCGGGTGGCTCCTCCATCGGGCGACGGGGCGTCGCCGACGCGCGGCGCGCGGAGCGCCGGCCCTCACCGTAGAGGCGGACGAGGCCGGTTGGCGAGGGGGGCAGCGGCGGGATAGTCTCCCCGCGCTGCTCCCCCCGGAGCCGCCAGCCCGGGCCGCTAGCTCAACTGGCAGAGCATCGGACTTTTAATCCGCTGGTTGCGGGTTCGAGTCCCGCGCGGCCTACGAGCGGCACCCGGTGCCGCGGTACGATGAGCAGTCTGCAAGGACCTGTGGAGCAGCTTGGAGTGCTCGCCACCCTGTCAAGGTGGAGGTCGCGGGTTCAAATCCCGTCAGGTCCGCTCCCGCGGCCGGTCCCCGGACCGGCCGTCCCCGTTCCACCGCACGTTCGCCGGTGCACGACCACCGACGGACGTCGAGGTGGGCGGTGCCGCTCGCGCGGCGGGAGATGCCACCTCGGTGGTGTCGAGGTCAGGTAGCTCAGTTGGTAGAGCACACGACTGAAAATCGTGGTGTCGGCGGTTCGACCCCGCCCCTGACCACCATCGAGTTCGGGCTCCCAGACCCCTCTGGGAGCCCGAATTCTGCGTTTCGGGATCTGACCGGCGATCAGCCGCAACGGGCCCGCCGTCCAAACCCGTCCAGAACGCGGCGGTCCCGTTCCGCGGATCCGGCCACAGTCGCCTGAGATGCGGAGGTTCTCGCCGCTGAGCACGCGACTTCGGATCGCGGTGTCGCGGACGCCCTCCCGGCCGTAGGTGGGCGCGGCTCATTCTGTCAGGCCGATGATGCTGCACGCACCATCCACAACCACGGCGACCACGTCGTGATCCGGCTCAACCGCCGCGCCTACTCACCCGTGCTCCGCGCCGCCGACCTGCCCTCCACCGTCGTGCCCTAGTGGGGCGGCCGCACCCTCCACTACGAGTTCGCCTGACTGGGGTCGAATTCACTGTTTGATAATCCGCGCTAAGGACACGCTGGAACTGACGCTCCCATCCTGTCTCGGCCAGCCGCGGCTCGCGGGTCTCGCGCAAGGCGATGAGGCTGTGACGGTCGAGGTGGTTACGACCGTTGTGGATGAAGGACCGGCCTTTGTCGACGTGCTTCGAGTCGAGCTCGTTGAGCCGCTCGGTGACCGCCAGGTCGTCGATGCGACGGCCGGTGAGGCGATGCGGATCAGCGTGCGCTGCTGATCTTCCAGTTCCAGGTACCCACGCCCGGCGTTGTGGCCTGCCTCTGTCGTGTCGGCTTCAGTAGGTGGAACCACCGTTGCGGCGGTGACGTCTGACGGGTGTCGATGGATGGAGGCAGCGTGGGACCGAGCGGGAGGATACGGCGAGGCTGGTTCGTGGTCGCTGTCGTGCTGGTGGGCGTGTTGTCGGCCTGTAGCGAGCCGGCACCCTCGGACGGGTTGGGGGGCCGGTGATGCGGTGGTGGAGCCCACGTCCGATCCGGTGGTGGAGCGTCCGGCGCCGGACTCAGCAGACGTCGAGGAACTGCTCGTCGGGATCAACGACGTCGGCTACCGGATCTTCGATGCCGCGTCGCAGGACTCGGCGGACGACGTGGTGGTCTCGTCGCTGTCGATCGGTGTCGTGTTCGGTATGGCTGACGCGGGCGCGAGCGGTGCCACCGCTGACGCGTTGACCGGGCTGTTCGGCTTCCCGGTGCAGGGCGAGGACCGGTGGGCGGCGTTCAACGCTCTGGAGCAGTCGGTAACGACGGAGGGTGGTGACGGTCCGATCGTGCGACTGGCGAACCGGCAGTTCCCAGATGTCTCCTTCGAGACGGTGGAGGGGTACGACAAGGTGCTGGGGCGCTGGTTCGGCGCGGGGATCGAGCTACTGCCCCTGCAAGCGGAGAGCGAGGCGTCCCGCGAACGGATCAACGGATGGGTTGCGGAGCGCACCGAGGACCTCATCCCTGATCTGCTCCCGGCCGGCTTCCTTAACGACAACTCCGTCATGGTGCTGGTCAACGCCCTGTACCTCGAGGCCGACTGGGCGCGCCCCTTCGGCAAGTACCCGACCGAGGACGCCCCCTTCACCCGCCTGGATGGTTCCACGGTCACGGTGCCGCTGATGCACGAGCTGGAACTGACCGGGCCGGCTGTGGCGACCGCCGACTACGCCGCGACCGAGCTGCCCTACGAGGGCGACGAGCTGTCGATGCTCGTCATCGTCCCCGAGGCCGGACGCTACGAGGAGGTCGAAGCCCGGCTGTCGACCGGCCTGGTCGCCGAGATCGACGCTGCCGCCACGTCCGG
>JBLRWQ010000074.1:0-13531 GCA_047921175.1 Nitriliruptoraceae bacterium | reverse complement strand
GCCGCGATGCGCTTGCGGCGCCGCCCGTTGAGCACGCCCTTGGGGTCGCGCCGCTCGGCCGGGGTCATCGACCGGATGATCGCTTCCACCCGGGCGAACTGCCCGTCGTCGAGGTCGACGTCCTTGAGCTGCTTGCTCATACCCGGGAGCATCCCGATGAGCCCCTGCAACGGCCCCATGCGCTTGAGCATCTGGAGCTGGTCGAGGAAGTCCTCGAGGGTGAAGTCGCCCGACAGCAGCGCCTGCTCGGCCTTGCCGGCCTCCTCCTCGGTGTAGGTGGCCTCGGCCTTCTCGATCAGCGACATGACGTCGCCCATGCCGAGGATGCGGCCGGCCATGCGGTCGGGGTGGAAGGCCTCGAAGTCCTCCATCCCCTCGCCGATGGAGGCGAACATGATCGGGGTGCCGGTGACCTCCCGGACGCTCAGCGCCGCACCGCCGCGGGCGTCACCGTCGAGCTTGGACAGGATGACCCCGTCGAAGCCGACCGTGTCCTGGAAGGCCTTGGCGACGTTGACGGCCTCCTGGCCGATCATGGCGTCGATCACGAACAGGGTGCGGACCACCCCGCCGTGCGCGCCGACGACCCGCTTGATGTCGGCGGCCTGCTCGAGCAGGACCTCGTCGACGTGCAGCCGGCCGGCGGTGTCCACGATGACGGTGTCACAGCCGGTCTCGCGCGCCTTGCCGATCGCGTCGCGGGCGACGGGCACGGGGTCGCCGGAGGTCACGGGGGCGTAGACGTGCACGCCGACGCGCCTGGCGTTGACCTTGAGCTGCTCGACCGCGGCCGGGCGCTGCAGGTCGCAGGCCACCAACATCGGGTTGCGGCCCTTGCTCTTGAGCAGCTTCGCGAGCTTGCCCGCGGCGGTGGTCTTCCCGGAGCCCTGCAACCCGGCCAGCATGATGACCGACGGCGGCGGACCCTTGAGGTCCAGCGGCACCGCCGCCCCGCCGAGCGCGCGGGTCAGCTCCGCGTCGACCGCCTTGATGACCGTCTGGGACGGGTTGAGGGCCTTGGCGACCTCCTCACCGACCAGCACGTCCCGGAGCCGCGCGACGACATCCTTGACGACCTTGAAGTTGACGTCCGCCTCGAGCAGGGCGAGGCGGATCTCCTTCAGCGTCGCGTCGACCGTCTTCTCGTCGAGGCGGCCGCGGCCCTTGACCTTGTCGAGGGCGGCCTCGAGCTTGGTGGACAGGGTGTCGAACACGGGCGGCTCCGGCGATCGGTGGCGGGCGGCGAGGGTAGCGGTGGGTCCTCCGACACCGAGGTGGTGCGGGTCAGCTGCCCAGCTCGGCGAACAGCCCCTCGACGAACAGCTCCGGGTCGAAGGGGGCGAGGTCGTCGATCTCCTCCCCCAGGCCGACCAGCTTGACCGGCAGGTCGAGCTCGCGCTGGACGGCCACCACGATGCCGCCCTTGGAGGAGCCGTCGAGCTTGGTCAGCGCGATGCCGGTGACCTCGACGGCCTCGAGGAAGGCCTTGGCCTGCGCGATGCCGTTCTGGCCGGTGGTGGCGTCCAGCACCAGCAGGATCTCCTCCAGCGGGCCGGCCTGCTTCTCCAGCACCCGCTTGACCTTGCCGAGCTCGTCCATCAGCTGGCGCTTGTTGTGCAGCCGCCCGGCGGTGTCGACGATGAGCAGGTCGCTGCCGTGCGCGCGGGCGGCGTCGTAGGACTCGTAGGCCACCGAGGCCGGGTCGGCGCCCTCCTCCTTGCGGACCAGCTGCGCGCCGGTGCGTGCCGCCCAGATGCCGAGCTGCTCGGCGGCTGCGGCCCGGAAGGTGTCGGCGGCACCGAGGGTGACGGTGCGCCCCTCGCGGGCCTCGACCGCAGCCAGCTTGCCGATGGTGGTGGTCTTGCCGGTGCCGTTGACCCCGGTCACCAGCCACACGGTGGGGCCGTCGTCGCTGGCGCGGGCCAGCGTCCGGTCCGGGGTCCCGAGCGCACCCCGCAGCTCCTGCTTGAGCAGGGCCAACACCGCATCCCCATCGGTGGCGCCCTCCTCGCGGGCCCGGCGGCGGAGCTCCTCGACCAGCTCCATCGTGGCCGTGACCCCGACGTCGGCGGTGATCAGGGCCTCCTCGAGCCCCTCCCAGGCCTCCTCGGTCACCCCGGCCCCGAACAGCTCCCTCACGGAGCTGCCGAGCACGTTGCGGGTGCGGGTCAGCCGGCGGCGGAAGCGCTCGCCGAGGCTGATCGGCTCCGGCTCGGGTTCCGGGACGACCTCCGGCTCCGGCGCGACGACCGGTGGCTGCTCGAGCAGCTCCGCCGGGGTGTCGGGCACCTCGGGGAGCTCGAGCTCCTCGGTCGGCGTCCCGGGCCGCTCGTCGAGCGCGGTGGTGGTCCCGCCACCGTCGTCCCGCCGATCGTCGTCGCGACGGTCGGCGCCCGCGTCCGTCCGGGCGCCGTCGGCGTCGCGGCGGCTGCGGGCTCGGCGGGCGGCCAGGCCGCCGGCGAGGCCGACCGCCAGGATCGTGACGACCGCGAGCAGCCCGGCATCGAGGTCGAGCCCGGCGCCCGTCGCCGACAGGACCGCCTCGAGGGGTGCGGCGGGGACGGTGTCCGCGAGCAGCACGGCGGGGTCGAGCGTGCCGGCACGGTCGAGCAGGTCGAGCAGGAAGGCATCCACGGGACGCTCCGAGGCGAGGTGCGAGGGACGGATGACAGGCGGGTGGTCAGTCGCTGGCCGCGACACCCTCGAGGACCGCTTCGGTGGGGGCGTCGCTGGCGCGGGCCTCCAGGGTGGCGGACGGACGTCGTTCGCGCAGGCGCTCGGCCACGACCTTCGTCACGGCATCGGGCCCCATGGTGATGCCGTAGAGCAGGTCGGCGATCTCCATCGAGCGCTTCTGGTGGGTGACCAGGATGATCTGCGCATGCCCGCGGAAGGACCGGATGACCTTCAGGAGCCGCTGGAGGTTGACGTCGTCCAGCGCGGCGTCGACCTCGTCGAGCACGTAGAACGGCGACGGGCGGGCCCGGAAGATCGCGAACACGAAGGCCAGCACGGTCAGCGACCGCTCCCCGCCGGAGAGCAGGGACAGGCGCGTGACCTTCTTGCCGGGCGGCCGGGCCTCCACCTCGATGCCGGTGGTCAGCAGGTCGTCCGGATCGGTCAGCACGAGCCGGCCGTGCCCGCCGGGGAAGACGGTGGCGAAGGTCAGCTCGAACTCGCGCGCGACGTCGTCGAAGGCGGCCTTGAAGACCTCACGGATGCGGTCGTCGACCGCGGTGACGACCTCCTGGAGGTCCCGCTTGGAGCGACGGAGGTCATCGAGCTGGTCGGAGAGGAACGCGTGCCGCTCCTCCAGTGCCGTGAACTCCTCGAGCGCCAGCGGGTTGACCCGACCCAGCAGGCCGAGCTTGCGGACCAGCTCGTCCTCGCGGGCGGTGAGCCGGTCGTGCGCCTCGCCGGTGGCATCCGGGTGCTCCGCGCGTAGCTCCTCGGGCCCGAGGGACAGCTCAGCACGGACCCGGGCGAGCAGGTGCTCGAGGCGGGTCTCGAGGTCCTGGCGCTTGAGCTGGGCGCTGTGCCGCCGCTCGGTCAGCTCGTCCAGCTCGGCGCGGACGTCCGCGGCCGTCTCTCGGGCCCCGCCGAGCTGGGCGCTGGCCGCACGCACCTCGCCGTGGAGCCGCTCGCGCTCCTCGGCCGCCGCGGCCAGGGAACGCTCGATCCGGTCGGTCGCCGCCCGGACCAGCACCGCGAGCTGGCCACAGCGCTCGATGCCCTGGCGTCGCGCCTCACGGCGCCGGGCCGCCTCCTCCAGGGAGCGCTCCACCTCGTCGGCCTCACGCCGGAGCGCCTGCGCCTGGTCCTCGAGGTGGCGGACCTGCTCGACGGCGCGCTCCAGGGTGAGACGGGTGTCGAGCTCGCGTTCCCGTGCCGCTTCCAGCGCCTCGTCGAGGTCGATCGCCACCTCATCGGGACCGTCGTCGACCGGCTCCTCCGGGGCGTCCGGCCCGCGCGTGTTCAGCTCCGACAGCGCCGCACGGTCGCGCTCGAGCACCTGCTCGAGCTCCTGGTGCTGCACGGCGACCACGGCACGCTGGTCGGCGAGCGAACGCAGCTCCCGGTTGAGGCGGGCCAACCGCTCGGCGGCACCCGTGATACGGGCATCCGACTCGTTGATCCGCTCGGTGGCCACGGCGAGCCGCTGCTCGGCGGTCTCGAGGTCGGCATCGAGCCGGGCCCGCTGCTCGGCCAGGGCCGCCAGCTCTCGCAGCAGCGTCGCCGCTTCGGCCTCCGCCTCGTCCGCAGCGGTGGCCATGACCACCGAGGACCGCTGCGGGGAGCCCGCGGCCCGGTAGCCGCCCGGCCCGGCGAGGTCCCCGTCCGGCGTGACGAAGGTCAGCTGCGGGGCACGGCCGTGCAGGAGGACCGCCGTGCCCCAGTCCGGCACCAGGTAGGTGCCGGCGAGCATGCGCTCGAGCGCGCCGACGACCTGCTCCGAGGTGCCGTCCATCTGCGCCGGGCCGAGCGCCGTGGCGAGCGGACGCGCGCGGGCGGAGGACAGCCACGACGCGAGCTCCTCGTCCACCTCGACGGGTGCGGGCACCTCGCCTTTGGCGGCGAGCACGACGGCGGCACCGGCGGCGGCCTCGCGCAGCCAGGCGACCGCACGGCGGGCGTGCTCGGGCGTGCGGACCACGACGGCCTCGCCGAGCGCGCCCAGCGCCGCGGCCACCGCGACCTCGTCCCCATCGACGCGGACGTGGTCCGCGAGCGCGCCGAGGACCCCATCGAGGCCCTCGGCGAGCAACGCCGCGGTGCCGCCATCGGCCTCCGCGAGCGCCGCACGCAGGGCCTCGGCCCGGGCCTGCCGGGAGCTCCGGGCCGACTCGAGCTCCCGTGCCCGGGTCGCGGACGCCTCGACCGCTGCGCGGCGGCTGGCCACGTCCTCCTCGGCGGCCTCCAGCGCGGCGGTCAGCGCGACCTCGTCGGTGTCGAGCCCGCGGATCTCCGCCTCGACCGCCGCGACCTCCTGCGCGGCGTCCGCAACCCGGGCGTCGAGCCCCTCGAGCGCCGACGCCACGCGACCCAGCTCCGAGGTGGACCCGGCCAGGGAGCCCCGGAGCGCCGAGACCTCACCCTCCCAGCGCAGCAGCCGCTCCCGGGCCTCCGCGCGGCGCCGCGCCTCGACCTGGCGGGCCTGCTCGTGGGCCCGGCGGGCCTGCTCGGCCTCCCGGCGGGCGGCCTGCGCGTCGGCGTGTGCACCCCGGTCGCGCTCCCGCTGCTCCGCCCGGGCGACCACCTCGGCCTCCAGGCGCGCGGCCTGCTCCCGCAGCTCCGCCGGTGGCCGGCCGGCCAGCGGCTCCTCGACCGACTCGACCAGATGGCGCCGCTTGGCCTCGACCAGGTCCGCGGTCCCCCGGAGCCGCTCGGCGAGCGAGCTGAGGGCGTGGAAGGTGTCCGTGGCCTGCTCCGCCGCGGGCCGGAGCTGCGCGAGACGCTGCTCCAGCCCGCGCACGCGTCCGCTCGCCGCCTCGAGGCGAGCTTCGATCTGGCCCTGCGTCACCGCCGCGTCGTCGTCGTCGCGGCCCTGGGATGCGGCCAGCCGCTCCAGCCGCGCCAGCTCGCCGGCCGCGAGCTCCACCCGCACCGCGCGCAGCTCCGCCTGCAGCGTGCGGTGGCGGTCGGCGGCCTCGGCCTGACGCTCCAGCGGCCGCAACTGGCGCCGGAGCTCCCGCAGGACGGTCTTGAGCTTGTCCACGTGGCCGTCGACCTGCTCGAGCTTGCGCAGCGCGCGCTCCCGGCGACGGCGGTGCTTGAGGATGCCCGCCGCCTCCTCGATGTAGCCGCGCCGCTCCTCGGGACGGGCGTTGAGGATCTCGTCCAGCTGCCCCTGGCTGACGATCGTGTGCAGCTCCCGGCCGAGGCCGGTGTCGGACAGCAGCTCCTGGACGTCGAGCGCCCGGACGTCCTCGCCGTTGATCTCGTAGCCGGTCTCCCCGTCGGCATGGATCGTCCGCGCGACGCGGATCTCGCTGAAGGCCCCGGCGCTGGCGGCCGTCCCGAGCCCCGCATGCTGGAGCGTGCCGTCGGCGTTGTCGATCGTGATCTCGACCCGGGCGTGCGAGCTGCGGGCACGGGTCGGGGACCCCGCGAAGATCACGTCCGACATCGACCCACCGCGGACCTTACGTGCGGAGTGCGTACCGAGCACCCACGCCAGCGCGTCGACGACGTTGGACTTGCCCGACCCGTTGGGGCCGACGATCACGGTGATGCCGGGCTCCACCTCGAGGGTGGTGCGGTCCGCGAAGGACTTGAACCCCCGCATCGACAGCGACCTGAGGAACACACGACCTCCGGGTGGCGCGACGCGGGCAGGCGGACCTCGCAGCACCCCGAGGGGCGCCGCGCGAGGGCGCGATGCTAGCGCCGACGGGTCACGGGACCGCGGGAGCCCGCACCTGCGCGTCCGACGCCGCCACCGGACCGACGAGCTCGGCACCGGCCCGCCGGTCGGCGAGCTCGGCCTCCAGCTCGGCGACCCGGGCCCGCAGACGCCGGACCTCGTCGAGCAGGGCCAGTTCGGTGGGACCGAACCGTGCCCCGAGCAGGGCCTTGGTCATGGGCGCGCCTCCAGGTGCCGCGACCGTAGGCAGCGCGGGCACGCACGACCACGGCCGAAGGTCACGAGCGCTCAGCGGTTCACGGCGAAACGGCGATGTCCGGCGACCTCGGCGTCCTCGACCTCCACCCGGTCGACGCTGGCGTGTCGTGGCCCACCCGCGTGGATCCACGCCAGCACCGCGTCCACGTCACGACGCCGCCCCTCGAGCCAGGCCTCGACGGTGCCGTCCGCCCGGTTGCGGACCCAGCCGACCACCCCGTGGACACGCGCCTGATCACGGGTCGTGGCCCGGAAGAACACCCCCTGCACGCGGCCGTGGACGACGACCCGGCGGGCCACGACGTCGTCGTGCACGCCAACTCCCTCCTGGACCACCCCCGGCCCCGGCCGCAGCGGCGGTCAGATCATGCACTGCTCACAGTGGTAGGTGTACACGCCCTTGCGGAGCCGGGTCCGCACGATCGGCCTCCGGCAGCGCGGGCACGGTTTGCCGTCCCGGCCGTAGACCTTGAGGTGCTCCGCCGACTCGCCGTCCTCGTCGACCAGCTGCTCCACCTCGGCGTCGTCGAGGCTCGAGCCGGCCGCCTTCATGGCCGCGACGATCACCTCCTGGGTGGCGCGGTACAGGCGGCGGACCTCCTGGGTCGACAGCTTGGCCGACGGATGGTCGTGCCGGAGCCCGGCCTCCCACAGGACCTCGTCGGAGTAGACCGGACCGATGCCGACGAAGTAGTGGGGATCGATCAGCAGCAGCTTGAGCTGCTTGTCCGCCGCGGCGAGGAAGCGGCCGAACTCCATCCAGGTCGGGTTGTCATCGAGCAGGTCGAGGGCGTCCGGCGACATCCCGATCGACTCGAGATCCTCGGCGGTGGGGACCACCCCGGTGCGCACCGTCGGCTCGTCGCCGACCTCGGACAGGTGCAGCGCGCCCCCGATGGTGAAGCTGACGGTGAGGTGGGTGTCGGCGCCGGGGGGCTCGTTGGCGGTCTCCCGGTGCAGGGACCCCCCGCTCCCGGGATCGATGACCCAGGTCTGCTCCTCGTCGAGGTCGAGCAGGACGACCGACCCCCGACGGCGTACGCCCTCCACCTTGCGGCCCTCGAGGGCCTTGACGAAGGCCGGGCGGTTGTGGTGCAGGGGGCGGATGATGCCGGCGGTGCGCACATCGACGTCCTTGACGCGCTTGCCGACGACCTCCTTCTCGAGGTCCTTGCGCAGCACCTCGACCTCAGGCAACTCCAGCACGATGCGTCCTCACCTCGGTCCAGCTCGCACCCGCCGGCGACGCGCCGCACGCAGGTGACCGGCCACGCTAGCCGACCCCGCCCGCGGGGGTCGGGTCCGCCGCCTCGGCCAGCAGCAGCTCGTAGGCCTGTCGGGCGGCCCGCTGCTCGGCCTCCTTCTTGCTCCGCCCCTGCCCGGAACCGACGCGGCGGCCGTCGACCGCGACCAGGGCGGTGAAGGTCTTGCGGTGGTCCGGCCCGCGCTCGCTCACCTCGTAGACCGGCAGGCTCGCGAACCGGGCGGCGGCGAGCTCCTGCAGGCTGGTCTTGTGGTCCAGGACCGCGCCGTCGGCAGCGAGCTCCTCGAGCACGTCCCCGAAGAGACGCTGGACGAGGTCGTAGGCGGTGGCGAACCCCTGATCGAGGTAGACCGCCCCGATCACGGCCTCGAGGGCGTCGGCCAGGATCGAGTCCTTGTCGTGCCCACCCGAGGCGACCTCACCACGACCGAGCTTGAGGTAGGCACCGAGCCCCAGGTCACGGGAGACCGCGGCCAGGCTGGAGGCCTTGACCGCCGCCCCGCGGACCTTGGCGAGCCGGCCCTCCTGCTCGTCGGGATGCGCGTGGAAGATCTCGTCGGCGACGACCAGGCCGAGCACGGCATCCCCGAGGAACTCCAACCGCTCGTTGGGCTCGACCGCACCGTTCTCGAAGGCCCAGGACCGGTGCGTCAGCGCACGCTCGAGCAGACCGAGGTCATCGAGGTGGACCTCGAGGACCTCAGCCAGGACCCGGGCGTCCGGGCGGTCAGCGTCGACGGCGTCGGCCACGTGTGCGCGCCTCAGTCGACCTCGACGACCTCACGGCCGGCGTAGGTCCCGCACGTGCCGCAGACGGTGTGCGGGCGCGTCGCGGCCTTGCACCGCTTGCACGTGGCGAAGGTCGGTGTGGCCATCTTGCGCCACTGCGCCTTGCGGTGCCGGGTGCGGGAGCGGGACAGCTTGCGCTTCGGGACGGCCATGGTGGTTCCTCTCGGGACAGGGTCCCCGGGTCGGGGACGGTCGGGGACGGTCGGTCAGCTGTCAGGCAGCTCGAGGTCGGCGAGCGCGGCCCAGCGCGGGTCGCGTGGCCGCTCCTCGTCGTGGCCGCAGGACCCGCCGTTGCGGTCGACGCCGCAGGTCGGGCACAGGCCCCGGCAGTCGGCCCGGCAGCGGACCTGGACGGGCAGGTCGATCAGGACCGCGTCGCGGGCCAGGGTCGACAGGTCGATGGCGGTGCGGTCGTCCAGCAGCTCGTAGCCGGGATCGTCCTCCTCGCCCTCCTCCCGGCGCGCCGGATCGGTGAACAGCTCCAGCACGCTGCAGTCCAGCGCCCGCGTCACGGGTGTGAGACACCGGCTGCAGGCCACCTCGACACGCACGCCGATGGAGCCACGCACCAGGAGCCCCTCGACGACCGCATCGAGGTGCAGGTCCAGCTCGACCGGGTCGAGCACCCGGTCGATCGTCGGGCCCCACGGCTCGGTACCGAAGGCGGACGCCGGCACGGCGCGCCGGACCGCCCGGGTCTGACCCGGGTGATCGACGAGGTCGACGATGGCGACACGCACGCAGGAGCTCCCCACGGAGGACGAGGACGGCGCGACCCAGCTGGGTGACCGAGGGGCCGGCGCGAGGACACGACCGGACGAGGGCACGGCCGGCCGCGGCAGGGTATCAGCGGTCGTCGTCGAGGGGGACGTCGATCGAGGAGCGCTGCGGTGCGGCCTCGTCCTCGTCGAGGAGGTCGTCGGGGTCCGACCCCAGCGCGTCGGTCTGCAGGCCACCGCGGAGCTTGTCGCGGCCCCGTTCCACGGCGCCGAGGGTCTTCTGCAGCACGACCTCGAAGGTGGCCAGCTTGGCGTCGACGTAGTCCTCCGCCTCGAGGCGCAGCTGCCGGGCCTGCTCACGGCCCGCCGTGACGATGCGGTCCGCCTCCTGCTCCGCGACCCGGACGACCTCCTGCTCGGACACCAGGCGCTGCTGCTCGGCCCGGGCCTCGGCCACGATCTCATCGGCGTCGATCTGGGCGCGCTCGAGGATCTCGTCGCGCTCCTTGACCACCCAGCGCGCCTGGGTCAGCTCGTCCGGCAGGGCCGCACGCAGGTCCGCGACGATGCCGTCGATCTCCGAGCGGTTCAGCATGACCGACGCCGACAGGGGCACGGTCTTGGCCACGGCCAGCAGGCGCTCGAGCTGGTGCAGCTTGGCTTCGACGTCGGGGGGAACGCCGGCGTGCTCGCTCATGGCTCTGCCTCCCGTCGACTCGTGGGCACGGCCGGCACCGCAGCCGTGCACGCCTACGGTAGCGCCCGCCTCCGTCCGGTCACCGGCCCCGGGGGTCGCCCAACGGACGGGGCCGGCGGGCTCAGGCGAGCTTGGCGCGTACCGCGGCTTCGACCCGTGGGGGCACGGCGTGGTCGATGCGACCACCGAAGCGGGCCACCTCCTTGACCAGCGAGCTCGACAGGTAGGAGTGCTCCGGGCTGGTGGTCAGGAACACCGTCTCCACGTCCCCGATCGCCATGTTCATCTGCGCCATCTGCAGCTCGTACTCGAAGTCGCTCACCGCCCGCAGCCCCTTGCACACCAGCCCGATCCCGCGCGCGGCGCAGAAGTCGACCAGCAGCCCCTGGAACCGGTCGACCCGGACGTTCCCCAGCCCGGCCACCTCCGCCTCGAGCAGCGCGATGCGCTCGTCGATGCTGAACAGCCCCTGCTTGCCCGGGTTGACGAGCACCGCCACGACCACCTCGTCGAAGCGCGCGGCGGCTCGCTCGATGACGTCGAGGTGGCCGTAGGTGACGGGATCGAAGCTGCCGGGGCAGGCGACGGCGACGCTCACGGAGCACCTCGCGGGACGGCGGTGGCGGGCGTCGACACGCTAGTCCTCAGGCGCGCCAGCGGGCGCGGTGCAGCGCCGCGGCCCCGTAGCGGCGCGGCGCACGCACCGTGAAGCCGTCGGGCCAGGACGGTGCCGGGTCCTGGCGCGCCCGCTCCACCACCACCTCGGCACCGGCGGCGAGGTGCGCCACGAGCGCCGCCAGCATCGCGTCGACCTCGCCGGCGGACGTGGCGTACGGCGGGTCGGCCAGCACCAGGTCGAACGGGGCAGCGGACAGCGTGCGACCGCCGCGTCCGAGCAGCACCGCGGCCACCTCCCCGGCGTGCACCTCGATCCCGGGCAGGTCGACGGCCGCGACGTTGCGGCGCAGGACCTCGAGGGTGCGCCGGTCGCGCTCGACCAGCACGACCCGGGTGGCACCACGCGAGGCGGCCTCCAGCCCGAGCGCTCCGGAGCCCGCGTAGAGGTCGAGCACGTGCGCGTCGACCAGCAGCGGCTGCAGGGAGGAGAACAGGGCCTCACGCACGCGGTCGGCGGTGGGCCGCACGTCGACGCCGGGCGGGGCCTGCAGCCGCCGCCCCTTGGCCAGCCCGGCCACGATCCGCATCAGCCACGACCTCCGCGGCGGGGCCATGTCCCGACCGGGCGGGTCATGCCGCCGCGACCGGCGGCCCGGTCACCGCCGCCTCGGCGGCACCGAGGTGGTGCAGCACGAAGGCCAGCACCCGGGCCTCCTCCTTCCACGCCTCGTACCGCCCCGACGGGCCGGCGTGGCCGGCCCCGAGCTCGGTGCGCAGCAGCAGCGGTCGGTCCCCGGTCGCGGTGGCGCGCAGCTTCGCGACCCACTTGGCCGGCTCCCAGTACTGCACCCGCGGGTCGTTCAGCCCGGCCGTGACGAGCATGGCCGGGTACGCCTCGGCGCGGACGTTGTCGTACGGCGAGTAGCCGCGCATCACCTCGAGGTAGGCGAGGTCGGCCGGGTCGCCCCACTCCTCGTACTCGACCACGGTCAGCGGGATGGAGGCGTCCGACATGGTCGTGACCACGTCCACGAAGGGGACCTCGGCGACCGCGACGGCCGCGATACCCGGATCGAGGTTGAGGGTGGCGCCGATCAGCAGCCCCCCGGCGGACCCGCCGCGGATCGCGAGCCGGTCCCGCGCGGTCACCCCGCTGGCGACGAGGTGATCCGCCGCCGCCTGGAAGTCGGTGAAGGTGTTGGGCTTGGCGAGCCACTTGCCGTCCAGGTACCAGCGCCGGCCGAGCTCCCCCCCGCCCCGCACGTGGGCGATCGCGAACACGACGCCGCGTTCCAGCAGGCTGAGCCGGCCGGTGGAGAAGACCGGGTCGATGGAGATCTCGTAGGAGCCGTAGCCGTACAGCAACGCGGGCGCGGTCCCGTCGAGCGGCACGTCGGCGCGGCGGACCAGGCTGATCGGCACCCGGGTCCCGTCCGGGGCGGTCGCCCAGTCCCGCCACGACACGAACCGGTCCCGGTCGTACCCGCCGCGCACCGGCTGCTGCTTGAGCACGGTGCGGGTGCCGGCGTCGAGGTCGAGGTCGACCTCGCGGACCGGGGTGGTCAGCGAGGTGTAGACGTAGCGCAGGGTCCGGGTCGCGAAGCGCGGGTTGGCGCCGAGCGCGGTGACGGAGGCGTCCTCCTCCACCTCGAGCACCTCGCCGGCGCCGGTATCGGGGTCGCACAGCCGCAGCTGCGTGCGGGCCTCGGTGCGTTCCGAGAGCACCAGCAGGTCGTCGAACGCCTCCGCACCCTCGAGCCGGATCCCCGGCCGGTGCGGCACGAGGTCGCGCCAGTGCTCCCGGGCAGGGGTGGCCACGGGCGCGACGCAGAGCTTGAAGTCCTCGGCACCGTCGGCGTTGGTGACCAGGTAGAGGAGCTGGCCGCGATGGTCCAGGTCGTACTCCACCCCGCTCTCGCGGGCCGCGACCAGGCGGGGCTGCGCGGCGGGGTCGTCGGCGTCGAGCAGCCACCACTCGGAGGTGGTGGAGCTCGCCGTGCGGATCGCGAGGAACCGGTCGCTCAGGGTCCGGCCGACGCCGAGCCAGAACCGCTCGTCCGTCTCCTCGAACAGCAGCTCGTCGGCCTCGGTCGGGGTGCCGAGCCGGTGGCGACGGACCTGGTAGGGCCGCCAGGCGTCGTCCGGCACGGTGTAGAGGAAGCTGCGGGCGTCGTTGGCCCACACGATGCCGTAGGCGGCCCGGGCCACCTCGTCGTCCAGGTCCTCACCGGTCTCCAGGTCCCGGACCCGGACCGTGAACACCTCGCCGCCGGTGGTGTCGGTGGCGATGGCCGCGAGCCGGTGGTCCGGGCTGATCGCGAACCCGCCGAGGCGGTGGTACTCGTGCCCCTCGGCCTCGAGGTTCTGGTCGTAGAGCACCACCTCGTCGTCGGGTGGCCCGAGCGGGTCGACCGGGCGGCGCAGCTCCTCGGACAGGTCACGGGGGTCACGGACGCCGTAGGGCGCCGGCCGGCGGCAGCGGATCGGGTACGCCTGGCCCTCGACGGTGCGGTGGTGGTACAGCCAGCCGCCGTCCAGCACCGGCACCGAGCTGTCCGTCTCCTCGACCCGGCCCTTGAGCTCCGTGAACAGCCGGTCCTGCAGCGGCTGTAGCGGCGCGAGGTGGGCGGCCGTGTGGGCGTTCTCCTCCTCGAGGTAGGCGCGGACGGCCGGGTCCTCGCGCTCGCGCAGCCAGTACCAGGGGTCGTCCACCTCGCTGCCGTCGGCGCGGGTCAGGGTGTGGGGCCGCCGCTCGGCCACCGGGGGGACGGGCAGCGGATCAGGGGTGGGCACATCAGCTCCATCGGCGGGGCGGAGGAAGC
>JBLRWQ010000073.1:0-13742 GCA_047921175.1 Nitriliruptoraceae bacterium | reverse complement strand
GACCAGCTCGAGACCGACGGGGTCGCCAAGTTCGAGCAGGCCTGGACCGAGCTCCTCACCACCGTCGACACCGCCAGCTGACCCAGGCAGGCTGCGCGCGACCGTGCTGCGCGGCGGCCGTCAGCCCAGTCGTCCCCGGCCGGCGTCGAGGACGAGGGAGACCGGGTCACCACCGGCCGCGGCCTGGGCGCTCCGCAGCACCCGCTGCCGCGTCCGACCCGGCAGACCGTCGAGGGACACCTCCAGTTCCATGCCGCGTGCCACCTCGGCGTCGAAGCTGGACTCGCCGACCTGGAGGTGGCTGGCGTCCTGCGGCTGCACGGTGATCGTGCCCGCGTCACGGTCGACCTCGGTGACGCGAACGTGGTCGAGCCGGACGTAGCGCACCGGCACGGTCCGCTGGCCCGTCACCGAACGTATCCGGACCTGGTGCCGCTTGGGCGGCTGGTTGCCCTTGAACAACACCACGGCCTCCTGACGAACCCCGGACGACGATGCCGCAGCCTACGGGACGCCGGCCCACCCATGGCGACGGCCGACCCGCCGCGCGCCACGATAGCGTCGCGGCGGTGACCGACCCGACCGGATCCGAGCGCCGCCCGCCGCGCACCACCGTGCAGCTGCTGACCGACCGCACCTTCGGTCCGTGGTTCGCCGGGCTGCTGATCTCCAACAGCGGCAACTGGCTGTTCAACGTCACCGCCGCCGTGGTGGTGTTCCAGGTGTCGGGCTCGGCCCTGCAGGTCGGGCTCGTGTCGGTGGCGCAGTTCGTCCCGCTGGTGCTGATCGGACCGTTCGCCGGGGCACTGCTCGACCGGTTCGACCGTCGCCGCATCCTCCTCGGTTCCCAGCTCGTCTCGGTGAGCGCCGCGAGCGCCCTGGCCCTGGCGGCTGTGGTGCTCGGCGTGGAGGCCTTCCCGGGCGCGTGGCCGGTGATCCTCGCGGCCGGTGGCATCGGCATCGGGCAGGCCGTCGCGGCACCCGCGCTGAACGCCCTGGTCCCCGCGCTGGTCGACGACGTCGACCTCGAATCCGGGGTGGCGCTGACCTCGCTGACCTTCAACGTGGGTCGGGCGCTCGGACCCGCCGCCTCCGGCGTGGTGCTCGCCACCCTCGGGGCCGAGGTGGCCTTCATCGCCAACGCCGCGAGCTTCCTCGCGCTGATCGGTGCCCTGCTCGTGATCCGGATCGTCCCGCGGACCCTCGACCGCGACGGAGACCGGTCGGTCCGGGCGGGGCTGCGGTTCGTCCGAGCCGACCGCGCCACCCTGCTGCTGCTGCTCGGCGTCGCCACGGTGGGTGCATCCGCGGATCCGGCCATCACCCTCAGCCCGCCGATGGCCGCCGTGCTCGGCGGGAGCGACACGCTGACCGCCGTGTTCGTGAGCGCCTTCGGGATCGCCGCCGCGCCGGCCGCGCTGCTCGCCGGTCGCCTGACCCGCGCACGGGGTGGTTGGCGCATCGCCGCCGTCGGCGGACTGACGACCGCCACCGGGCTCGGCACCGTCGCGGTGGCGCCGGTTGCCTGGGTGGCGGTGGTGGGCTTCGGGCTGACCGGTGCCGGCTTCGTGCTGGGGGTCACGGGCTTCACCACCATGCTGCAGCGCCGCATCCCCGACGAGCTGCGTGGCCGCGTGATGGCGCTGTGGAGCGTGGCCTTCCTGGGCAACCGACCGCTGGCCGCCGCCGTCGACGGGGCGCTCTCGGACGCGGTCGGACCGCGGCTGGCGATGGTGCTCGCCATCACGATCGCACTCGGCGGGGTGCTGGTGGCGTTGCGGCTGCGCGACCGGCTCGATCCGTCGCCGGTCGAGGGGCGCTGACCCGCCCGATGCCCTCCGCTGCAGGCACCCCCACGTACGCTCCGCAGGGCTCGAGCCGGGCCCCGGCGCCGTGGGAGTGGCACCGGACCGGTCGTACGAGGAGACGACGATGCCGCGTGCCTTCACCGCACCTCGACCGACCAGCTACGCACCCCTGCCGACACCCGTGCGTGCGCGGGACGTGGCCATGCCGCTGCCACCGGGTCCCGGCCGCGGGCTGCCCGGCGTCGAGCGGCGGGTCGCCCGCCGCGACGACGGCTGAGCCGCTCGTTGCGGGCTGTCACGGTCCCGCCGGCCGCGTTCAGGCCAGCAGGATCGACGGGCAGGTCACCCCGGCCTCGGCCTTCTCCAGCTCGCCGAGCTCGATGCTGACCACCTCGAAACCACGCGCGGCGATCAGCCGCGCGGTCCGCGGCGCAGAGGCTGCGACCACGACCGTGTCCCCGACGAGCAGGACATCCGCGCCGCTCGGCTCAGGCACGTGGAGGAGGTCGTGACGCCCGAACACGGCCTCGTCGACGTGACCGCGGGCCGCCACGATGGTCCCGTCGGGCAGCGCGGTTGCTGCGGACTTCAGGTGGAGCACCCCGATCACGTCCACGGGGACGACCTCCCGTCCCCGGGACCGGAGCAGGGACCCCAGCTGCGCGATGGCGGCATCGTTGGTCCGGAGGGTCCGGCCGACGTAGACGGTGGTGCCGACCTGCAGGACGTCACCACCGTCGAGGGTCCCGGGCGCGTCGATGGCCGCCATGGTGAACCCACGCTCCGCGAGGAGCGCACCGATGCTGCCAACCTCGCCCCGGCGCGACGGCGCACCCGGACGCGCCAGGATCGCCAGGCCGTCGACGACCACAGCGGTGTCCTCCACGAACACCCCATCGGGGTGCTCCGGCAGCTCGGGCGCGACGACGATCTCCAGCCCGCGCCGTGCGAGCAGGGCGACGTAGTCCGCGTGCTGCGCCCGGGCGACCTGGGGGTCGATGGGCGTCCGGTCGCGATGCGTCAGCTCGGCCTCGGCGAGGCGAGGCGACGGAGCGCGGACGATCGCTGCGGTGGGTCGCACGCCTAGCTCGGCGCCGAGCCGAGCCACGTCAACGGCGCCACGGGCACGTTGCGCAGCACCCAGAACCCGATCGTCGCCCACGCGAGCGTCCAGGCCACCCGTGGGCCCGGTTGCCAGACCGCGTCGCGGCGCCCGAGCGTGGTCTGCAGCCACGAGCCCCAGGCGACCAGCAGCAGCGGCGCGACGAGCCAGACCAGCAGGTTGTGCGACATCGAGGTGGTGAACTGCCCCTGGGTGAGCGCGTACAGCGCCCGGGTCCCCCCGCAGCCCGGGCAGTCCAGCCCGGTCAGCGCCCGGAAGGGACAGCCCGGGGTGAGCTCGGACCGTGCCGCGGGATCGAGCAGCGCGACCGCGACGCAACCGCCGAGGGCGACCGCCGCCACCCCGACCGGGGCGAACCACGGGGCCCGGCGTGCGACGAGGGTGTCGGCCACCTCAGAACCCGAACGCTGCGGCGCCCACCGCGACGACGAAGATGATGTAGGCGATGATGCCGACCAGCGCGACGCCCGCCGCAACCAGCGTCCACGTCCGGGCGGTCCCCGCGTACCGCTGGGCGCCCGCGACGTCGCCCACGGCCGCCGCTGACTGCGACTTCGACGCGTAGATGATGCCGACGACGCCGGCGGGCAGGCAGCACAGGATGGTGGCCACGATCGACTGCCACAGCCACGGATCGACCTTGACCGGCTGGGTGTACCCGCCGTCGTAGCCGGGAGCGGCGTAGCCCGGCGCGTTGGCCTGCCCCGCTGGTGGGTGGTAGTTGGTGGTCCAGGCGGTGCCATCCCACCAGCGCTGACGGCCGGAGCCGGGCGCCTCGGGGTCCGGGTACCACCCGGGCGGGGGCCCGCCAGCCGACCCGGTCGGTCCGCTCATCGCCATCCCTCCGTCCGACGGTCGCTGCCGAGCAGCAGCGCCCCGGACGCTACACCCGTGGCCGCCGCGGCGGAGGGCGACCGCACCCACGGGTCCGCCAACGTCCGCCGCGGCGCCTTCCGTGTCGGCACCAGGGCGTCACGCTGCCCCTGAAGCTGAGGTTCAGGCCTCAGCGGCACCGTTGAGCGCGGCATCGATGACCGCCACCTCGGCGAAGGTGGTCGTGGCGAGGGAGTCCCGGAAGGCCTGCTGGGCCCGTGCCCACGGCTCGTGGATGGCGCAGGAGTCCTCCCAGCGGCACGGCCCGCCCCGCAGCACGCACACCATCGCGATCATCGGCCCGTCGGCGACCTCGATCGCGTCCAGCAGGGAGATCTCCTCGGGCAGCCGAGCGAGGACGTACCCACCCTTGCGACCCGCGACGGAGGTCACGAGCCCGGCGCGGACCAGCTCCGCCAGCAGCTGTGGCAGGTAGCTGACGGGGATGTCCATCTCCTCGGCGATCTCCGACGTCTTCCGACGACCCGTGCCGTAGTGCCGTGCCAGATCGACCATGGCACGCACGGTGTAGTCCGCGCGCTTCCCGAGGCTGAGCTCCATGTGGTTCTCCCGACGGGTCCGGTGGTGATCTACATCATGCCCGAACGCACGCCGTTCGGGGACCACCCCTGGTCAGCTTGCCTGGACCATCACGAGCGAGACCATCGACGGCTCGAGTGCCTGCAGCCCATGGGCCGCACGGGGCGCGAGGTAGACGACGTCACCGGGGGCCAGGTCGTGCGCCTCCCCATCCAGCTCGAAGCGCAAGCGGCCCCGGATCAGCTGCACCACCACGGGCAGCGATGCGGTGTGTTCGGTCAGCTGCTCCCCGGTGTCGAAGGTGAACAGCACGACCCGGACCGCGTCGTTGTCCACGATCGCCCGGGAGGTGGTCGCGGCGGGGACGACGGGCAGCTCCTCCGCCACCCCGGTGCGGACCAGACTGCGATCGAGCGGAGCACGGGCCACGGGGCACCTCCGGTACGTCTCCAGAACCTTGACCCTCAGGATACAGGTTCTAGAGCGGGTGCACCGGGGCCCCTCGGCGCCGACCGCCTCTCGGTGGGTACCAGGCCGACGCCCCCCCGTGACCGCCGGCCTGGCAACCAGCACCGCTTGACACGCCCGATGCAAGCGGTTCCACCGGCGCGCCGCCACCCTGCGTCCCAACCTCGGACAACCTCGGACAGCACCACCGTGAGGTCGGTCGACGTCGCACGGTCCGGGCACGACGCACCGGGCCACTAGCCTGGTCGTATGTCCGCCGCTGAGCGCCCCGAGCGCCCCGAGCCCGGTCTGCTGCCGCCCTCGGCCATCCGGTCGCGCGCGGAGCTGGGTACCGTCCTCACCGCGCTGCGGCAACGGTCCGGTCGAAGCCTCCGGGACCTGGCCGGTGCGGTCGGTTCGAGCCCGTCGACGCTGAGCGGCTGGTGCCGCGCGGACAACCTGCCGTTCCCGGCCCAGTACCCGACCTTCGCCGCCCTGCTGCACGAGTTCGGCGTCAGCGATGTCGGGCCCTGGGTCGACCTGCTCACTCGGCTGCGAACCGACGCCCTACGCCCCGTCGACGGCCCGGCGCCCTACCTCGGCCTCGAGCCCTTCTCCCGCGACGACGCCAGCCGTTTCTTCGGCCGCGAGGCGCTGCGGGACCGGATCATGAGCCGGTTCCTCGCCCGGCTGGCGGATCCGGACCGGACGAACCTGCTGGTCCTGGTCGGCGCGTCCGGGTCGGGCAAGTCCTCGCTCCTGCACGCGGGCATCCGCCCCGTCCTGGAGGACCGTGGCCACCAGGTCGCGGACCTCAGCCCCGGGACCGACCCGACCGGTCGGCTCACGGCTGCGTGCGCCGAGGTGGCGACCGCAGACGCGGGGCCGCCGCCGGTGCTCCTGGTCGACCAGGCCGAGGAACTGTTCACCGCCCGCCGGGACGACGAGGACCAGGCCCGCTTCCTCACCCGCTTGCACGCGCTCTGCGCGGCCGATGCCGAGCGGCCGCACGCCGCCGTGCTGACGCTGCGGATCGACTTCTACGCGGATCTGGTCGCCACCGGCCTCCTCGGTGAGACCCTCGAGGACGCGCAGGTCCTGGTCGGCCCGATGGAGCGCGACGAGCTCCGGCGGGCCATCGTGGAACCGGCCCGGCAGATCGGGGTCACGCTGGACGACGACCTGGTCGCCCTGCTCCTGCGCGACTTCGTGCCGGCGTCCTCGATGGCCGGCCAGCACGACGTCGGTGCGCTGCCGCTGCTGTCGCACGCCCTGCTCGAGACCTACCGACGCGCCACGGGCCGCCGCCTGACCGTGGCCGACTACGAGGCGGCCGGCGGGGTCCGCGGCGCGGTGGAACGCACCGCCGAGGCGGTCTTCTCCCACGCTGATCCCGCCCAGCAGGCCCTGATCCGCCAGGTCCTCGTCCGGCTCGTGCACGTGGAGAACGGCACCCTCGCGACGCGGCGGGTCGCGACCTACGACGAGCTCCAGGGGCTGCTGCACCCGGACGACGACGCGGACGTCACCGACCTGCTCGAGCCGCTGATCGCAGCGCGGCTCCTCACGGCCCACGCCACGACCCTGGAGATCACGCACGAGGCCCTGCTCGCGGCCTGGCCGCGGCTGCAGGGCTGGATCGAGGAGGACCGCGACGCCATCCGGCTGCACCGGCGCATCGCCGAGGCCACCCAGCTGTGGGTCGACAGTGGGCGCGACCCGTCGGCGCTGGCCCGCGGCGTCCTCCTCGACGCGATGCGTGCCGTGACCGGCAACGCTGGCGGTGGCGACGAGCCGGGCACCCGACCGGAGCTACGGTCGGAGCGGTTGCAGCTGACCACGACGGAGCGGGCGTTCCTCGATGCCAGCGTCGTGCATGCCGAGGAGCAGGTCGCCGCGGAGCGGCACCGCACCCGTCGACTGCGCCTCCTGGTCGCGGTCACCACGATCTTCGCGGTCCTCGCCGGCACGCTCGCCGTGGTCGCCGCTGCTGCGAGGTCCGACGCCCTCCTCGCGCGCGACGAGGCGCTGTCACGCGAGCTCGCGGTGACGGTCGAGCGTCTCGCGGAGACCGACCCGTCCCTGGCCGCCGAGCTGGCCGTCGCCGGCTTCCAGGTCGCGCCGACCAGCGAGGCGCGGGCCACCCTGCTGGACGCCGCCATCGCCCCGCAGGGGGCACGGATCCTCGGTGGGCCCGGGTCCACCGCCATGGTCGCGAGCCCCGACGGCAGGCTGCTCGCGCTGGGCAGCTCCGCCGACGCCCACGTGCAGCTGCTGGTGGCCGACGGACCGGGCGGGTCGCTCGAGCGGGCCGGACTCGTGGAGCTCGACGACACGACCCTGGAGATCTACGCCTTGGCACTGGCACCCGACGCGACGTTGCTCGCCGTCGGGGACACCGCCGCCCGGATCACCCTGTGGGACGTGACCGACCCGAGCGACCCCCGCCCGGTCGGTCCGGAGCTGACCGGACCCGAGGGGCCGATCCAGGGCCTGTCGATCGCGCCCAACGGACGTGAACTGGTGGCGGTCGGCCTCGGTGACGGTGCCTTCCGCTTCGACCTCACCGACCCGAGCGATCCGCGGCCCCTGCCGTTGCTGCCCGCGGACGACATCACGTGGTCCGTGGCCCACGGCCCGGATGGCGCCAGCATCGCGGTCGGGACCGAGCTCGGCGAGGTCCTGCTCTGGGACGTGACCGCGCCCGCCGATCCGCAGCTCACCGCCACGCTGGTCCCGACCGACCGATCGGTCCTCAGCGTCGGGTTCGCGCCCGATGGCCAGCTCCTGGTCGCCGGCTCGCGGGCCGGCACCGTCCACGCCTACGACCTCACCGCGGCCCCACCGACACCGGTCGAGATCCCGGACGCCGGCTTCGACAGCTGGATCAACGCGCTGTCCTTCTCGCCCGACGGCCGCCACCTCGCCGTCGGGAGCTCCGACGGGCAGCTGCGGCTGTGGGAGCGCGACGACTGGACCCTGCTGACCTCGATCCCGCACCCGGCCGGCCTGACCAGCGTCGCCTTCACGGTCGCACCCGACACGCTGCTGAGCGCGGGCGTGGACGGGCATGCCCGCCTGTGGGACCTCGCCGCCGCCGTCCCGAGCCGGCTGCCGGGACGGATCTGGGGGGTGGGGTTCAGTGACGACGGCGCACGGATGGCCGCGTTCGCCGGTGGGTCGACCGGGCTCTGGGACGTCCGTCGTGGCGGCCCGCCCGATGCGCTCACGCCGGCGATCCCCTCACCCACGGACGGCCCCGTCTTCAGCGGTGGCGGTGCCCTCTCGCCCGACGGCCGGCTGCTCGCCCAGGGGACCCTGACCGGCGAGGTGGTGCTGCTGGAGATCACCGACCCGGCAGCGCCGCGGCAGCTGGGCGATCCACTGGGAGGCAGCGACGCCCTGGTGGAGACCGTGACCTTCACCCCGGACGGCCGCTTCCTGCTCGCCGGCGGGGTCGACACCCAGGTCCGCATCTGGTCGCTGGACGACCCCGCAGCGCCGGAGCTTCTCGCCCAGGCGGACGCACCGACCGAGATCGTGCTCAACCTCGCGCTGCGCCCCGACGGGCAGCTGCTGGCCGTGGCCAGTGCCGACAACCACGTCTACCTGGTCGACCTCGCCGACCCGACCGCACCCCGCGACCTGGGCCGGCTCGAGGCCTTCTCGAGCGAGGCGTACGGGCTGGCCTTCTCCCCCGACGGTCGGTTGCTCGCCACGTCCGGGACGGACGCCGAGGTGGTGGTCTGGGACCTCGCGGACCCGGCCGCGCCCGCGCGCGTCGGCGGGCCCATCGGGGGTCCCTCGGGCCGGATCTACGACCTGAGCTGGAACGCGGACGGAGCACGCCTGGCCGGGGCCGTGGTGGACGGGCGGGTGTGGGTCTGGGACGTGAGCGAGCCGGCCGCGCCGCGGGAACTCGCCGTCCTGGACACCGGGGCGAGCCCGATCTACACGACCACCTTCCACCCCGACGGGCAGCGGCTGGCCGCTGCCGGTGCCGCCGGGCAGGTCTGGCTGTGGAACCTCGACGAGGAGGCCGCCGCGGCGCGGATCTGCAGCCGGGTGGCGGATGGCATCACCACCGACGAGTGGCGCATCCACCTGCGTGACCGGCCGTACGACCCCCCCTGCGGCTGATCGAGCCCCCGCCTGCGGCGGACCTACGCGCGGTCGGGCGGCGTGGGATCCTCGCCCAGGATGCGGCGGTAGAGGTCCTGCCCGAAGCTGGTCGGCAACGGCGGTCCCGGCGTGACCCGGAAGGTCCGGCCCCCGTCGTCCTCGCGCTCCGCCCGGAGGAACGCCCCGCGCTCCGGCTCGGTGCGATGCAGGCGGTCGGCCAGTTCGAACAGGTGGGTGACGGCGACGACCCGCACGCCGGCGTCGAGACAGCCGCGGATCACCCCGAAGGCCAGCTCCGAGCCCTCCCGCTCGTTCGTCGCGGCGAAGGACTCGTTGAGCAGCAGCAGGTCCCCCGAGCGCAGCGTCTCCGCGGTGCGTCGCATCCGCTCGAGCTCCTCCTCCAGCTTGCCGCGGGCCAGGTCGCGGTCCTCCTCCCGCCCGAAGTGGGTGTGGACCGCTCCGACGGGCTGGCCGCGGTACCGCACGGCCGGCACCGGCATGCCGGCCTGCAGGAGCAGCTGGGCGGTCCCGAGGCTCCGCAGCAGGGTGGACTTGCCGCCCTGGTTGGCGCCGGTGATCAGCGTCAGCGCGGCCGCATCCAGAGAGAGGTCGTTGCCGACCACCTCACCGTGCAGGGTCAGCGCCAGCGCCGGGTCGACGAGCCCCTCGGCGGTCAGCACCGGCCAGGGGCCATCGGCGTCCACGTCGACCACCTCCGGCAGGCAGACCGGCTGCCCCGCAGCCTGCAGCCGGGTGTGGAGGTTGACCGCGGCGAGCAGCACCGCCAGCTCGTCACGCAGCTCGGTGAGGAGCTCCTCGAGATCCTGCCCGGCCTGCACCAGCACCGTCGCGACCGGCGCGAGCGCCTGGTCCCGCCACCGGACGAGGGCGTCGAGCCCGGCGTCGTCCCGCTCGGCCAGCTCGAACGACGCGCTGCCACCGGAGCGCTCCCAGGCACGCGACAGCCAGCCGCTGTCGCGGGGCCGCTGCAGCACGTGGTCGGTCGGTAGCCCACCACGGCCGACCCGGGCCCGGAACTGCACCCCACGCGGGAAGCTGAGCGCGTCGAGGTGGCGCTCGATCTCCTGCAGGTGTGGCTCGTCGAAGGTCGCGACGGCATCGGCGACCAGGCCGGTGAACGCCTCGGAGCGGACCTCGGGCCGGGCGGCCTCCAGCAGGCGACGCACCCGCCGCAGCACCTCGACGTACACCCCGAGGCGCTCCACCCCCCGCCGCACCAGCGGATCGGGGGCGTCGCGGAACAACCCGACGGAGGAGCGCTGCGCGGCCTCCAGCCCCTGGGTCACGACCCGGTACAGCTCCCGGACGGTGTCGGGGACGGCGAGTGCGTCGGCCACCGCACCCTGGCGGCGGCGCACCACCTCGGCGTCGTCGGGCGGGGCGAGCAGGACCCGGCGGGCCGCGGTGCGCACCCGCCGGTCGCGACCGGCCATCGCATCGAGCACCACGTCCAGCCCGAGGTCCTCGGTCAGGTCCTCGGCGTGGGCCACCACCTCGGTGTCGAGGTCGAGGTGATGGTCGGGGTGTAGGAGCCGGATCCTCATCGGCGCACCTGATCGACCAGCGCCTGGTAGGTCAGCCCGTAGCGCTCCGCGAGCGCGACCGCGTGGGCGAGCCCGTCGGGTGGGCGGCGCTCCACCCGGAACGTCCGCGCGGTGGGGTCGTCGTCGCGCACCCCGGCGACCATGGACACCGTGGCCGCGCCGACCTCCGTCAGCTCGTCCACGAAGGTCACGAACACCGCGCGCAGCCCCCGGCGCTCGAGCTCGCGCAGCACGGCGGTCCCGAGCTCGCGGGCGTCCTGCAGGGTGGTGGAGCTGAACGTCTCGTTGAGCAGCAGCACGCTGTCCGACGTGGCGTGCTCCAGGACGTCGCGGACCCGCAGCAGCTCGTCCTCGAGCTTGCCGTGCAGGCTGGTGACCTGCTCCTGTCGGTCGAAGTGGGTCAGCACGCGGTCGTGCAGCCCGATGCGCGCGGAGCGGGCCGGGACGGGCAGCCCCAGGCTGGCGAGGTGGTGGACCTGCCCGAAGGCCCGCGCGAAGGTGGTCTTGCCCCCCTGGTTCGCACCCGTGACCACCAGCAGCCGCTCCGGCGGGGTGAGCGTCCAGGCGTTGGCCACCACGGGCTGCCCGTCCGCGACGAGCTTGCGGGCGACGGCGAGGTCGTACGCGCCCTCGGCGCCGCACGCGTCGGCGGGCCCGACCAGGTCCGGGTAGGCGAACGGCAGCCCGGCGGCACGCAGCCGCTCCAGGTGCGCGTGGTAGGCGAGGTAGAAGGGGGCGTCACGTGCCAGGTCGTCCACCAGCGGGTCGACCGGTTGCTGGTGGTCGTGGGCGAAGGCGGCCAGGGCGGCGAAGGGCTCGGGCTCCAGCTCCGCCACGACCGCGAGCACCTTCGCAGCGACCTGGTCGACGCCGGTGTCGGGCTCGGGCGGGACGGCGGGAGGCAGTGGCTCGGTCCGGTAGCGGGCGAAGGTGGCGGCGACCTCGTCGGTCAGGTCGGGCTCGCCCCGGTCGGCGTCGACGGTGACCCGGCTGCCCTGGATCCGCACCGTGAAGGTGATCGCGTCCAGGCCGGCCTGCACCCGCTCGGCGTCGGCGGCCAGCCGGGTGAAGCGTTCTCCGGCGACCAGGGCGGCGACGGCCTGGCGGCACGCCTGCAGCCCCGCTGCCTCCAGCTGCAGGCCGTCGAGGTCCGCCGCGAACGCGCTGACCGCCTCCACGTACCGGTGGACCGCCGCCAGCAGACGGGCCTGCGAGACGAGCGCCGTGGGCACGTTCCCGAGCGCCTCCAGGCGGCGGCGCACGGCGCGGAAGCTGGCGACGAACCTGGCGAACACCTCAGCCACCTCGGCGCGCTCGAGGTCACGGCTGATGGCCTGCCGGTAGCGGATCACCTCGAGATCCGTGCACGGGGTGGCGTAGCGCTCGGTCAGCCACGGCACCCCCTCGGCCATCGCCGCGAAGGGCCGGTCGAGCTGCAGGTCGCGGGCCGCGGCGTCCGACAGCGGTGGCACGGGCGTCGAGGTGGTCGTCCCCGGTGGGGCGAGCAGACCCGCGAAGGCGTGGTCAGGCGTCGAGGCGTCGCCGTCGTGCACCCCGCCGCTCCTCCCGTTCGCCAACCTCGAGCACGCTACCCGGCCGAGGTGCCGCGGGGCTGCTCAGCCGAGCGCCGGCACCGCTGCGGGCGGGTCCGGAGGTGCGGACGCACGTGCGTCGGCCGCGGCGGCATCGCGCGGGATCGGAGCGGCGATGGGGTCGGCGGGCGCACCAGGAACGAGCTCCGCGGCGACCCGGCCCTTGCCCGCGGACTTGGCGTCGTACAGCGCGACGTCGGCCCGGCGCAGCAGCCGTCCGACGGAGCCGTCGGAGGCGGAGGCGACCGCGATGCCGACGCTGACCCCGACCCGGTGGGAGACACCATCGGAGGTGATCGGCTCCTCGAGGACGGAGAGGAGCCGGTGGGCGACGTGCCGGAGCTCGCGCTCGGTCCCGGTGCCGCGGCAGATGACCACGAACTCGTCCCCGCCGAGCCGCCCGATCGCATCCCCGTCCCGCAGCACCCCGGCGAACCTGGCGCCGACGTGCTGCAGGACGTGGTCGCCCGCCGCGTGCCCCGCGTGGTCGTTGACGGCCTTGAACCCGTCGAGGTCGCACAGCAGGACCCCGAAGCCACCCCCCTTGGTGGCGAGTTCCTGGAGCTCCTGCTCGAGCTCGTGCTCGATCCCCCGCCGGTTGAGCAACCCCGTCAGGGCGTCGCGGTGCGCGGCCTCGACCCAGCGCAGCTCGTCCTGCTTGCGTTCCGTCACGTCGCTGAGGGTCAGCACCAGCGCCGGCCCCTCGAGGTCGGTCGTGGTGTCCGCGGTGGCCTCGAGCCAGCGACGCGAGCCGTCGGCGTGCCACAGGGGGACGTCCGTGCGTCGCGGCAGCACCTCCTCGTCCAGCAGCAGGCCCGGCAGGATCGTCGCATCGTCACAGGGCAGGTCGAGCACGGAGCGGCCCTCGAGCTGTGCCGGCTCGAAGCCGAGGAGGCGGGTCGCGGCCGGGCTCGCGTAACGGATCGTGAGGTCGAGGTCGGGATCGATCACGAGCAGGAGGTCGGCGGTGTGGGCCACGAGCGCCTGCAGCCGCTGGTCGGTGGCCGCCGCCCGCTCGCGTGCCTCGTCACGACCGCGGCCGAACAGCCGCAGCCTCGCGACCACAGCCGGGACCAGCACCATCCAGGTGGCGGCCAGGCTCACGATCGCGATCGGCGAGCCGCGCAGCTCGGCGACCAGCAGCACCGTCGGTGGTGTCAGCAGGGCCAGGCCGACGGCGGTCGAGCGTCCGATGGTGAAGGTGTCGGGCGGGGCCGGGTAGCGCCGATCGACGACCCGCATGGACGGATGGAGGGCGGCCGCGCCGGCGGCCAGGTTGGCGACCGCGCCGAGCAGCGCGCGGTGGCCCCCGTAGTGGGTGGCGGCGTCGGCAGCCTCGCTCATGGCACCGAGGAGGAAGGCACCGAGCGCGGCACTGATCCCGACCGCGAGCAGCAGCGCGGCGGTGCGGCTGCCCTTCGGGAGCGCATGGGCGGTGCCCAGCAGCAACCCGAACACGCCGGCGTAGAGCAGGATCTGCAGCCCGCCGGCCACCTCGGTGCCGCTCCCGGCCCAGCCGGGGGCGCTGTTCGGCGCGACCAGGAGCTGCCAGGCGAGGGTCCAACCGGCCACGGCGAGCAGCAGACCGTCGAGGGCGCTACCGGCGTCGCTGCCGCGGACCCGATGGACCACCTCGACCATGGCCAGGAGCACCAGCACCCCGCCGGCCGTG
>JBLRWQ010000072.1:0-13827 GCA_047921175.1 Nitriliruptoraceae bacterium | reverse complement strand
GCCGCGCCTCGACCGCCTCCGGGTCGACCGCCAGCCCCCGCCCGCGGACCCGTTCCACCTCGAACGCCGCCGCCAGGTCGACCCCCGACAGCAGCCGGTAGGTCGCCAGCAGCTCCCGCACGACCACCGGGTCGGTCCCGACCACCGCATCGACCACCTGATCCACCGCCCCACCGAGCGCAGCGTGCGGCACGACCGCGTTCACCAGCCCCATCGACAGCGCCTCGGCCGCATCCACGAAGCGGCCGGTCAGGCTCATCCCCAGCGCCTGCCGCAGCCCCACGTACCGAGGTAGCAGCACCGTCAGCCCGCCGGAGGGATGGATCCCCACCCGCGCGTGCGTGTCCGCGAACCGAGCCTGCTCGGATGCGATCGCCAGGTCGCAGCACAGCACCAGCTCGAGCCCGCCGGTGACCGCCGCCCCGTTGACCGCGGCGATCGTCGGGGTGGCCAGCGACTGCAGCACCATCCACGGGTCGGCGTCGCGCGCGGCCACCTCGGTGAGATCGAGCCGTCCGGCCGCCACCTCCTCGAGGTCGAGCCCCGCGCAGAACGCCGGGTCGGTACCCGCCAGCACGATCACCCGCACGTCCTCGTCGGCGTCGGCCGCGCGCAGCTCACGTACCAGCGCCGCCATCGTGTCGAGGTCGAGCGCGTTGCGCCGCTCGGGGGCGTCCAGGCGCAGCGTGACCCGCGCGTCGGTGCGGTCGATCGTCAGCCGTGCCATCGGTGCGCTCCCACATCGAGGTGCTCCGGTCCCACCGAGATGGACGGGCCGGACCCGGATCCTGCCAGAACCGCGTCCCGAACGCCGCGATCGCCATGCCGCGCCGGACTGCAGCCCGGCCAGTTCGATGTTCGCCCGAGCCTGCTCGTGAAGGGAACTCCGGCCGGCGACCGTCAGGTGCACCCGCCCGCTGCCGAGGTCTGCAACTTCCGCACGATCTGGTGTCGCTCCAGCCGCTCACGCACCGGCACCTGCACGGTGGCGCTAGCGCGTCCATGGACGTTGGCGGGCACTTCGACCGCCGCCTGGTCCGTTCTGTCCGACTGAGCCCGCCCGAGCCCGACGACCCCGCCACCCGATGGCCAGGGCCGGTCCCGATCCGCCAGAGAGTCTCGCGTCGATCGTCAGCTCGAGGCCGAGCCAGCCGATCCATCAGCATCCGCGTCAACACCCAGCCCCGCAGCTGTGACCGCCCGGTCATCGTCTGTGGTCGCCTGGATCGGGCCGAGAGCCTACGAGGACGCTGCACCCTGACGGTGCCTCCGGAATGGCAACGGTGTCGGTGTGAGCGCCGCCTGCTTCGCTGCTACGCCAGCGCTCTCAGCTCGGCCCCGGCCGGTCGGATCGTTGGATCGAGTCCTGGGCCGCTACGTCGAGCGCAGGTACCGCTGCAGCATCGGGTCCGGGAGCAGGCAGCGGGCGGAGCCGGCGCGGTCGATGCGGTGGACGGTCCGTCGGCACCAAGGACGGCGCGGCGGCTCGTACGGCCCCCAGTCGCCGACGTCAACCAGGTGCGGGACCGCCACCGCCCAGTCGTACTGCCGGCCGGTCCAGTCCCACAGCTCGACCACCCCGTGTGGACCCTCGAGCTGCGAGCGGTGCGCGCCGCGCCGGCCGGGTACCCCGAGGACGACGTGGCCCCACAGGCCCTCCAACTCGGCCTCGTGCCGCCAGACCTCGTGGGCGCGTGACAGGTCCACCTGACGCAGCCGGTGATCGAGGGAGAGGTACACCTCGCAGGCGTCGATGCCGAACCGCTCGAGCACCTCGCACAGTGCGGCGGTGACGTCCCGGCACCGGTTGAGGATGGCCTCGGGGTCCTCGCCGTTGACGGTTCTGCCGTTGCTGGTCGGGAGCGCGCTCGCGTCGATGCTCGCGAAGGCGCGCGCGACGGCAGGGTCACTCGGACGGGGCGGGGTGCTGGCCAACGGACGCTCCTCACCCCAGTGAACCCCGGCGGCAGGCCCGGGTTCAAGGGCGTCGGTCGGCTGCGTCGCGGCGCAGGACCGCTCGCGCGGGTGGCGGCTGCGTCGCTGCTCGGGAGTGTTACCGCACCGACGGGGAGGTGTCACGATGCCGGTGGAGGAACGACGACGGGCCCAGCTGCAGGCTGCCTTCACGGAGAGCTGGGGCGAGGAGGCCGCCGACACCCTCATGGAGCTCGTGACCCCGGCCGGCCACCTGATGGCGACGCGCGCCGGATTCCAGGGCGTGCTCAGCGCGCTGGACGCCATGGACCAGCGCTGGTCAGAGCAGCTCGGAGCGATGGCTGCGGATCGGGATGAGCCCCTCGCCTCGATCGACGCCCAGTTGGCCGAGCGCCTCGCGGCGATGGACGATAGTTGGTCGGAGCGGTTCGCCGGTCTCGATCAGCTCGGGAGGCAGCGCGCTGGAACGCTCGAGCAGCGCCTCAATGCGGCCTTCGAGCGTGGCATCAAGGAGGCGATCACCGCGCAGACGCGGGCGTTGGTCGTGTCTGTCCTCGTCGCGGTCGTGGCGATCGGCATGCCGGCGGTGCGTGTCGCAGCGCCTGACCGACCGCGGCCGCTGCTGGTCGAGTACCTCGAGCGCTACAGCCCCACCCAGGCGCGCCGGCATGAGGTCCGGCCCGGCATCACCGACTGGGCGCAGATCAACGGTCGCAACAACATGTCGTGGCACGACAAGCTCGCGCTGGACGTGTGGTACGTGGACCACCGCAGCCTGTGGCTGGACGTGCGCATCCTGCTCCGGACCCTGTGGGTCATGGTGACCCGCCAGGGCGTCAGCCTCGACGGCGCCGCGACCACCGTGCCCTTCCAGGGCTCCGACGGCGACGCGACGGGTGGGCGGACCGACCCCGACGAGCGGATCGACCGCGATCGCCGCGCTGGCCCGGACGACGTCTCCCCGGAGTGATACTTCGAGGATGGAGAGCTACAGGGAGGTACCGATGGAGCTGCACCTCCGGAACCCGGAGGTCGAGCGGCTGGAGCGCGAGCGGGCAGGCAGGAGCCTCGCCGACGACCTGGACGAGATCGCGCTGGCCTGCGCCGCCTTGCCCGTCCAGGACGACCGGCCCGCTGACGAGATCCTGGGCTCCGACCCGGCCGGGTTGCCCTCCTGATGGCGATCGACACCTCAACCGTGCTCGCGATCCTGCCGGACGAGCCGGACCGTCGAGCGTGCACCGAGCGGATCGAAGCGGCAGCGACGCGGGCCGACAGCCGGTGGGCTACCGCCGGCCGTCAGCGCTGCCGGGTCCTGAGCCTCTCGTAGACCTCGAGGGTGATCGCCACCTGCCGACGGTCGTCGAACTCCTCGATGGCCTTGGCGCGGGAGGTGGCGCCGTAGCGGGCGCGCAGCTCCCCGTCCTCCACGAGCCGGCCGATCGCGGCATGCAGCGCCTCGGCGTCCCGGGCCGGCACGAGCAGCCCGGTCACCTCGTGGTCCACCACCTGCCGGCAGCCGCGGATATCGGTCAGCACCAGCGGCAGGCCCATCGCCGCGGCCTCCATCGCCGAGCGCGGGAAGCCCTCCCGGTACGACGCCAGCACGTAGACGTCGAACGCGGGGTAGAGGCGCTCCACCTCGGTGTGCATGCCGAGGAAGCGCACCCCGAGGTCCTCGCGGGCACGGTCGAGTTCCGCCTCGGTGATGGCGTCGGGCTTGTCGGGGTCCGCGGGGCCGGCGATCACGATCCGGGCCTTGGGATGCGTCGTGCGCAGCCGCTCGGCCGCGGCGAACACCTCGCGGTAGCCCTTCTCCGCCACCAGCCGGCCCACCAGGCCGACCACCACCTCGTCGTCGGCGATGCCGAGGTCGCTGCGGACCTCGGCACGCGCATCGAGGTGGCGGTCCGGGTCGAAGCGGGTCAGGTCCACCCCGTTGCCGAGCAGGTGGAGCTTGGCGGCCGGGACCTCGAGCCGGCGGTAGACCGGCAGGTCCTCCGGGTTCTGGAGCAGCTCGGCGTGGGAGAAGGCGGCGGCGATGCGCTCCAGGGTGTAGACGACCGCGCGCTTGGGGAGCGGGTCGGTGGGCAGCGCGTAGAGGCCGTGGACGGTGTTGACCACCGCCGGCACCCCCAGCAGCCGGGCGAGGACCCGGCCGTACAGCCCCGGCTTCGGGTTGTGCGTGTGCACGATGTCGGGCCGGAGCTGCCGGCAGATCCGGGCGAACTCGAGCGCGGTGGCCACATCCGCCCGGAGGTCGTTCGCGCGGGTCGATCGGGTGAGTGGGATGTGGCGGATGCCGTGGGCCTCGAGCGTGGCGACGTGCTCGCCCGGGGCGGAGACCCCGACCACCTCGTAGCCGGCGTCGCGGAAAGCCAGCAGCTGGGGCAGCAGCAGCAGGCTCAGCGACATGTCCACCGTGGTCAGGTGGACGAGCAGCGGCCGGTCGCGCGTCGGCCGGCGGGGGCGGCGGGGGGCGTGGCGATGGCTGCGGCGGCTCATGCGCGCTGCACCGAGCGGTTCGGGAGGCGTGCTGCGCGGTTCACCGGCTGCGGAACCAGTCGATGGTGGCGGCCAGCCCGTCCTCGAAGGGGACGGGGGTGATGTCGGGGAAGAGGTGCTGGAGGCGTCGCTGGTCGGCCTGGGAGTGGCGGACGTCGCCGTGGCGGGGCGGGTGCCGGTCGATGGGCAGGGTCCGGCCGAGCTGGCGCTCGAGCTCCAGGATGGCCTCGTTGAGGGTCCGGCGGGTCCCGAAGGCGAGGTTGACCGGCTCGTGGTGGGTGACCCGGCGGGTGATGGCGTCGGCGAGCACCGCGGTGACGGTGCCGACGAAGGTGAAGTCCCGGGACTGTTCCCCGTCGCCGTGGACCGGCAGCGGCTCGTCCTTGAGGGCGTGGTCGAGGAAGGTCGGGACCACCGCGGCGTAGGCGTGGCCGGGGGCCTGCAGGGGCCCGAACACGTTGAAGAACCGGAACGCGAGCGTGGGCAGGTCGTAGCAGTGCTGGAACGCGAGCGTGTAGGACTCCGCCGCCAGCTTCGACACCGCGTACGGGGACAGCGGTGCGGGTTTGAGGTCCTCGGATTTCGGCAGGGTCGGGTTCGCGCCGTACACCGAGGAGGAGGACGCCACGATGGTGTGGACGTTCCCGGCCCGCCGGGCGGCCTCCAGGACCTTGAGCGTGCCGGTGGCGTTGGCGTCGTGGGACGGGCCCGGCGCGGCGATCGAGCGGGGCACCGACGGGACCGCGGCCAGGTGCACGATCGCGTCCGCGCCGGCGATGGCCTCGTCCAGCAGCGCGTCATCCAGGATCGACCCCTCGAGCAGCTGCGCCTGCGGGCAGCCTGCCAGGTTGGCGCGGAACCCGGTCGACAGGTCGTCGACGACCACCACCTCGATGCTGCCGTTGCCGGCTGCGTCCCCGCTCCTGCCGCCGGCTGCGTCCCCGCCGGCCGCGTGGCCGCCGCCGTCCAGCAGCCGCCGCACCAGGTTCGCGCCGATGAACCCGGCCCCACCGGTCACCACTACCCTCACGCCCCGTCCCCTGCCGCCGTCGGACCGAAGGTCGGCACCCTACTCGGGCCAGCCCAGGGATGGCTGTAGCAGGAGATGTCCACCCGTGTGCGCTGGCGCTGACCGGGCTGTCACCCGCTACGTAGACTCCGCTGCCGGTCCGCATTCCCACCCACGGAACAGGCGGCGATCGTGGAACGTGGTCCCGTCGATCGACCACCGGCCGTCCCCGACGTCGTCACCCGGCTCGGGGTCCTGCCGACCTCCCGGCGCCCGGTGGTGATGGGGGTCCTCAACGTCACCCCCGACTCGTTCTCCGACGGGGGTCGCTACCTCGATGTCGAGGCCGCGGTCGCCGCGGGCCGGCGCATGGCCGACGAGGGGGCGGACATCATCGACGTCGGTGGCGAGTCCACCCGGCCCGGCGCCGAGCCCGTGCCCGCCGAGGTGGAGCTCGAACGCGTCATCCCGGTGGTGCGGGGCCTGGCCGCCGAGGGGCGGTGCGTGTCGATCGACACCGTCAAGGCCCGGGTCGCGGCCGCCGCCGTCGCCGCCGGCGCGGCGATCGTCAACGACGTCTCCTCGGCGCTGCTGGACCCGGAGATGCCGGCGGTCGTCGGCTCGCTCGGCGTCCCGTACGTGCTCACCCACCTCCAGGGGACCCCGCGCACCATGCAGGACGACCCCCACTACGACGACGTGGTCACCGAGGTGGTCGACCACCTCGGTGCACGCATCGAGGTGCTGGTGGCGGCCGGGCTCGCCGAGGAGCGCATCGTGCTGGACCCCGGCATCGGGTTCGGCAAGCGGCTCGAGCACAACCTCGCCCTGCTGGCCCGGCTCGACCGGCTGGTCGCGCTCGGACGGCCGGTGCTGGTCGGCGTCTCGCGCAAGCGCTTCATCGGGGCCATCACCGGGGTGGTGGCGCCGAGCGAGCGGCTGGCCGGCTCGCTGGCCGCGGCCAGCGTGGCGGTGGCCAACGGCGCGCGTATCGTCCGGGCGCACGACGTGGCCGCCACCGTCCAGGCCGTGCAGGTCGCGTGGGCCATCGCGTCGGCCGGCGACCTGCCGGCGGGCAGCGGCGGCCCCGCGCCGGGCAGCGGCGGCGCCGCGCCGGGCCCCACCACCAGGCCGTAGGGTGCGCGCCGAGCCACCGGGCCAACGAGGAGGACGCGTGGACCGCATCGCCATCACCGGCATCCAGGCCTTCGGGCACCACGGGGTGCTGCCGCACGAGCGCGAGTTCGGGCAGCGCTTCGTCGTGGACGTCGTCCTCGAGCTCGACCTCGCGGTGGCCGGCCGTTCCGACGACCTCGCCGACACCGTCGACTACGGCGCGCTGTCCGGCGCGGTGGCTGCGATCGTCGCCGGCGAGCCCGCTGACCTGATCGAGACCGTCGCCGAGCGCATCGCCACCCGCTGCCTCACCGACGAGCGCGTGCAGGCCGTCGAGGTGACCGTCCACAAGCCGGCCGCGCCGGTGCCCGTGGTGGCCGCCGAGGTGGCGGTCACCGTCCGGCGGGAGCGGCCGTGAGCGGGGTGCGGTTCGCGCTCGGGTTGGGCGCCAACGTCGGGGACGCACTGGAGACGCTGACGGCGGCGGTCTACGCCCTCGACGACGTCGACGGGGTCGCGGTCGAGGACGTCTCCGGCGTCTACCGCACGCCCCCGTGGCCGGCGCCGCCCGACCCGCGCGCCGTGCCCCAGGAGGACTACCTCAACCTCGTCGTCGTCGGCGTGACCTCGCTCGAGCCGCTCGCGCTGCTCGAGGAGACGATGCTGATCGAGGCCGCTTTCGGACGTGACCGCAGCCGGGAGGTCCGCTGGGGCCCACGGCCGCTGGACATCGACCTGCTGCTGGTCGGCGAGACGGTCCTGGACACCGAGCGGCTGACCCTGCCGCACCCGCGCATCACCGAGCGGGCCTTCGTGCTGGTGCCGTTGCTCGAGGTGCTGCCCGGGGCGACGCTGCCGGACGGCACGCGGCTGACCTCGGCGCTGGCCGCGCTGGCGGCGCTGGCGCCGATCGAGGGCGTGGAGCTGGAGGTCCGCCTCGACGAGGTCCCGACCCGGCGGCTGGCCCGGCCCGAGGGACCGATCGGCGGCCGGGCGAGCTTCACCCGGCCCGGCCCCGTGGACACGGACCCCGCGTGAGGGCCGCGGTGGTGGGGCCGGGCCGCCTCGGCACGCTGCTGGCCGTGGCGGGGAGCCGGGCCGGGTGGCGGATGACCGCGGTCGCCGGCGGGTCGCCGACGGCGCGCTCCGGGGTCGCCGGTGCGGTGGCCGGGGTGCGGCCGGTCGGCTCCGTCGCCGAGGCGGCGGCGCTCGCGGAGCTGGTGCTGCTCGCGGTCCCCGACGACGCGATCGCGGCGGTGGTCGACGAACTGGTCCTGGCCGAGGCGATCGGGCCCGACCACGGGGTCGTCCACGTCGCCGGGTCGCGTGGGCTCGACGTGCTGCGCCGGGCTCGGCTGGCGGGGGCGCGCGTGGCCGCCTGCCACCCGGCCATGACCGTGCCGACGGGTGCCCGCGACCCGGACCTGCTGGTCGGGGTGCCATGGGCCGTGACCGCCGCGGCCGGTGACCTGGCATGGGCCGAGGAGCTGGTGATCCAGCTCGGTGGGGATCCGCACCGGGTCGCCGACGATGCTCGCGGGCTCTACCACGCGGGGCTGGCCGTGGCCTCGAACGCGGTCGGCGCCGCGGTGGTGACCGCCCGGCGGCTGCTGCTGGCCGCCCGGATCGAGCGGCCGGAGGCCTTCCTGACCCCGCTGGCCACCGCGTCGGCCACCAACGCCGCGGTCGACGGGGTGGCGGCGCTGACCGGCCCGATCGTGCGCGGCGACGTCGGCACCGTCCGGGCCCACCTCGACCGCATCGCCGCGGACGTCCCGGAGCTCCTGGACGCCTACCGGGCCCTGGCCCGGGCCACCCTCGAGCCGGTACGCCCCGCGTTGGCGCCCGACGTCGCCGCAGCGCTCGACGCGTTGGTCGGGTAGGCCTCGCTGCCCTGCTCGCGCGCCCCGGCGTCCCTTCCGCGCCCCGGCGTCCCTTCCGCGCCCTGGCGTCCCTTCCGCGCCCCGGCCGGCCGCGTGCCACCTCGTTGCCGGCCACGGAGCGCACGGAACCGTGGCTATCCACGGTTCCGTGCAGCCTCACGTCCGTTCGTCGCCTGCAGGGCGCACGGAGCCGTGGCTATCCAAGGTTCCGTGCAGGTGCCGGGCTGACGGCTCCGGCCGCGCGGCGTGCACGGGGCCGGGTTGGGTGCGTTCGGCTTCGCCAGCCGGGGCTGCTCCCACCCACCTCCGGCCGCGGTAGGGTCGCCGGGACCGCGTCGGGACCGCGGCGGGACCGCGGCGGGACCACGCCGGGACCGCGGCGGGACCGCGCCGGGACCGCGGCGGGAGGAGGCGCACGGTGGAGCGGGTCACGACGATCGCCGCCGTCCGCGACCGGGTCGCCGGCTGGCGTGCGACGCGCCAGACCATCGGGTTCGTGCCGACCATGGGTGCCCTGCACGAGGGGCACCTCCAGCTCGTCCGCGATGCCGCCGTCCGCGCCGACCGCGTCGTCGTGTCGATCTTCGTCAACCCGACCCAGTTCGACCGGGCCGACGACCTGGCCGCCTACCCCCGCGACCTCGCGCGGGACGAAGCGGCGCTGGCCGCCCTGGGCGACGCCGCCCCGGACCTGGTGTTCGCCCCCGCCGTCGAGGAGGTCTACCCGACGCCGCCCGCCACGTCGGTGCGGGTTGCGGGTATCGGCGACCACCTGTGCGGCGCCACCCGGCCCGGTCATTTCGACGCGGTCGGGCTGGTGGTCACCAAGCTGCTGAGCATCGTGCGTCCCGACCTCGCGGTGTTCGGTCGCAAGGATCGGCAGCAGCTCGAGATCGTCCGCCGCGTGGTCGCGGACCTCGACCTCGGCGTCGACATCGTCGCCAGCCCGACCGTCCGCGAGGCCGATGGCGTCGCGTTGTCCAGCCGCAACCAGCGCCTGTCCGAGGACGAACGTGTCACCGCCCGTGCCCTGTCCCGGGCGCTCCGGGCTGCTGTCGAGGTGGCCCGTGCTGCCCGCGCCGCCGGCCGACCGGTCCAGCCCGAGGCCCTGCTCGCCGCCGCCCGGCCGCTGCTCGACGTCGCTGGTGTCGAGGTGGACTACCTCGATGCGGTCGAGCCCACCACCATGCGGCCGACCCGCTCGCCGGTCCCCGACGGCGGGCAGGTCGTGCTGGCGGTGGCCGCGTTCATCGGCCCGGTGCGGCTGATCGACAACGTCGAGGTTGGCGACCGCGACGACGAGCAGCGACTGCTGGACGTGACCGCGTCCTCGTCGGAGGGCTAGCGGCAGCCGCGCCGCTGCCGCCGCCCCGCCGCTGCCGCCGCGCCGCCGCCCCGCTGCAGCCGCGCCGCCGCGCCGCCGGCCCGCCGCCGCTCAGCAGCGGCCGGTGGCCCACTGCCAGGCGGTGCCGGCGGCCTCGCGCACCACCAGGCGCAACCGGTCGACCGACCACCCGGTCGGCACGGCCACCACCTCGGTGGGCACCTCCATGCAGGCAGCCAGGTGCATGCGTGCGCGGGTGGCGTGGGTGTCGGTGGTCACCACCGTGAGCTGCTCCCAGCCCTCCTCGCGGGCGAGCCTGGCCAGCAGGCGGGCCTCGCCCGCCGTGGTCTCCGGGTCCGGCATCACGCAGCGCACGCCGGGCTCGTCGCAGGAGCCGCCGGCGTTGCGGTACAGGTCGGCGGCGCTGGAGGACAGGACGAGCAGCCGAGGTTCCCCGCTGCGCTCGACGAGCGCGACCGCGGCCTGGACCCTCCCCCCGGCACCGCCGAGCACGGCCACCGGCCCGTCGGGGAACGGCTCACCCGGAGCGACCAGCACCCAGCCGCGCACGAACAGCACGCCGACGGCCAGTGCCCCGGCCACGAGCACGCCGACCGCGAGCACCCGGACGACCGCGTGCCCGGACGCCGCCGGACGGGTCGTGGAGGGAACCGACCGGGGTGCGTCGGGGACCGGGCCGTCCTGCGCCGTGGTCACCGGGCCGTGTGGGCCCGGGCGCGGCGGGGTCCGTCAGCCGTCACAGCAGCTGGCGTCGGCGGCTCGGGGAGGGGACCTCCTCGCCCGCCGCGACCGGCCGGGTCACGACCGCGCCGTCGCCGATACGCGCTCCCTCGCCGATGCGGACCCCCCGCGCGACGATCGCACCGACCCCGATCCGGGCCTCCGCCTCGACCGTGACGTCACCGGCGATGTGGGCCCCCGGAAGGACGCAGACCGTCTCGCCCAGCACCGTGTCGTGGCCGATGGTGGCGCCGTAGCCCACCAGCACGTGCTCCCCGAGCCGGCAGAGCGGTCCGACCGAGGCGTGCCAGAAGACCTGCGTGCCGGCGCCGAGCGCGGTGGTCGGCGACACGACGGCGGTCGGGTCGACCAGCGGTGCGGCCGGCCCGCAGGGCACACGCGGTGCGAGCTTCTGCCGCACGTCCGGGTTGCCGATCCCGAAGGTGAAGGTCGCATCGCGCGGCAGGTCCGGGATGGGCCCGCTGACGGGGATGCCGCGGGCGGCGAACCGGCGCGGGTCGACGCTGCGGTCGTCCGCGATGCCAGCGGGGGTGATGCCGCAGCGCAGCGCGAGGTCGGCGACGTCCGACCCGTGCCCGCCCCCTCCGACGATGTAGAGCATGGGGCGACCCTAGCCGCGCGCGGTCGGTCCGGTGCCACCTCGGTACCAGCGGCGGCAGGTGGACCACTACCGTGCGGAGCACCGTGGACCGCGGGGAGGTGCCTCGATGCTGCTCGCCGTGAACGTCGGGAACGCCACCACCGTGCTCGGGCTGTTCGACGAGCAGCGGCTCGAGCATCGGTGGAGCCTGTCCAGCGTCCGCCAGCGCACCGCCGATGAGCACCGGCTGCTCATCCGGGGGCTGCTGGACGAGGTCGACGTCGACCTGGAGGACGAGCTCGACGGGGTCGTGCTGGCCTCGGTGGTCCCGACCGTGACCGAGCCGCTCAACGCCCTGTTCACCGAGGTGCTGCCGGCAGGGCGGCCACCGGTGGTGCTCGGGCCGGGGGTGCGGACGGGGATGTCGATCCGTCACGACCACCCCAAGGACCTCGGCGCGGACCGGATCGCGAACGCGGTGGCGGTGAGCGCCCTGTACGGGGGGCCGGCCATCGTCGTCGACCTCGGTACCGCCATCAGCTTCGACGCGGTGGACGCCGAGAGTGCGTTCGTCGGAGGAGCCATCGCGCCGGGGGTGCTGACCGCCGCGGATGCGCTGGCAGCCCGGGCCGCGAAGCTGCCGACGGTGGAGCCGGTGGCGCCCGCCTCACCGATCGGGCGGTCGACGGTGACCGCGCTGCAGTCCGGCATCGTCTACGGGGCGGCTGCGCTCGTCGACGGGATGGTCAGCCGCCTGAGCCTGGAGCTCGGCTCCGGGGTGACCACGGTCGCGACCGGTGACCAGGCACCGCTCGTGCTCGAGCACTGCGGCACGATCGACCACCACGACCCCGCCCTGACCCTCAAGGGGCTGCGGCTGGTGTGGGAGCGCAACGTGCGCTGAGCCGCTGCCGGCCCGGGTGCGGCCTGGGCGGGGTGCGGCCCGGCCCGGGTGCGGCCCGGCCCGGGTGCGGCCCGGGCGGGGTGCGGCCCGGCCCGGGGCCGCGCCAGGGGACCTGAGCCGGCGCCGGTAGGGTTCGCGCCCGATACCGCCCACCTCGAGGTCCCACCCGTGACGGACCAGCCGCACGATCCCGCCGCCGCCGATGCGTCCGCCGCCGGCTCCAAGCTCGACGAGATCATCGCCACCCGCCGCGCCAAGGTGGCCGAGCTGCGCGCCGCCGGCGTGGAGCCGTACCCGGTCCGCTTCCGTCCCACCTCGACGTTGGCGGCCGTGCGGGAGCGCTACCCCGACCTCGAGCCGATGACCGACACCGGCGACGAGGTGGTGGTCGCGGGCCGGATCGTGACCCAGCGCCGGTTGGGGAAGCTGACGTTCCTGGTGCTGCGCGAGGACGGGGTGGACCTGCAGCTGTTCTGCCCGAAGGCCGCGCTGGACGAGCCGTCGCGGGAGCTGCTCGGGCACCTGGACGTGGGGGACTGGCTCGGGGCCAGCGGCGAGGTGGTGGCCACCAAGACCGGCGAGCTGTCGGTCAAGCCGACGACGCTGACCCTGCTGTCCAAGGGCCTGCGTCCGCTGCCCGACAAGTGGCACGGGCTGTCCGACACCGAAGCCCGGTTCCGGCAGCGCGAGCTCGACCTGGTCGTCAACGCCGACGCTCGGCGCGTGTTCGAGATCCGCTCGGCGGTGCTGAAGGCCCTGCGCGCGGAGATGGACGAGCGCGGCTTCATCGAGGTGGAGACCCCGATGCTCCACCCGATCCCGGGCGGGGCGACCGCGCGGCCGTTCGTGACCCACCACAACGCGCTGGACGCCGACCTGTACCTGCGCATCGCCCCGGAGCTGTACCTCAAGCGGCTCATCGCCGGTGGCATGCCGCGGGTCTACGAGATCAACCGCAGCTTCCGCAACGAGGGCATGTCCACGCGGCACAACCCCGAGTTCACGATGCTCGAGTCCTACGAGGCCTACGCCGACTACCACGACGTGATGGACCTGACCGAGGCGCTGCTGGTCCGGGCGGCCGAGGAGGCGCTCGGGACCACCTCGTTGACCTACCAGGGACGGTCCGTGTCGCTCGCGGGGCCGTTCCGGCGGGTCACCCTGCTGGAGCTGGTCCGGGCAGCGGTCGGTCGACCGGACCTCGCGTACACGATGCCGCTCGCCGAGTTGCGGGGGCTGTGCGATGCGCACGAGGTCCACTGGGAGGAGGCCTGGGGGGCCGGCAAGCTCGTGCTGGAGCTGTACGAGGCGCTCGTCGAGCACACCCTGTGGGACCCGACCTTCGTGCTCGACTACCCGGTCGAGGTCTCCCCGCTGGCGCGCCGGCACCGGTCCGAGCCGGACGTGACCGAACGCTTCGAGCTGATCCTGGTCGGCCGCGAGCACGCCAACGCCTTCACCGAGCTGATCGACCCCGATGACCAGCGCGGCCGGTTCGAGGCACAGGCGGCGGCGAAGGCCGCCGGCGACGAGGAGGCGATGGTCGTCGACGAGGCCTACCTGCGCGCGATGGAGCTGGGGCTCCCACCGACCGGGGGGCTCGGGATCGGGGTGGACCGGCTGGTGATGCTGCTGGCGGACGTCGCGAACATCCGCGACGTGATCCTGTTCCCGACGCTCCGGCCCGAGCGCGGCTGACGCCGGGCCTGGCCGGGTGGTGTCAGGTCCGGCCGCTCGGTCGCCTGACCGATTGGCCGTCCCGGGCGGTGGACCGGGCCGCTCCACCGCTCGGTCTCCCGGTCGCCTCGG
>JBLRWQ010000071.1:0-14510 GCA_047921175.1 Nitriliruptoraceae bacterium | reverse complement strand
CGCGTCGGTGGTGACGGCGCGTGCCGCCGCGATCACCCCGGTGCCGGCAGCGCGGACGCGTCCCGGCGGGGCTCGGTGCTACGCACGAGTGTGGACGTGACGGCGACCCGGCGGAACCCCGCGCACCCCCGTCCGACGGCCAGCCTGTCCGCGTACCGGCGGGCGGGGGTTGACAGACAGCGACGAGCTGTTCTCACCGAACGTGGCGGACCGAGCACCGAGGTGGTAGCGCAGCGCGGCGCAGCGGGGCCGGAAGCGCCGGTCGGGCAGCGCGCCGAGCCGACCGGCAGGGCCGGGCTACAGCCGCCCCGCGTCGATGATGCGCTGGAGGAACCGGCGCGTGGAGGGGTGCTGCGGCTCGCTGAACAGCTGCGCGGGCGGAGCCTCCTCGAGGATCCGGCCCTCCTCGAGGAAGCAGACCCGGTCGGCCACATCCCGGGCGAACCCCATCTCGTGCGTGACGATGATCATCGTCATGCCCTGCGCCTTGAGGTCGCGGATCACGTCCAGCACGCCGCCGATCAGCTCCGGATCGAGCGCGGCGGTGACCTCGTCCAACAGCAGCACGTCCGGGTTGGTCGCCAGCGCCCGCACGATCGCGACCCGCTGCTGCTGCCCCCCGGAGAGCTGCTCGGGGTACTTCAGCGCGAAGTCCTCCATGTCGAGCAGGGACAGCAGCTCGTGCGCGCGGGCCTCGGCCTCCGCGCGGCCCACCCCGTGCACCTTGCGCGGGGCCAGGGTCACGTTGTCCAGCACCTTCAGGTGGGGGAACAGGTTGTAGGCCTGGAACACGATGCCGATGCGCTTGCGCAGGCCGGTCCGACCGAAGCTCGCATCGTCGATCGGGACGCCGTCGATCCGGATCTGCCCGTGGTCGAACGGCACCAGCTGGTTGATGCAGCGCAGCAGGGTGGACTTCCCCGACCCCGATGCGCCGATCAGGCAGACCACCTCGTGCTCGTGGACGTCGAGGAAGACCTCGTCGAGCACGAGCGTCTGCCCGTAGTACTTGGTCAGGTCGTCGATCGCGACGCGGGGGGTACCCCGGCCCGGCGTGCCGGTGGCCGCGCCGTGGGGCCCGTCGCCGTGGGGCCCGTCGCCGTGGGGAGGCGACCCGCTCACAGCGTCCTCTGGAGCCGGCGCTCCTGGTCCCGACGGGTGACCCAGTCGGTGAACCGCGCCATCGGGATCGTGGCCAGCAGGAACAGCCCCGTCGCCACCAGGTAGGACGAGAAGTTGAAGGTCCGCGCCGTGAAGATCTGCGCCTCACGGACGGCCTCACGGACCCCGATCACCGACAGCAGCGCGACGTCCTTCTGCAGCGCGACGGCGAGGTTGAGCAGGGCCGGGATCACGTTGCGGACCGCCTGCGGCAGGATCGAGTGCCGCAGGGTCTGCCACTGGGTGAGCCCGAGCGCCTTGGCCGCGGCGCGCTGGCCGTCGGGGACCGCCTCGATGCCCGAGCGGTAGACCTCCGAGGTGTAGGCGCTGTAGCCCAGCACCAGCGCCACCGAGCCCCAGAACAGCCGGCTGTCCGTGACGCCGGACAGGTTCAGCGCCGGCACCCCGAGGCCGATCAGCAGCACCAGCAGGATCGAGGGCATCCCGCGCAGCAGGTCGATGTAGAGGACCGCGAACACGCGCAGCGGCGCGGCCCATGGACCCGTCAACGAGCGGAAGACCGCGATCAGGATCCCGAGGATGGCGATGACCACCAGCGCGATGGCCCACATCGCCATGTTCACGCCGAACCCGCGCAGCACCAACGGGAACGAGTCCCGCATGGCGTCGACGTTGAAGAACTGACGCTGGATCAGGGGCCAGTTCTCCGCCGAGGTGATGACCCGGAACAGCAGCCCGAACACCACCACGGTGGAGACCACGCTGATCGCCGCCGGGAGGTAGCGCTCCTTGGGCGTCAGCGTGACCTTGACCGGTGGGCGGGGACCAGCGCGCCGCGCCGGATCCGCTGGCGCGGCGCGCTCGTCACTCACCCGGTGATCTCCACCACGTCGGCATCGCCGATGAGGTACTGGTCGATGAGCGCGTCGATGACGCCCGCCTCGATGATGCGCTCGAGCCCCTGGTCGATGCAGTCGACCAGCGGGTTGCCGAGCTCGAACAGCAGGCCGTGGCCGGTGTCGTTCGGGTCGGCCGGCAGCGAGGCGACGATGTCGGCCTCCGGGATCTGCACGGCGGTCGCGAACAGCGCGGTCGGGAAGGCGACCACGGTGGCGTCGATGTTGCCGCCGAGCAGCGCCTGGAAGGTGGTGGCCTGGTCGTCGAAGACCGCCACGCCCTCGGCACCGATGATGTTCTCGATGTAGTCGAGGTCGGTGGTGCCGAGCGTGGCGCCCCAGTTGGCGTCGCGCAGCTCCTCCAGCGTCGTCGCGCCGACCACCGGCGAGTCCGGCAGCGCCAGCAGCGCCTTGTCCGGCTGGTAGTAGACCAGCGAGAAGTCGACGATCTCCTGGCGCTCCTCGGTCACCGAGATCTGCTGGATCGCGAAGTCGTAGGGCTTGGTGCCCGGGGCGATGGCCTCCTCGAAGGTCTGGCCGACCCACACCACGTCCTCGGCCGCGAAGCCGAGCTCCTCGGCGAGCGCGTAGACGATGCCGTTCTCGAAGCCCTCACCACCGGCGGGGTCGTCGTTCAGCATCCAGGGCGGGAAGACCGGGTCACCGGTCCCGACCGTCAGCTGGCCCGGCTCGAGCAGGTTGAGGTCCTCGATGGCGCAGCCTTCGATCCCGGCGGCCTCCTCCTCGGCCTCCTCCTCGGTGGCGTCGGTGTCGTCGCTCTCGTCGGTGTCGTCGGTGACGTCGGCGTCCTCGGTGTCCTCCACCTCGGTGTCGTCGACGTCGGGCTCGTCGTCGCCGCCGCACGCGGCCGCGACCAGCGCGAGCGCGGCCATCGCGGCCACACTGCGGCGCAGGTTCCTGCGCACCATGGCGCATCCTCCTCGTCGGCCCCGTCGGGGCTCATCGTCCACCACCGTGCGTGCGCACGGCCGGGCGGAAGGTATCGGCCTGTCGCGCGCAAGTGCCAGGTCGGCCCGGGGGAAGGGTGCGGTGCGACGGGTGGGCACGCACCGCGGTCGGGGGCGGCGTTGCGGGGGTGAGGGGTGTGGCGGCGGAGGCGGGGCGCGAGGGTTCGGTGCTCGTACCCGGCGGTCAGGGCGGTGGCAGCACCGCGTCGCCGTCCTGGGCCTGCATCCGCCCGGAGAAGTCCCAGCTCGTGAGCCGGAGCGCCGCGATCCTGAGCGCCACCTCGCCACGTGCCGCCCCGGCGCGCAACCGGTCCGCCAGGGCGGCGTTGCGGGCATCGAGGTAGCGCGTCAGCAGCGTGTCGAGGGTGGCGACGCCGGCCTCGGGCCTGAGCGCGACACGTCCGGTCCCGCGGACGCCGCGGTAGGGCGGCAGGTCGCCCGCGACCTCGAGACCGACCCGCGGGTCGGCCCGGATGTGGCCGACGATGTCCGCGGTGTCGCGGGTGGCGCACCACAGGGCCTCGCCGTCGAACCGGAACCACAGGGAGACGACCAGCGGCCCGCGGGGCGCGAGCACCGCGAGCCGGACGGGGATGCGCGCCTGGTCCAGCCAGGCGGCGACCCGCGCGCGGTCCCAGGGGCCGGATACGACCTCCACACTGCCACCTCGGTGCCGGGATCGAGGTGGCAGTGTGGCACGGCGGTCGGCGCGCCGGGTGCGTCGGTTGTCGCGGAGCGGGGGGCGGGGGCGCGGACCTCGCGGCAGCGCTCAGTGCTCGCCGCGCTTGTCCTCGTACATCCGGGCGTCCGCGGCGCTGAGCACCTCGTCGATCGATCGCTCGAGCCCGCGGAACAGGGCCGCACCGACGCTGACGCGCACCGCCTGGTGCACGTCGCCGAGGTCGTAGGTGCCCGCCACACCGCGACGGAGCTTGTCCGCGATCCGGCCTGCCCGGACGTGGGCGTCCGGCTCCTCCTCCCCGAGATCCTCCGAGAGCACCACGAACTCGTCCCCACCCAACCGTGCGACGTGGTCGGCGCGGCGCACCAGACCTCTGATGCGCGTCGCCACCTGCACCAGCAGGCGATCACCGGCGAGATGACCGTGCGTGTCGTTGACGCCCTTGAACCCGTCGACGTCGAGGAACAGCAGGCAGCCGTAGCTGCGCGTCCGGTCGCTGCGGACGAGCGCCTCCTCCAACCGCTCCAGGAAACGGCGGCGGTTGGGCAGGTCGGTGAGCGGGTCGACCATGGCCGCCCGCGACAGCTGCTCCTCGAGCTGCTTGTAGGCGGTGATGTCGGTGGAGATGCCGAGGATCCGTGGTCCGGTCGTGCCGCCGTCCGGCGCCTGGAGCGGCGTCTTGACCTCCCAGTAGACCCGGCGGGTGCCGTCGAGCGCGTCGACGACGACCTCGCCCTGGGTGTGCTCCCCCGCCAGGACCCGGCGATCGACCTCCTGCAGCCGTCGCACCGTGGCCTCGGAGAACAGCTCGGCGTCGGTGACGCCCGGCAGCTCCTCCTCGGTGCGGTCGAAGCGCTCCAGCAGGGCCCGGTTCGCGTACAGGTAGCGCCCTTCGCCGTCCTTGATGAAGACGTAGGCCGGGACGTGGTCGAGCGCGAGCCGCAGCTGCGCATCACCGACGCTGCCAACGGGCACGGCTGCCCCCCTGTGGCGCACCGACCGGCACGACCGGCGCGGTCACCGTCGAGCGTCGGCGGCCACAGGTCGCGCGAAGCGGGCGGTGGTCGAGCTGGAGAGGGGACTCGAACCCCTGACCTATCGCTTACGAGGCGATTGCTCTACCGGCTGAGCTACTCCAGCGTTGCGGTCGGAGGGTAGCGGCACCGCTTCGGGCTCGGCAGCCGGCCGTGGGCGCCACCGGACCGGCCCCGGCCGGGGCTGCCCCGGTAGCTCGGCGACCGGTTACCGTGCCGCCAGCCTGGGGCAGGAGAGGAGGGCGGGATGGGCGCGATCGAGATACGGGGATGCTGGCGCAACACCGCCGACGTCGAGGATGTCTGGGAGGTCCTGGTCGACCTCGAGACCTGGCCCGAGTGGTGGCCGGCGATCAGTGCCGTCCAGCTGGTCGAGCCGTCCACCCACGGCATCGCCGCCGCGCGCCTGACCTTCTCGACCCGGCCGCCGCTCCGACCGCTCATCACGACGCTGGAGGTCGTGGACCAGCAGCAGCCGAGCCGCCTCGACGTCGTCGTCTCGGACGGCCCGCTGGGGGGCCATGGGGTCTTCACGATCGATCCCGACCCGCAGGGCAGTCGGTCCTGCTACGACGTGTCGCTCGCGGTCCGCTCCCTGCTGTTCAAGCCGATCGAGCCGATCCTGCGCAGCGGCACGCGCTCCGCCGGTCGGGAGCGCCTGGTGCGCGCGGGCGAGGACCTGGCACGGCTGGCAGGCGGGGACCCGCTGCCGGCCGAGAGCTGAGGACCCCGCCCGTCGTCGGCCTCGGGCGTCGGCCTCGGGCGTCGGCCTCGGGCGCGATCGTCGTGCCACTGCAGGTGATCGCGCGGCTTTCCACATCCTGCCGAGACACCTCTTGCTATCGAACATCTGTTCGTATACCTTCGGAGGTGCCGGCGATGGGGCTGCCGCCCACGCGCACACCACGGGAGGAGCGATGATGACGACCGCACCCTCCGACGTGCTCGCACCGGACCTCGACCGGCTCGACGGGGTGATCACCGAGGTGGTCGGCGCCGACCTCGCTGTGTTCGACGGGCCCGCGCTGCTCGGCCGGGTCGACCGGCTCCACCGGGCCGTGTCGCGACTCTCCGCAGAGCGGGCCCGGATCGTCGCCGAGCTGGAGCGGCGCTGCACCCGCCCCATCGACGACCCCGGCCCGCGTGACCGCGCGCGGCGGCGCCTGCGCAACGACGTGGCCGAGCGGACCAACGCCACACCGTCCGCCACGAAGCTCGATGCGCAGGCCGGGCAGGCCGCGACCTGCTATCCGTCGACCGGTGCGGCGTTCGCCGCGGGGGAGATCAGCGCATCCCACGTCCGCCTGATCGCGGAGACGCTCGACGCGATGGTGGACGATGACCAGCGCGACGCGGCGGAGCAGCAGCTCCTCACCGTCGCGCGCCGCGTCAACCCCACCGTGCTCGGCCGCCATGCCCGCGAACTGCTGGCCCGCCAGGCCCCACTCGCGGCCGATGCCGCCGAACGACGCCGCCAGGAGTCGCGGCGGGTGACGGCCTACGACACCCCCGATGGGGGGTTCGCCTTCTCCGGCCTGCTCTACGGCACCGCGGCGGAGTCCGCCCGGGTCGCCCTGGACGCGTTCCGCACCGCCGACGCCCCCGGCGAGCACCGGACCCCGGAGCAACGCGGCGCGGATGCGTTCGAGCAACTGTGCACGACGGCGCTCCGCGCCGGGACCGCAGGCACACAGCACGGGGTCCGGCCGCACGTGATCATCACGGTTACCACCGACCAGCTCGAGCTCGGTGCTGACGGGATCGCGCGGCTGGGATCCGGACAGCCGGTCCTGCTCGACGACCTCCGCCACCTGCTCGCGGACTGTTCGTGGTCCCGGGTCGTCCTGGCCCCCGACGGCACCCCGCTCGAGGCGTCAGAGTCGGTCCGGACGGTCCCGAGCGGCCTCTGGCGCGCGCTGCTCGCCCGCGACGGTGGCTGCACCTGGCCCGGTTGTGATGCGCCGTCCTCCTGGTGCGACGTTGCCCACGGCCACACCCCCTTCGAGCGTGGCGGCCGCTTGGCCCCGGACAACGCGACCCTGCTCTGCCGCCGTCACCACCGCCACGTCGACCGCGGTGGCTACCGCATCGTCGTCGCGGGCGATCGCGTCCGCTTCGAGGCGCCGGACGGGGCCGCTCCCGTCGCTCGGAACGCAGACGCTGCACCCGATCAGGCCCGGCGGACGACCCCTGGTGACGGCCGCGATCGACCGAGCGAGGCACGCGACGGCGGCCCGGCGATGGACCGGGGCAGGCCACGCGCTACCCGACGTGCCGTTGCTGGCACCTCAGCGCCGCCCGGAGGGACGTCGTCGCCGCGCACCTCAGCGCCACGGACAGGCCCGTCCCGCCGGCAGCGGGGAGCCCGAGCAGCAGCCTGGCAGGGCTCGCTCCCGGCCGCAGACGACGACCCCGGGTGAACCGCCGTGTGTGCACGGGTCAGCCAGGGTTGGCCCGGTCGGCCTTGGCCTGGGAACGGTGGCTCAGGCCTGCGCGGCGTACACCGGCAGGGCGATCCGGAACAGCAACCGTTCGAGCTGCAGCTCCGGGCTGCCGTTACGGTCGAGCGCCGTCCGGCACTCGGCCACCGCGGCGAGCGCCGCGATCGCGTCACGGACCGGCAGGCGCGGCACGTCCCGTCGGAGGCCGGCGATGGCATCGGGGTTCACCAGCGCCTCCTCCCCGGCACCGCTCCCGACGGCGAGCAGGTCGCGCAGGTAGCTGGCCAGGTCATCCAGCAGCAGGTCCAGCGCCTGCCGTTGCGCCTGCCGCTCCGTGCGCTCGTGGCGGCGGGTGATCTGCTGCTTGATCCGGGGCGGCCAGCCACGCCCCCCCTCGACCCCGAACTCGAGCTCGAGCCGGGCCAGTTCCTCGGCGTTCACGACCTTGACCGCCGCGGAGCGCGACCGCGCCCAGGACACCAGCTCCTTGGCCAGCGGCACGACGCATCCAGGCCCCTCGGTCGCCAGGACGTCGAGGACCTCGAGGTGGCGGTCTCGCGCCGCCGCGATGTCGGCGTCGTTGAGCGCCTCGAGCCGCTCGGGCGACCCTCCGGCCGCGCGGACCAAAGCGTCCCGACGCCCCTCGTCGAGCCCCAGCTGGGCGGCACGGGCGGTCAGCGCCGCCGGGCCCCACGGCACCAGGTCGAGCCGCCGGCATCGGGAGACCACGGTGTCGAGCAGCGACCCCTCGTGTTCGACGTCCAGCATCCACACCACCGACGGCGGTGGCTCCTCCAGGATCTTCAGGAACGCGTTCTGCGCGGCCTCGTTCATCCGGTCCGCCGCCACCACCCGCAACACCCGCCGCCGACCCTCGGTGAGCGACCGGCTGGCCATCGGGATCCAGCCCTCGCGCACGTCCGCGACCACATGCGTGGCGCCGTCCGGCTCGAGGTCGAGGACCGCCGGATGCGTACCCCGCAGCACCCGGATGCAGCTGTCGCAGCGTCCGCAGCCGGACGCCGGCGATGGCGGCTGGGGGCAGTTCAGGGCCGCGCCGAGGGCGCGGGTCAGCTCCCGCTGCCCGACGCTCCGCGGCCCCACCAGCAGCCAGGCGTGCGCCAGCTCGTCGCGCTGCAGGGCCGAGCGCACGGCCTGGACCGCCGCCGGCTGGCCGATCACCTCGGCCCACGGATCGGTTGCGTCCTCGGCCAGCGTCACGACGGGCCCTCCCCGGGGTCCTCGCCCGACCCCGATGCCGTCCCGTCCCGGAGAGCGCCCGCCTCGATCGTCGATCCCGCTTGGTGACGACCACGTGCGGTGGCTACGGGCCCCGCCGACGGCGCCAGCAGCAGCTCGACCCGCCGGCGGATCGCCGCGTGGAGCTCCTCGACCGGGCGGGCGGCATCCAGCACGAGGTAGCGCGCGGGGTCGGCCGCCGCGCGTCGCCGGTAGGCAGCACGGACCAGACGGTGGAACCCGAGTCCCGCGGCCTCCAACCGGTCCGGGTCGCCGCCGCGGGTGGCCCGCTCCAGCCCGGTCGCCGGATCGACGTCGAGCAGCACGACCAGATCCGGGGTGACCCCGGCGGTCGCCCACCGGTTGAGTTCGGCGACACGCTCCTCACCGAGCCCGCGACCCGCGCCCTGGTAGACCACCGAGGAGTCGGTGAACCGGTCGCACAGCACCACCTGGCCGCGCTGCAGCGCCGGCACGATCACCTCGCGGACGTGCTGCGCACGCGCAGCGGCGTACAGCAGTGCCTCGGTGCGATCGTCCATCTGCTCGGCCGCCGGCGTCAGCACCAGGTCACGGATGGCCTCACCCAGACGGGTGCCCCCGGGCTCACGGGTCAGGACCGCGACGTGCCCGGCGCGCTCGACCGCCGCTCTCAGCAACCGGATCTGGGTCGACTTCCCCGATCCGTCACCACCTTCGAACACCACGAAGGTCCCCCGGAGCGCGGCCAGCTCCACCTCGACACCCGCGCCGAGGTCCAGACCGGACTCGTCCTGCAGGGCACGGGCGAGGACCCGGCCGACCAGGATGGCGCCGACCACCGCGAGCACGCCGCCGACCAGCAGCGTGATGCGGACGCCACCGAAGGTGTAGGGGTAGAGCGACACCGGCTGGCCAGAGTCGTTGATCACCACCACCCGTTGTTCACGGCCCAGCACACCGATCAGGAGCGGCACGGCCACGCTCGATCCGAAGATCGCGACCCGCACACCGGAGTTGAAGGCACCGAAGGTGCGGCCCCGGATCGTGTCGTCGACGCGCCGCTGCAGGATCGTGTACCCGCAGATGAAGGCGACGCCGGCTCCCAACCCCATCACCAGGGCCGGGGCGGTCGCCGCCAGCAGGGTCGGCATCAGTGCCGTGACGATCAGCGCCCCACCGGCGACCCAGATCCCGGGGGCGAAGAGGCGCTCCGTCGGGATCCGTCGCTCGAGCGGGCCGGTCAGGACCAGGCCGAACACCAACCCGATCCCGACCGCTGAGACGAGGATCCCGTAGCCGGACGGGCCCGCGTTCAACAGGCGCGCGAAGAACTCGCCGGTCGTGATCACGACCCCGGCGACCGCGAAGGCTGCCATCACCCCGAAGATCAGCGCCCGGATCACCGGCTGGGTCGCGACGAAGCGGAACCCCTCCAGCAGCGCCGCCCAGGCGCCCATCGGCGGGGCCACGGGGGTACGCGGCGCCGGGGCCTCCTCGATCCCGTCCCCGAGCGTCACCGAGCCGCGGGCCGATCCGGGCAGCCGGACCAGCAGCAGCAACGGCGCAGCGATGAAGAACGTCAGGGCGTTGACCCAGATCGGGACGGCCAGCGGCCGGCCGGCGAGGAAGCTGCCCTCCGGTGCCATGGCGACCGTGCCCGCCAGCAGCAGCGAGTAGACCATGGCCGAGACGGGCAGCGTCCCGTAGGTCGTCAGCAGGTTGACCTGGTTCGCGGCGACGAGGTCCTGCCTGGCCACGATCGAGGGCAGCACGGCATCCTTCGCCGGGCCGAACAGCGCGGACATGAGCTCGATCACCAGCGTGGCGAGCAGCAGGGTCAGGACCTCGTTGGTGAACGGGATCAGCGCCATGACCGTGCCACGACCGAGATGCGTGGCGATCATGACCCGACGGCGGTCCCAGCGGTCCACGAACACTCCGGCGACGGGACCGAGCAGCAGGCTCGGGAGCACCCGGGCGATCATGACGCCGGAGACCGCGAACGCCGCGGCCCGGGTCGGCCCGAGGATGTCCGCGGTCAACGCGATGATGGCGAGGAAGCCCATCCAGTCGCCCAGGGACGACAGGAGCGTCGCCGTCGCCAGGGCCCGGAAGGAGCGGTTGCGGAACAGGCTGCGGTAGGCCGCCACGCTGCCGCCACGCGGTGGCGGGGCGCCCGCCTCCCCTGCCCTCTGCCGGTCGTCCATCGCCCCAGCCTAGCGGCGAGCGCGCAGCGCCGACCGGGGAACGCGGCCTACCCGGACCGCTTCGTGGTCTTCCTGGCGGTCGTCCCGGTGGCCTTCTTGGTGGTCTTCTTCCGCGCGGTCTTCTTCGACGTCTTCTTGCGCCCCGTGCCCTTCTTCTTGGCGGGCGGGTCCTGCACGCCGGTGTAGGTCATGGCGATCGGATCTGGCAGTTCCTCGGTGTCCAGAGGCGTGCCCCCGAGCTCCGGGTCGTAGGCCTCGACCCCCTCCAGCACCGACCAGGTCGCCACGCTCGGCACCTCGAAGTCCTCCAGCGCGAACACGTGGTTGCGCGCGGGATGGGTACAGATCGCCACCGGCTCCTTGCGGTTGCGCGGCGGCGGCCTGAGCGGCGCCCCGCACTCCGGGCAGGGCGTGGCGATCGGCAGCGACCACACGGCGAACTCGTCCTTCGGGTAGCCGGTGGAGCCGACGAACGGCTTGCCGTAGCGCGAGGTGCGCCGCTCCAGGAAGCTGTGCTCGGGATCGGTCGGCGAGCGGAACGGCCGCGCCTGCCCATCGGCGTCGCGGTACATCAGCCGCTGCTGCAGGTTGCGGATGCCCTTGCACTTCGGGTACTCGACGCAGCCGTAGAAGGTCCCGAACCGGCCCGAGCGGGCCACCATGGCCGCGCCGCACTCCGGGCACCGGACCTGCTCGTCCGGCTCCGGCTCGGGCTCCGGTTCACCGACCGAGCCGTCCTCCTCGAGCGGCAGGGTCCCGTCGCAGTCGGGCCAGCGACTGCAGGACGCGAACCACTGCTTGGACTTGCCGGAGAACACCCGCTCCATCGGCGCGCCACAGACCGGACAGTCCGCCGGCTGGTAGAGCGGCAGCCGCGGGCGCTCCGGCTTGCGTTCACGTACCCACTCGTCCACCTCGTCGAGGAAGCGGCGCACCATCGCCGACCAGTCCTCGTGCCCGGCGGCGATCTCGTCGAGGGTGTCCTCCATACGCGAGGTGAACCCGATGTCGACGATCTCGTGGAAGTGCGCGGTCAGGAACGAGACCACCACCTCGCCCAGCGGCGTGGCGAAGAACCGTCGCGACTCCTTGCGCACGTAGTCCCGGCTCTCCAGCGTGGAGATGATCGACGCGTAGGTCGACGGCCGCCCGATGCCCTCCTCCTCGAGCCGCTCGACCAGCGTGCGTTCCGAGTACCGAGGTGGCGGGGAGGTCTCGTGCTGCTCCGGCTCGAGCGCGGCCAGGTGCAGTGCCTGCCCCTCGTCGAGGTCCGGGAGCGCGTCGGTGACATCCTCGTCGCCCTCGTCCTCGTCCCGCACGGCCCGGTAGGCGCGCAGGAACCCGTCGAAACGCTCGACCTGCCCGGTGACCCGGAAGGTCAGCTCGCCGCCCAAGGACCCTCCGACCACGTCGGCGGAGACCCGATCGAAGACCGCAGCCGCCATCTGGGTCGCCACGGTCCGCTTCCAGATCAGCTCGTACAGTCGGGCCTGCTCGCTGGACAGGTAGCGACGGACCTTGTCGGGGGTCCGGGCGATCGAGGTCGGTCGGATCGCCTCGTGGGCCTCCTGGGCACCCTTGGCCTTCGACGCGAACCGGCGCGGCTTGTCGATCGTGTAGCGCTCGCCGTAGGCGCTGTGGACGTGGCCCTCGATCTCGCGCAGCACCTGATCGGAGAGGTTCAGGGAGTCGGTCCGCATGTAGGTGATGAGCCCGACCTGCTCGCCACCGAGGTTGATGCCCTCGTACAGCTGCTGCGCGACGGCCATGGTCTGCCGAGCGCTGAAGCCGTACTTGGACGCCTCGCCCTGCAGGGTCGAGGTCTTGAACGGTGGCTTGGGCTGGCGCTTGGCCTCGGTCCGGCGCACCTCGGCGACGCGGTAGTCCAGCGTCCGGGCGCGGTCGGCGATCGCCGTCGCCTCATCCTCGCTGCGGACCACGAGCAGCTCGGCCCGCTTGGCCTCGCTGCGGTCCTCGAGGTCCTTCGGGGTCACGACCCGGCGCGGTCCGACCGCGTAGAGCTTGGCGTCGATCTCCGCCTCGCCGTCGGCGGCCCGCGCGAAGGTCGCGGGGAAGCTCCAGTACTCCTCCGGGACGAAGGCGCGGATCTCCTCCTCGCGGTCGACGATCATGCGCAGCGCGACGGACTGGACGCGGCCCGCGGAGATGCCCGAGGAGACCGCGCGCCACAGCACGGGCGAGATGCGGTAGCCGACGATGCGGTCGACGGCCCGACGGGCCTGCTGCGCGTCGACCAGGGCGGTGTTCAGTCGGCGGGGTGCGGCGAAGGCCTCGCGGATCGCGGTCTCGGTGATCTCGTCGAAGGTGACACGCTGGGTCTCGTCCACGTCGAGGTCGAGCACCTCGGCGATGTGCCAGGCGATCGCCTCGCCCTCGCGGTCGAGGTCGGGAGCGAGCCACACGGTCGAGGCGTCCTTGGCCGCCTTGCGCAGCGCCGCGACGTGCTTCTTGGACGCATCCGGGACCTCGTAGACCAGCCGGGCCGCGCCGCCGTCGCTGAACTCGATCGCGAAGTCGGACCGGGGCAGGTCACGGATGTGCCCGTAGGAGGCCAGCACCTGGTAGCCAGGACCGAGGTAGCGCTCGATGGTCTTGGCCTTCGCGGGTGACTCGACGATGACGAGGTTGTCTGCCACGGGCGTGGTGGTCCTTCGGCGAGGGCACGCGGGGGCGTCATGCCACGGCGTGCGGGTGAGGTCGGGGCGGGGCGAGGCGGGCATCTGGCGGGTGCTGCACGACGGTCGTCGGCGCGGAAGGTGGGTCGCAGGTGAGCAGATGTCAACCGGACGCGCCGCGACGGCCCCGGCGCCTCGAGCACGGACGACCGTGTCGCCGGCCCCGCCGAGCAGCCCTGCGAGCCATCGGACGCGCGCTGGCGCAGGGCCGTTCGACCTCGGCCTACGGGACCGCCGGATGGGGCCGCCGGGCACCCTGGCGCTAGGCTCCGACGTTGAAGCGAGCCGTGGCGGCCCACGGTCTCGCCTGCTCGCGTGCTCCGGGTCGATGGCGGAACGCGGTGCCGCGTCCCCACCGACGTTGCGCGCGCCCGCTGCTCCCGACGGCCGCGGCACCACCCCCTCAACGTCCCGGCGCGTCGCGACCGGTCCGGCGCGACCCCGCGCTCCGCCCCCGATCCCCAAGGAGGTCTCCTGACGCGAGACCCACCTCGCCGGAGCCCTCTCGAACGGGACCGACCGAAAGGCACGACCCCGTGGAACTGATCCCCTACCTCGCCATCGTCGCAGCCCTCTCCGGGCTCGCGCTGGCGGCCTACTTCGCCAAGGTGGTGAACGCCGCCGACCCCGGTAACGACGTCATGCAGGAGATCGCCGCCGCGATCCGTGATGGCGCGATGGCCTTCCTGCGCCGCGAGTACCGCGCCATCGCCATCTTCGTGGTCACGCTGTCCGTGGTGATCTTCGCCGTGCTGCCGACGCTGCGTCCGTGGGGCTCGATCAGCCTCATCCTCGGTGCGGCGTTCTCGGCGATCGCCGGGTTCGTCGGCATGCGCATCGCCACCGCCGCCAACGTGCGGACCGCACAGGCCGCACGCGAGGGGGCCGGCAAGGCGCTGCCGCTGGCCTACCGAGGTGGCGCCGTGATGGGCTTCACCGTGGCGGGGCTGGGGCTGCTCGGCATCTCGCTCGCGTACCTGCTCTTCGTGCAGATCCTCCGGGTCGACGACGCCTTCCAGGTCGTCGCGACGTTCGGGCTCGGCGGCTCCTCGATCGCCCTGTTCGCCCGTATCGGCGGCGGCATCTACACCAAGGCCGCCGACGTCGGCGCCGACCTGGTCGGCAAGGTCGTCCGACGGCACCAGGTGGCCGACCGTGGTGGTGACGCCGCCCTCGAAGCGCGCGCCCACCGGTTGGCGGATCGCTACCTCGACGGTGTCCGACCCACCTCGGTGACCTGGTC
>JBLRWQ010000070.1:0-14654 GCA_047921175.1 Nitriliruptoraceae bacterium | reverse complement strand
GCCTACTTCTACAGCGCCATCACCTTCAACCCCGTCGAGGTCGCGGACAACATGCAGCGGTACGGCGGGTTCATCCCGGGCATCCGTCCGGGCCGCCAGACCGCGGAGTACCTCGACAGGGTGCTGACCCGCATCACCCTGCCGGGCTCGCTCTACCTCGCCTCGGTGGCGGTGCTGCCCTTCATCCTGCTCGCGGTCGGCAACATCGGCGCCTTCCCGCTCGGCGGCGTGAGCCTGTTGATCATGGTGGGCGTCGCCCTGCAGACCAACCAGCAGATCGAGTCGCAGCTGATGCAGCGCAACTACGAGGGATTCCTGCGCTGACACCCCCGTTGGCTAGGGTCGTCCGGGAACGTGGACGGCACCTGCCGGCCCCCGGCGCACCGCCCGGACCGGCGACGGAGGGATCGACGTGCGACTCATCCTGCTGGGACCACCGGGGGCGGGCAAGGGCACCCAGGCGGCGCGGATCGCCGAGGCCTACGGCATCCCCCACATCTCGACCGGCGACATCCTGCGTGCCAACGTGCGTGCCGGGAGCGAGCTCGGGGTCGAGGCCAAGCGCTCGATGGACGCCGGTGACCTGGTCCCCGACGAGCTGGTGATGCGCATGGTCGGTGACCGGCTCCGCGAGCCGGACGCGGCCCACGGGTTCCTGTTCGACGGGTTCCCCCGGACGGTGCCCCAGGCCGAGGCGCTCCACCACCTCCTGGTCGAGCACGAGGCCCCCCTGGACGCCGTGCTGCGCCTGTCGGTGCCCCGCGAGGACGTGATCGCGCGCCTGACCGGCCGGCGGACCTGCAGCCAGTGCGGTCGCATCTACCACCTGCTGTTCGACCCGCCGGCCGAGGAGGGCCGCTGCGACGACTGCGGCGGGGAGCTGCTCCAGCGCGACGACGACACCGAGGAGGTCGCGCTCAACCGGCTGGACGTCTACGCGGCGCAGACCGAGCCGCTGGAGCACTTCTACTGGGAGCGGGGCCTGCTGCGCGACGTCGAGGCCACCGGGACGCCGGATGAGGTCTTCGCCTCGGCACGGTCGATCCTGGACACGCTGGTCTGAGCCCCGGCGGGTGCCACCAGGCCCCTCGGGCCGGGTGCCGCGGCCGGCCCGGCCGCGCCGTACCCTCGCCCTCGCCCGGAGCCGCCACAGGGCGCGGACCCCCGGCGGCAGCGACGAGGGATGCGGTCGATGATCATCAAGAAGAGCCGAGCCGAGGTCGAGCGCATGGCCAGGGCCGGCGCCGTCGTGGCCCGTGCCCACGAGGAGCTGATCGAACGGCTCAAGCCGGGCATGTCCACCCTCGACCTCGACCGCATCGCCGAGGACGTGATCGTGCGCTCCGGCGCGGTGCCCTCCTTCAAGGGCTACCGCGGCTTCCCGGCCACGCTGTGCACCTCCCCGAACGACCAGATCGTCCACGGCATCCCCTCGCCGGACGCCGTCCTCGAGGAGGGCGACCTGATCTCGATCGACTGCGGCGCGATCGTCGAGGGCTTCCACGGGGACTCCGCCACCACCCTGGTGGTCGGCGGGGACGCGGCGGCCTCGCCCGAGGCGCTCCGCCTCGTGCGCCAGACCCGCAACGCCATGTGGCAGGGGCTGGCGCAGGCCCGGCACGGCAACCGGCTCGGTGATGTCGGCGCGGCGATCGAGGCGGTCGCCGAGGTGGACGGCTACGGCGTGGTGCGCGAGTACGTCGGGCACGGCATCGGGCGCGCCCTGCACGAGGACCCCTCGGTCCCCAACTACGGCCGGGCCGGCAAGGGCCTGAAGATGACCAAGGGCTGGGTCATCGCGATCGAGCCGATGTTCAACCTCGGCTCCGAGGGGACCCGCACCCTCGACGACGAGTGGACGGTCGTCACCGCCGATGGCGCGCTGTCCGCGCACTGGGAGCACACGGTCGCGATCACCGAGGACGGGCCCTGGGTACTGACCGCCCGCTCGGACGAGCCCCACCACCTCGGTGAGGGCGTCGAGGTGCCCCACTACTGACCCCCGTGGGACCGTCGCCGAGCCCGCGGTTGCCGCTGGCGGTGTCGGCTGGGTACCCTTCCCGCACGCCCTGCCACGCGGCAGGGCGTCATCACGTTGCGGACGCGACGCCCCGGCACCTCGGTGCTGGCAGCGCGCGGACCGTGACCTCGGCCGATGCTCGGGTGCTTCGCGCCCCGTGGCGCCGACCGGGAGCGTGGTGAGCACCCCGACGTGAGCGCGACCCGGAGGCGGCGTGGCCGAGAAGGAAGAGTCCATCCAGGTGGAGGGCACCGTGACGGAGGCCCTCCCGAACACGCAGTTCCGTGTGGAGCTGGAGAACGGACACAACGTCCTCGCGCACATCAGCGGGAAGATGCGGATGCACTACATCCGCATCCTGCCCGGTGACAAGGTGGTCGTGGAGCTCTCGCCCTACGACCTCTCCCGTGGTCGGATCACCTACCGCTACAAGTGACCGAGGGTCGCGACGACCCGGCGCGCTGCCCTGGCGCCGGAGGAGCTCGTCGCACGCCCGAGACGACAACGTGCCCAGCGACGCGGCCGACGCGTCCGGTGGCACCACATGCGGCGCACGCACCCGCGTGACGCCGGGAACGGCCGGCCGGCACCGGCGCGGATCCTCTGTTCGTGAGGAACGCGACCCCGGTGCGCGGACGAAGCCTCCCGACCACACCCCGCGGGGTCGGTCGGGGAGCGGCCCTGGGATGCGGGACGCAGCCCCCCACCCCAGCGACGACCACCCGGGTCGTCGCATCGAGCCGAGGAGGTGCGGACGTGAAGGTCCATCCGTCCGTCAAGAAGGTGTGTGACAAGTGCAAGATCATCCGCCGCAACGGAGCGGTGCGGGTGATCTGCGAGAACCCCCGCCACAAGCAGCGGCAGGGCTGAGGAGGTCGACCATGGCTCGCATCGCAGGCGTCGACATCCCGCGCGACAAGCGCGTCGTCATCGCCCTGACCTACATCTACGGCGTCGGCCGCACCCGTGCGGAGCAGACGCTCGTCGCCACCGACGTGGACCCGGACACGCGCGTCCGTGACCTGACCGACGAGCAGGTCCAGCGGCTCCGCGTCCACATCGAGAACGAGTACCGCGTCGAGGGTGACCTCCGGCGTGAGGTGGCCAACAACATCAAGCGCAAGATCGAGATCGGCTCCTACCAGGGGGTCCGGCATCGTCTGGGCCTGCCGGTCCGCGGCCAGCGCACCCACACCAACGCCCGCAGCCGCAAGGGCCCCAAGCGCGCCGTCGGCGGCATCCGCAAGCCGACGCGCAAGCACTGAGGAGCTGATCCATGGCGACGAACAAGCCGCGGGGCCGCAAGCGCGAGCGCAAGAACGTCATGCACGCGCAGGCCCACATCAAGGCCACCTTCAACAACACGATCATCACCTTCACCGACCAGCAGGGCAACGTGCTGGCGTGGTCCACCGGTGGCAACGCGGGCTTCAAGGGCTCGCGCAAGTCCACCCCGTTCGCGGCGCAGATCGCGGCGGAGCAGGCGACGAAGGCCGCGATCGAGCACGGCGTCCGCAAGGTCGACGTGTACTGCAAGGGGCCCGGCGCCGGTCGTGAGACCGCGATCCGGACCCTGGCCGCCTCCGGGATCGAGGTGCTGTCGATCAAGGACATCACCCCGGTGCCGCACAACGGCTGCCGCCCCCCGAAGCGCCGCCGTACCTGAGGCGGCACCGCGGCACCACCTCGGTGCCGTCCCCGTGACCATCCGGCCGTCCCGTCTGGGGACGGTCGGGAGCGTGGGGCACGACCCCTGCGTTCCCGTGGCACCCCTGCCAGGGGGTGACCGAGAGAGGAAGCACGCATGGCTCGCTACACCGGACCGATGACCAAGAAGTCCCGCCGGCTCGGCGTGGACCTCAAGGGCAACGACAAGAACTTCGAGAAGCGCCCCTACCCGCCGGGGGAGCACGGCCGCGGCCGCATCAAGGAGTCGGAGTACCTGCTCCAGCTGCGGGAGAAGCAGAAGGCGCGCTACTACTACGGCGTCCTCGAGAAGCAGTTCCGCCGCTACTACGAGGAGGCCAACCGGCAGGACGGCCGTACCGGCGAGAACCTGCTGGTCCTGCTCGAGCGGCGTCTCGACAACGTGCTCTACCGCGCCGGTTGGGGCCGCAGCCGGGCCGAGTCGCGGCAGCTGGTGAGCCACAAGCACGTGCTGGTCAACAACAAGGCCACGAACGTGCCCTCCTACCGGGTCAAGCCGGGCGACGTGATCGAGATCCGCAGCCGGGCGCGCGAGTCCCAGGCGGTGATCGGGTCGCTGGAGGTCTTCGGCAGCCGTGAGGTGCCGGGTTGGCTGTCCAGCGACGCGAACGCGTTCAAGGTCACCGTCAACGACCTGCCCGTGCGCTCGCAGATCGACGCGCCCGTCACCGAGCAGGCGATCGTCGAGCTGTACTCGAAGTGAGCCCCGCGCCGTGACCGCCTGGTCACGGCCCACCTCCGGCCCCGGGTCGTCGGAGGTGGTCGAAGGATCCGTCGCCGATGGCCCCGGGAACGAGGGCGACGGGTGGTGGGGGGACGTCCCCGCCGAACACCACCATGGAGCAACGATGTCCGACTTCGGTTTCTACGACGAGGACGGCGTGATCGAGCTGGGCGAGACCCAGTCCGGATCCCCGTTCGTCGCCTACCGCCCCCGCCTGGTCGAGGAGGAGGTCGAGCCCGGGACCCGCTCGCGGTTCCGGATCGAGCCGCTCGAGCCCGGCTTCGGCTACACGATCGGCAACTCCCTGCGCCGCACGCTGCTCAGCTCCGTGCCCGGCGCGGCGGTGACCCGGCTGCGCTTCACCTCGGCCCAGGCCGCCGGTCCCGAGGGTGGCTCGGTGCTGCACGAGTTCTCCGCCATCGAAGGCGTCAAGGAGGATGTCACCGACATCATCCTCAACATCAAGGACCTCGTCGTGCGCTCCGAGTCCGACGAGCCGGTGGAGATCTTCCTCGGTGGTGACGGACCCGGCGTGCTGACCGCGGAGAACATCTTCGCGCCGTCGCAGGTCGAGGTGGTCAACGAGGACCTGCACATCGCGACCCTCAACGCCAACGGCCACCTCGAGATGTACCTGACCGTGGAGCGCGGTCGCGGCTACGTCACCTCCGACAACAACAAGCGAGGCTCCGACCCGATCGGCGTCATCGCCATCGACTCGGTCTTCAGCCCGATCCGGCGGGTGGCCTACCGCGTCGAGCCGACCCGTGTCGAGCAGATGACCAACTACGACGAGCTGATCCTCGACGTGGAGACCGACGGCTCGCTGACCCCGGCGCAGGCGCTGTCCTCGGCGGGCGAGACCCTCAAGGGCCTGTTCGAGCAGTTCGCCTCCTTCGAGACCTCGGGCCCGGGCGGCATCGTGGTCTCGCCGGACGAGGCGGCCACCACCTCGGGCGTCGACCCGGTCAAGGCCACCACCATCGAGGACCTCGACCTGTCGGTGCGCTCCTACAACTGCCTCAAGCGCGAGGGTGTCGCCACCGTCGGCGAGCTGATGGACCGCACGGAGCAGGACCTGCTGGAGATCCGCAACTTCGGCTCGAAGTCCGTCGACGAGGTCAAGGAGAAGCTCGCCGAGCTGGGGGTCGCCCTCAAGGAGTGAGGCCGCCCGCGCGACCGGGGCCCCTTGGCCCGGTCGCGGTGACCCGCGGGCCTGCTCCCGCTTCGCACGACACGCCGCGCGGACCACGCGCGAAGGAGACACCGACATGCCGACCCCCAAGCGAGGCCCCCGCCTCGGTGGCGGCCCTGCCCACCAGAAGCAGCTGCTCGCCAACCAGGCCCGGGACCTGTTCCGCCACGGGCGGATCCGGACCACCGAGGCCAAGGCCAAGGCGCTGCGGCCCTACGCCGAGAAGCTGATCACCAAGGCCAAGCGGGGCGACCTGCACAGCCGCCGGCTCGTGCTCGCGGACCTGCACGACCGCGACGTGGTCGCCTACCTGTTCGAGGACATCGCACCGCGCTTCGCCGACCGCGAGGGCGGCTACACCCGGATCCTCAAGCTCGAGCCGCGCAAGGGTGACAACGCCCCCATGGCGCTGATCGAGCTGGTCGACCTGGGCGACCGCGCCGGTGGCGAGGCGATCGAGGAGTCCAAGGCGGGCCGGTCCCGCGGGCTGTTCGGCCGTCGCCGCAAGAACGTCGGCGAGGAGGCCGCGGCACCCGCGGCGGCCACCGGCACGGCGTTGCTCGAGGATGCCGACGTCGAGGACGAGGACGCCTTCGACGTCGAGGACGACGCGCAGGTCGCCGCGGCGATCGCCGAGGCCACCGGCGCGCCGGCCGTGCCGGCCGGTGAGTCGCCCGACTCGGCCTCCTCGGTGTCGTCCGTGTCGTCGGTGTCGTCCGTCGAGGACGCCCCTGACGTCGGGAACGACGCCGCCGAGGACGACGAGGACGACGCCAAGGCCTGACGGACGCGCAGCCGGTCGCCGGCGGCCCGAGGGCCCCTCGCCCGGCTGCACGCCCCAACCACCTCGGGATGACGCCGTGGATGCCGCGCTGGAGCCGATGCCCCACGCGAGCGCCACGGCGTCGTCGCATGCCGGGGTCCGGCTGCGGGTCGACCTCGCCTACGACGGGGCGCCCTTCGCCGGGTTCGCGCGCCAGCCCGACCAGGTCACCGTCCAGGGCGAGCTCGAGCGGGTGCTCGCGCGCCTGCTGGACCAGGCCGTCGCACTGACCGTCGCGGGGCGGACCGACCGCGGTGTCCACGCGCTCGCCCAGGTGGTCCACCTCGATGTGGACCCTGGCGTCGCCAGGGCGGATCGGGCGCTCGCCGACCTCTCGGTCCTGCGTGACCGGCTCGACCAGCAGCTCGGCCCCGCCATCGCCATCTGGGCCGTGCGTCGGGTCGGGCCGGGTTTCGACGCGCGCTTCTCCGCGACCGCCCGCCGCTACCGCTACCGGCTGGTCGATGCCCCCGCGGCCGACCCGATCCACCGCCACGACCGCTGGCATGTGCCGGGGCCGCTGGCGGTGGCCGCCATGCGGCGCGCCGCGCGCGAGCTGCTCGGCGAGCACGACCTCGCCTCCTTCTGCCGCCAGGCCCCGGGCCGCACGACCGTGCGGCGTCTCGACCGGATCAGCCTCACCCGCCCCGAGCCCGGCAGGGTCGACGTCGTGCTGGAGGGCCCCGCGTTCTGCCACCAGCAGGTGCGCTCGATCGTCGGCTGCCTCGTGGAGGTCGGGCGTGGCCGCCGGGCCCCCGGGTGGCTCGGTGCGGTGCTCCGCGCCCGGGACCGGCAGGCCGCCGCCCGGGTCGCCCCACCGCACGGGCTCACCCTGGAACAGGTCCGGTACGGTCGTGGGTGGCCGACGGCGCCACCGCCGCTCCAGCGGGCCGGCTGACCCGCCGGCTGCTCCCCGCTCGACCCGCCGGTTGCTCCCCGCTCGACCCGCTCGCTGACCCGCCGGTCGACGACCCGGTTGCCCGCCGGTCGACGACCCGGTTGACCCCCCGGTGATCGGCCCGGTACGCTCATCCCTCGCGGTCCCGAGGGGCCGCGCGTTCCGTGTCCGGCCCCGTGCGCCTCGCCCGCCCCGTCGCGGCGCCATCCCGGCCGACGGTCACCGAGCACCTCGACACCGGCGCGCTCGACCGAGCGTCCCCGGGGACGAGGCCCGACCGACCCGTCCAGGATGCGGCCACCTCCACGACCAGGCACCGAGGAAGCGAACGATGCGCACCTACAGCCCCAAAGCGGGCGACATCACGCGTGAGTGGTACGTCATCGACGCCGAGGGCCAGACGCTCGGGCGTCTCGCCACCCGCGTCGCCACCGTCCTGCGCGGCAAGCACAAGCCGACCTTCGCCCCCCACATGGACATGGGCGACCACGTCATCGTCGTCAACGCCGACAAGGTCGTCGTGACCGGCGCCAAGGGCGAGCAGAAGGTCTACAACAGCCACTCCGGCTATCCGGGTGGGCTGCGGGCCGTGCCGTTCGCCACGATGCTGGACCGGCGGCCCACCGAGGTGGTCGAGAAGGCCATCACCGGCATGCTGCCCAAGAACCGGCTCGGCCGGCAGATGGCCAAGAAGCTCAAGGTCTACGCCGGCCCCGAGCACCCGCACGCCGCCCAGCAGCCCAAGCCGCTGCCCGACCACGTCTGAGGTCCGCCACCATGAGCACCATCTACACCGGACGCCGCAAGTCGGCCGTCGCTCGGGCCCGGATCTCCCGTGGCTCGGGGCAGTACCGCCTCAACGGCCGGCCGCTCGAGGACTACTTCACCACCGAGAAGCTGCGCGCTCACGCCACGGAGGCCTTCCGGGTGCTGGAGCAGGACGGCCAGTGGGACGTCGACGCCCGCCTGCACGGTGGGGGGACCACCGGTCAGGCCGGCGCGCTCCGGCTCGCCGTGGCCCGGGCGCTGGTCGGTGAGGACGCCGACAACCGTGCGGCGCTCAAGGCCGCGGGGCTACTGACCCGCGACGCCCGCAAGGTTGAGCGCAAGAAGTACGGCCTGAAGAAGGCTCGTCGCGCGCCGCAGTTCTCCAAGCGCTGAGCCCGATCCGGCGGGCGGCCGGCACCACCACCTCGGTGCCCGTCTCGTCCGCCGGCGCTGCGGCTGCGACCGCAGCGCCCGACGCCGCCCCGCGTGGGCGGCGTTGCGGTGTCTCCCGGGGCCACCGATGTCCGGTGGTCGGCCCCGCGAGGCGGATCCCGGGTGTGGCCGGCCCCGCGAGGCGGATCCCGAGTGTGGTCGGCCCCTAGCATCGCGGATCAGGTGGACACGACCAGGAGCGTGCAGGTGGGAGCGATCTTCGGGACCGACGGCACCCGCGGCAAGGCCAACGAGGACCTGACCCCGGAGCTCGCCCTGGACCTCGGACGGGCGCTCGTGACCGTGCTCCACGGCGGCGGCGAACGGCGTCCCACCGTCGTGATCGGGCGTGACCCACGCTGGTCGGGGGAGATGCTCGAGGCGGCGCTCGTGGCCGGGGTGACCTCGGCCGGCGGCGACGCGCTGTGCGTCGGGGTGCTGCCGACCCCCGGTGTCGCGCACCTGACCGCGTCCTCCGAGGCCGCCGCCGGGGCGATGATCTCCGCCTCGCACAACCCGGTCGGCGACAACGGCATCAAGTTCTTCGGCGCGGAGGGCTTCAAGCTCAGCGATGCGCAGGAGGCGGAGCTGGAGGCCATCGTGGCCGACCGCCGCGCCCGCCGACCGGTCGGCACCCAGATCGGGCGCCGGCTCACCGACCCGGCGGCGGTGGCGCGCTACGTGGAGCACCTGGCCAGCACCGTCGAGGTCGACCTGTCGGGGCTCCGGATCGTCGTGGACGGCGCCAACGGGGCGGCCTCGTCCGTCGCCCCGCAGGTCTACCGCCACCTCGGTGCCCAGGTGACGACGATCCACTGCGACCCCGACGGCGCCAACATCAACGACCACGCGGGGTCGACCTACCCCGGCGAGGTCCGTGCCGCGGTGCTCGAGCACGGCGCGGATGTCGGCATCAGCCACGACGGCGACGCCGATCGCCTGATCGCGGCCACCCACGAGGGCGCCGAGGTGGACGGCGACGTCATCCTCGCGATCCTGGCCCGGGACATGCACCACCACGGGACGCTGCGCGACGACGCGGTCGTGACCACGGTGATGACGAACCTGGGCTTCCGGCGGGCCATGGACGGGCTCGGCATCGAGGTGGTCGAGACCCGGGTCGGGGACCGCTACGTGCTCGAGGCCATGCGGGCGCGCGGACTCAACCTCGGCGGTGAGCAGTCCGGTCACCTGATCGACCTCGACCACGCGACCACCGGCGACGGCGTGCTGTCCGCGGTGCGGCTGCTGTCGGTGGTCCGCTCCACGGGCGCCACCCTGACCGAGCTCGCCCAGGTCATGACCCGCCTGCCGCAGGTGCTGGTCAACGTCGCCGGCGTGGACAAGGACCGGCTCGATGACGCCGCGGCCGTGTGGGACGTCGTCCGGGCCCAGCAGCAGCGGCTCGGGGACGGAGGCCGGATCCTGCTGCGGCCATCGGGGACCGAGGCACTGGTCCGGGTCATGGCGGAGGCCGGGACGCAAGCGGACGCGCAGGGCGCCGTCGACGTCATCGCGGACGCGGTCCGGGACCACCTCACGCTGTAACCCCGCCGGGAACCCCCGCTGGCCCTGGGACCCCCAGGCAACCCCGCCGGGAACCCCCGGGACCACCGCGGGGAACCCCCGGGACCCCGCGGGAGCCCGGGAGCCCGCCGGGAGCCCCCGGACCCCGCCGGGAGCCCGGGAGCCCACGGGTTGGGGACGTTCGGCCCCGTACGACGAAGGGGATGCTCCCCAACCCCTGGCGCGGTGCCCGGACGGCCGGGCCGTCCAGGTGGGGACGGCTTGCGCGCTGGGCCCTGACGCGGGTGCAGTCAGGTCCGGATACCGGACCCGGATGCACCCGGGTGCATCCACAACCGCACTGGCTGCCCTTGCCGCCACGCCGGGCCACCGTTGCCGGAGCTCCGGCGTGTCGCCGGGCCACCGTTGCCGGAGCTCCGGCGTCTCGCCGACTGCGGCCCGCGCGGCGCGCACCAGTAGGGTCCGCAGCGGGAGCCGTCGAGGTCGGTCGAGGTCGAGGGAGGCAGCTGTGGCGACACGTGGGGTGGTACTCGGGGGGCCGTACGCGTTCCTGGGCGCACTGGCGGAGCAGGTCGAGGCCAAGGGCTTCGACGCCGCCTGGGTCGCGGAGACCGACCGGGAGTCGATCGTCCAGGCCAGCGTGGTGCTCCAGGCGACCCAGCGCATCGACGTCGGAACCAACATCACGCTCGCGTTCCCCCGCTCGCCGACGATCACCGCGATGCAGGCCTGGGACCTCAACGAGCTCTCCGGCGACCGCTTCATCGTCGGGCTCGGCAGCCAGGTCAAGCGCATCATCGAGGAACGCTTCTCCGCCGCCTTCGACCAGCCCGCCAAGCGGATGGCCGAGTACGTCCAGGCCATGCGCACCGTGTGGGCGATCGAACGCGGCGAGGACGCCACCTTCGAGGGCGACATCTACCGGGTGCTGCGCCCCGGCCTGGCGGGCCGCGGCCGGGCCACGGACCGCAAGGTCCCCCGGGTCAACGTCGCCGCGGTCGGCCCGTTGATGACCGCAGCCGCAGCCACCCACGCGGACGGCATCCTGGGCCACCCGTTCACCTCCGAGCGCTACCTCACCGACCAGGTGCTGCCACGCATCGACGAGGCCCTGGCGGCCGCGGGGCGCCGCCGCGAGGACTTCACCGTCAACCAGGGCGTGATCCTGTGCATCGCCGAGGACCGCGAGGTCGCGATCCGCGAGGCCAAGCAGCAGATCGCCTTCTACGGCACCACCCCGAACTACCGCCCCGTGTTCGCCTCCTACGGCGACGAGGCCCTGACCGACGAGCTGCGCGAGGTCTTCAAGCGCACCGGGCAGGACCTCGAGGCGATGGTCGCCGCCGTTCCGGACGAGGCCGTGGAGCGCTACGCGGTGGCCGGCACCCCGGACGAGGTGCGCGACAAGCTCCCCGCCTTCGAGCGGCACGTCGACCACCTCATCCTCGGCGGTGCCTGGTACAAGGTCCCGCCGCAGCGCCTCGCCGAGAACCTGTGGGCCATCCTGGAGACCTTCGGCACCGCCTGACCGCCGAACGGAGCGCGACCGGGTTGCTCCCCGGGTCCTGTTCAGCCGTGCGGGCGGAAGCAGGGGAGCAACACGCTGGCGCCGGGCGGGCGGGCGGCCGGACGGCCGGGCGGCCGGGGACGAGCGCGAACCTGCGCCAGTAGCCTCCGAGGTGGCTGGAACGGTCACGTTCCGCCTCTCGGGCGTCGACCCGTCGACCCGTCGACCCGTCGGCCCGTTGATCCGTCGAGCAGGAGCGGTATCGGATGTGTGGGATCATCGGCATCACGGGACGTGACGACGCCGTCGACGGGGTCCTCAAGGGCCTGCGACGGCTCGAGTACCGCGGCTACGACTCCGCGGGGGTGGTCACCACCGACGCGCGCGGACTCCGGGTCATCAAGCGTGCCGGCAAGCTCGACAACCTCGCCAGCGCGCTGGAGGCGACCCCCTTCGCCGCCGCGACGGCGCTCGGCCACACCCGCTGGGCCACCCACGGCGAGCCCACCGACCGCAACGCCCACCCCCACCTCGACCCCAGCGGCCGGGTCGCCGTGGTCCACAACGGCATCATCGAGAACTACCAGCAGCTCAAGGCCGAGCTCGCGGACACCAGCTACGCCTCCGACACCGACACCGAGGTGGTCGCGCACCTGCTCGCCCGTGAGCTCGCCGCCCGCGACGACGCCGACCTGTTCGCCGCGGTCCGCAGCGTCGTGGCCCGGCTCGAGGGGGCCTACGCGCTCTGCGTCGTGGCCGTCGACGACCCCTCGACCCTGGTGGTCGCCAAGCACGAGGCGCCGCTGATCGTCGCCCACGCCGCCGGTGTCGGCTACTGCGCCTCCGACGTGGCCGCCCTGATCGAGCACACCGCGGACGTCGCCGCGTTGCTCGACGGCCAACTCGCCCGGATCACCCCTGACGGCGTCGAGGTGACCGACGTCGACGGCGCCCCCGCGGAGCCGCACCGCTACCACGTCGACTGGGACCTGGCCGCCGCCGAGAAGCAGGGCTACCCGCACTTCATGCTCAAGGAGATCCACGAGCAGCCCCAGGCCGTGGCCGACACCCTGCTCGACCGGCTCAACGCCCCCGCCCCGGGCCTGCCACCTCGGCTCAGCCTCGACGAGCTGCGCATCGACGAGGGGGAGTTCGGGCGTATCGACAAGGTCTTCATCCTGGCCTGCGGGACGTCGCTGCACGCCGCGATGGTGGGCAAGCTCGCCATCGAGCACTGGGCCGGCATCCCCGTCGACGTCGAGGTGGCCAGCGAGTTCCGCTACCGCGACCCGATCGTCGACCCGCACACGCTGACCGTCGCCATCTCGCAGTCGGGCGAGACGGTCGACACGATCGCGGCGGCCGCCCACGCCCGCGACCAGCGGGCCCCGGTCATCGCGATCACCAACGTGGTCGGCTCGACGCTCGCGCGGGAGGCGGACGGGGTGCTCTACACCCACGCCGGCCCCGAGGTGGCGGTCGCGTCCACGAAGGCGTTCACCACCCAGATCGTGGCCTGCCTGCTGCTCGGGCTCTACCTCGGCCAGGCCCGCGGCCGGGTCTACAGCACCGAGGTGGCCGACATCCTGGAGCGGCTCGAGCGCCTCCCCGACGCGATGCGTCAGGTGCTGGAGCTCGACGGGCAGATCGAGGAGCTCGCCGCGCGCTACCGCGACGTCGACTACACGATGTTCATCGGCCGCCACGCCGGGCTGCCGATCGCGATGGAGGGGGCGCTGAAGCTCAAGGAGATCAGCTACCTCCACGCCGAGGCCTTCCCGGCCGGGGAGATGAAGCACGGCCCGATCGCCCTGATCGAGCCCGGGTCCCTGGTCGTCGCGCTGGCCCCCGCGGGCCACGTGTTCGGCAAGATGGTCTCCAACATCCAGGAGGTCCGGGCCCGCGGCGCCTCGGTGCTGGCGATCGGGACCGAGGGCTCGACCGAGGCGCTCGCGGCCCACGCCGACGACGTGCTGACCCTGCCCGAGCCGCCGCACGAGCTGGCCGGGCCGGTCCTGACCGTGGTGCCGCTGCAGCTGTTCAGCTACCACGTCGCGACCCTGCGGGGCGAGGACGTCGACCAGCCGCGCAACCTCGCGAAGACCGTCACCGTCGAGTGACCACCGCGCCCGCGTACGGGTGACCCGCGAGGGGTCGCCGGGGATCACGCCGTGCTCAGCATCTCGCGCGGGTGGCCCCGGGGGTCACGTCGTGCCGAGCGCCTCCCGCAGCCGCGCGGCGGTCGCGTCCAGCTTCGCGCGGGTCGGCGGTGGCTCGTAGTCCACGTGCAGGCGCAGCGCGTCGCCGTCCTGGCGTGGCAGCACGTGGAGGTGGGCGTGGAAGACCTCCTGGCCCGCGATGACGCCGTCGGCGAGGAAGAGGTTCACGCCCTCCGCGAGACGGAGCCGGCGCTGTGCCGACGCGATCCGCTGAGCGAGCCGGAACATCGCCGCGCCGTCCTCCGGGTCGAGGTCGTGCAGGCCGATCGCGTGCCGCCGGGGGATCACGAGCGTGTGCCCCTCGCCGATCGGCAGGATGTCGGTGAAGGCCACGACGCGGTCCTCGGCCGCCACGAACGAGGCCTCCGTGGTCCCGGCGAGGATGTCGCAGAACGTGCAGTCGTCCATGGGGTCCTCCAGCGCGCAGGTCGGGGGCCGGTCGGCGGTCCCCATCCTGCCCGAGCGGCGCACCGGACGCGACCGGAGGCGAGGTGCCGTCGGTCCCGCGCGGCGGGGTGGCGCCGATCCGACCCGGCGAGGTGCGGTCGACGCCACCCCGCCGGGTGCGCACGGGGCCTGGGTTAGCCTCGGGGCACCGTCGCGAGGTGAGGGACCCGCCCATGCCGTCCGCCGTCGACCCAGCCCCGGGAGGCGCCGTTGCGTCCCCCGGCCCCCCGGCGTCGCTGCCGCTGCTGGACGCTGCCGCCGCGCGGTCAGGCGCTGCGCGTGCTGTGCTGCGAGCTGGCCCGGCTTTCCTCCCACATGCTCGGAGTCGGTGTCTGCGCCATGGACGTCGGCGCGATGACGGCTTTCCTCTATACCTTCACCGAGCGC
>JBLRWQ010000069.1:0-14901 GCA_047921175.1 Nitriliruptoraceae bacterium | reverse complement strand
CGCCGTTCGGCGTCGACCTCGGCAGGGATCTCCGGTGGCATGCAGTGTCCGGTTGGAGATGCTTCGTTCGGATGGTTACAGCGTATACGTTGTAACCTCAGTGGGCAATCATGTGCCCACCCGTGCGGGCAGGATGTGACGGTGGATGTCGCCGACCTTGATCTTCAGTCCCGGCTGCTGGCGGGGCTGCCGCTCGTGAACGTGTTCTACGACCGGCTCGGGATCGACCGGCTGGAGGAGGCGCTGCGCCGGGTGGACGCCAGCAGCGGCTGGGCCCGCAGGGAACGGCTCGGGTTGGCGATGGACCTGCGGCGGGCACGACGGACGGCCGCCGTGATCGCGCTCAGCGCCGCGCCTTCGAGCGACGACGACACGTCCACGCCCGCGACCACCGAGCTGGACGTCGTGGACGTGGTCGAGCGCTTCCTCGCCGCGCGCCGGGAGCACCTGGAGCGGGCTCGGACCACGATCGCCGAGGCCGAGAGCTCCGAGGGATGGGGACTGGACGCGCTCGGGGTCGCGACGCGGGCGGTGCGCCAGACGGTGGAGCGTCGGGCGGCGCGGCCCGGCTGACCACCCGCCGACGTGCTCACCCGCGGCGAGCCAGCGGGTTGAACGGTGCACCGACCGCGCGGGGGGTGGCCAGGTCGAGCACGGCGAGCTCGAGCACGAGCTCATCCGGCAGCTCCGACCCCTTCAGGTCGAGGTCGAGCCGGGCCAGCCGGTCGTGCGCCCAGGCCAGCTCACCGGGTCCGAAGGCCCGCGCCTGCGCCATGGTGCGGTCGTAGCCGCGGCCGGGCCGCATCCCGACCTCCTTCGGGCCCGCCCCCGCGCGGACCCGCAGCAGCTGCCGGAGGCGGTAGGCGATGGCGCCGGTGATCGCCAGCGGCGCATCGCCGCCCTCCACCGCCCCGCGCACGGCCGCCAGTGCGGCCGCCGGCTGGCGCTCCGCGATCGCGTCCGCGACGACGAACCCGGAGGTCCTCCCGTGGCCGGCCACGACCGCGTCGACGTGCTCGCCCGTCAGGGTCGCCACCGCCGGGTGGGCGGCGCAGACCGAGGCGACCTGGGAGGCGATGACGACCGGGTCGGTGCCGGCGTGGACGCGGATCGCCGCGATGGCCGTGGCATCGGCCTTGCGCTTGGCACGCCGGAACTCCTCCCCGACCAACCGCTCCCAGCCGCGCTCGTCCCAGTCCGGCGGACGCTTGACATCGACGCGCTCGCCGACCTCCTTGGCGAGCTTCGCGAGCTTCTGGACCTTGCCGGTCCCGCGGGCGACCAGCACCAGGTCCGCGTCCGGGGAGGGGGCCTCGAGGTAGCGCTCCACCTCGACCTTGAGCTCGCCGGCGAGCGCTTCGACACCACGCAGGACGATGCAGGTTCGGCCGCCGAAGAGCGACGTGGTCCGAAGCTCCGGGAGGTGCTCGAGCTCGCTCGCGTCGTAGCGGTCGACGCGCAGCTCCGGGTCGTCCGCGCTGAGCTCCTCGATGCGTCGCTCCGCCTCCCGCAGCAGCAGGAGGTCGTCGTCGCCAGCGAGCAGGAGAACGGCCATAGGGGGAGACTAGCCACGGGGGGGTGACCGTCAGCCGGGCGTCGTTGGCCTCCGCACCTGCCGGCAGCGGCACGGGGACGGTGACGGTGCCGTGCAGGTCGGTGCGGTGGACCCGCGCACCCTGCCCCTCCAGGGCGGCGACGATGTCGGGGTGGGGGTGGCCGTGCCGGTTGTCGGCGCCGACGCTGAGCAGCGCGACCGCCGGCGCGACGGCCGCCAGGAAGGCCGGGTCGGTGGTGGCGGAGCCGTGGTGCGGGACGGTCAGGACCTCCGCCCGGAGGCGGTCACCTGTCCGGGAGCGGAGCTCCGCCTGGCCCTGCCGTTCGACGTCGCCGGTCACCAGCACGCGAGCGCCCGCCCGGGTGATCCGCAGCACCGTCGAGGACTCGTTCAGCTCGGAGCGCGCGTAGCGGTACGGCCGTCCAGGTGGCGGATGGAGCACCTCGATGTGGAGGTCGCCGACCCGTGCCACGTCCCCGCGCGACGGTGCCCGGACCACGACCCCGCGCGCCGCCGCCAGCGTGTGGACCTCGCCAGCTGCCGGCAGCTCCGTCGGTAGCGGTGACGCCCAGACCACGTCGACCTGCACGCGCCGGAGAACCTCCGGCACACCGCCGACGTGGTCCAGGTGCGGGTGGGTGACCACCACCAGGTCGAGGTGGCGGCGCCCGTGCCGGCGCAGCCACCGGGCCGCGGCGTCGTCCGGGCCGGCGTCCACGAGCACGCGCGCCTGCGGCGACTCGATCAGGAACGCGTCGCCCTGGCCGACGTCGATCGCCGTGACCTGGAAGCCCCGGGCGGGCAGGCCCCCGAGCGCGACCGGGATCGACACCAGCACCAGGCAGGCTGCGAGCACCGCCGCGGCGAGCCGACGCCTCCGCGACCGGGGACCGGCCAGCAGCAGCACCGTCCCGGCCGCCGCGGCCACGAGCGTGACCGGGCGGGCGAGGGCGACGGTGCCGGACAGGTGCTGGAACCGGTCGGCGGCCGTGAGCACCACCGCCGCACCGGGACCGGCCAGCGCGAAGCCCCAGGCGCCCACCTCGAGGCTGACGAGCACGGCCGCGGTGGCCAGGAACGCGATCGTCGCCGCGAGCACGGCCGCCGGCACGGCCACCAGGTTGGCCGGCACGCTGGCCAGCTGGAGCTCGCCGAAGGTCACCAGCAGCACCGGCAGCACGGCCAGCTGGGCACCGAGCGTCACCGACAGCAGCGTGGCGACGCGGCGCGGGAGCCGGGTCGGCAACCGGTCCCGCACGGCCGGCGCCACGAGCAGGACCCCGGCGGTCGCGGTCGCCGACAGCACCAGCCCGAGCGAGCCGGCCAGCCGCGGGACGAGCAGCACCAGGAGGAGCACCGCCGCGGCCAGCGCATGCCGCGCGTCACGGACCTGGCCCCGCGCCCCGGCGAGCAGGACCAGCAGCGCCATCGTCCCGGCGCGCAGCACGCTCGGCTCCAGGCGGGTCAGGAAGGCGAACCAGGGCACGACGACCGCCACGGCCAGGCGCTGGCTGCCCGGCCCCAGCCGGAGCAGGCCGGACAGCGCGACCACACCGGCCATCACGATGGCCACGTTCGTCCCGCTGACGGCGGTCAGGTGGGTCAGGGACGTGGCCTGCATCGCCGCCTGGTCGGCCTCGGGGAGGAGCCGGCGGTCACCGGTCACGAAGCCGACCAGCAGCCCCGCGGTGCGGGGGTCGAGGTGGCGGGTGGCGGCGGTGCGGATCCGCTCACGCCACCACTCCGTGGCACGCTCGGCCCATCGGCCGTCGTGGAGCGGACGCACGACGACGGGATCCAGGACCGCCCGGGCGTGCTGGGAGGCGAGCCAGCGCCCGTAGCCGCCCTCGGGCAGGGGCCGCGCGGACGCCTCGAGCGTCCACCGCTGGCCGAGCGGCGGCGGATCGTCCTCCAGGGTCAGCGCTGCACGCTCGCGGACCGCGATCCCATCCACGGCATCGACGCGGACCAGCACGTGCCACCCGTCCCGGATCGGTCGCGGCTCGGCGACCACCGTGGCGAGCAGCTGGGCGCTCCCGCCCCGGGCCGCGAGCTCCGGCAGCAGGCCGGCGCTCGCCGCCTCGTCCCGGAGGGTCATCCCCGTGAGCACCGTCACCACGACCAGGACCGACGCCGCCACCCCGATGCCGGCGCCCAGCCGGTCACGATCGCCGCGCCGCAGGCCGACGGCCAGCAGCCACAGCAGCGCCGCCGCGAGCCCCGCCAGGAGCCAGGTGATCGCGGCCAACGGCCGCGAGGTCACCAGCCGGACGGCGGCTCCGTCGGGCAGCCGCGCCGCGGTCCCCGCGACCGCGACGGCGAGCGCCGCCCACAGCGGGACCGGCCCGAGGACCTCCGCGAGGGGGGCCCGCGGCGGCGGGGTGCCCGGGTCCGCCGCGCTCACCGGGTCACGACGAGCGGCGCGAGGGTCTGGAAGGTGGCCTCGCCGATACCCGACACGGCGCGCAGGTCACCGGGTGTCGCGAACGGCCCATGCCGCTCGCGGTGGTCGACGATGGCCGCCGCCCGGGTCGGCCCGATGCCCGGCAACGTCTCCAGCTCCGCGGCGGTGGCACGGTTGAGATCGAGCAACCCGTCAGCGTCGACGGCATCGGCGCTCGCACCCGCCGACGGGCGCGCAGGCAACGGGTCCTCCCCGATGCGCGGGACGTGCACGTGCTCGCCGTCGGTCAGGGGGCGGGCCAGGTTGATGCGCTCCAGGTCGGCGTCGACCGTCAGCCCGCCGGCCGCGGCGACCGCATCGCCGACGCGGGCGTCGGCCGGCAGGGTGCGCAACCCGGCGGTGACGACCCCACCGGTCACGTGCACCGTGACCGGCTCCCGTGCGCTCGCCGGCGGTGCACCGGTGGCGTCCGGGGGGCGCGAGCCGGTGGCGTCCGTGAGCATCCCACCGGCCGGGTCGGTCGCCTGCGCGTCCCGCTCGGCCGGAGCGCCGCCGGGATCCACCGCCCTACCGACCGCGGCCGCCGACGAGCCGTCGCCCGCGCGGGCGCCACCGGGACCGGTCACCGCCGGGTACCACCACAGCACGGTCGCGACGAGCGCACCGAGTAGCAGCACCGCCAGCCCGACCACCTCCGCGGGGGTCGGGGTCCACCAGCGGACCGACCGGCTCCGCCCGGCAGGGTCCGTGTCCCCGGCGCATGGCACGACGGAGCGGGGGCGCACCACGTCGGCGTCGAGCGCGCTCGGGTCGGGGTGGTCGGTCATGCACGCAGGCTGCCCGACCGCGCGGCGTCCGCGAGATCGGGTCGGGCCCGCGCTGTGGACAACCGCCACCGCGTCAACCGACGGGGACGACCACCAGCCCCACCGCGCCGGGACCGACGTGGGTGGCGACCACCGGCCCGATCAGCGTCTGCAGGCGGTCACGGACCTCGACCTGCCGCTCCACGATGGCCAGGAGCTCGGCCGCCCGCTCCGGCGCGCCTGCGTGGGCCACGGTCACGTCCACCGCGCCTCCGGCGGCGGCCTCGGCGGCGAGCACCCCGAGCCGCATCGACGCGCGCGCCCAGGTGCGGGCACGCTCGCGCACCTCGACCCGGCCCTCGTCGGTGAGGTGCAGGATCGGCTTGACCTTGAGCGCCGTGCCGATGGCGGCCTGCGCACCGGTGAGGCGTCCCCCGCGACGCAGGTGGTCCAGGGTGTCGACGACGATGAGGCTGGTCGAGACCCGCCGCACCCGCGCGGCCGCCGCCACCACCTCGGCGACGTCCCCGCCGGCTTCCGCCACCCGGTGGGCCGCCAGCACCGCGGCCCCGAGCGCCCCGCCGACGAGCCGGGTGTCGACCACCTCGACGGACAGGGGGGCGAGCCGGGCCCGGTCACGTGCCAGCGCGACCGTGCCGGACAGGGCGGCGGAGCAGTGCAGGGAGACGACCGCGGCGGCTCCCTCGTCGGCGCAGTCCGCGTACGCCTCCTCGAACCAGGCCGGGGCGGGCTGCGAGGTGGTGGGCAGCACCTCGCTGGACGCCAGGCGCGCGTGGAAGGCCTCGGTGGACAGCTGGACCCCGGCGACCAGGGTCTCGTCGCCGAAGGTCACCGACAGGGGCACCACGCGCAGCCCGGTCGCCTCGACCACCGCGGGAGGCAGGTCGCAGGTCGAGTCGGTGACGACCACGACCCCGCCCACGCTCAGCCCTTCACGACCAGGTTGAGCAGCTTGTCCGGCACGTGGATCACCTTCACGACCTCGCCGGCGAGGTGCCCGGCGACCCCGTCGTCGGCGCGGGCGGCAGCCTCGACCGTGGCCTGGTCGCTGCCGACCGGGACGGTCACGCGACCCCGGACCTTGCCGTTGACCTGGACCACCACCTCGACCTCGTCGTCGACGAGCAGGGCGGCGTCCGCGACCGGCCAGCGCTGGTCGTGCACGGACCCGTCGTGGCCGAGCCGGGTCCACAGCTCCTCGGTGAGGAAGGGCGCGACGGGGGCGAGCATGGTCAGCAGCGCCTCGAGCGCGTCGCGGACCACCTCGGCGCCCGAGCCGTCCCGGGTCGCGTCCAGCACCGCGTTGGTCAGGGTCATCAGCTGGGCGATCGCGGTGTTGTACTTGCGCGCCTCGAACTCCGCGCTGCACCGGTCGATGGCCTTCGCGGTGGCGCGCCGCAGGGTGTCCGCGGCCGCCGTCGGCACCTCCGGGGCGGCGTCCGCCTCACGGGCGACCTGCTCCAGGGTGAGCCGCCAGACGCGCGAGAGCCACTTGTGCATGCCCGTCGGTGAGACGTCCGCCCAGTCGATGTCGTCCTCGGGGGCGGAGGCGAACAGCATCGTGCCGCGCAGGGTGTCGGCGCCGTAGGTGTCGGTGACCTCGCCGGGCACGACCAGGTTGCCCTTGGACTTCGACATCGCGGCGCCGTCCATGATCACCTGCCCCTGGTTGAGCAGGGCCTGGAACGGCTCGTCCGCGTCGACGTAGCCGCGGTCGCGCATGGCCTTGACGACGAAGCGGCTGTAGAGCAGGTGCAGCACCGCGTGCTCCACCCCGCCGGTGTACTGGTCGACCGGCAGCCAGCGTCCGGCGGCGTCAACCGGCCAGGCCCGCTCGTCGTCGCCGGGCGCGAGGTAGCGCAGGAAGTACCACGACGAGTCGACGAAGGTGTCCATCGTGTCGACGTCGCGGGTCGCGGCCTCGTCGCCGCAGCGTGGGCAGGCCACCTCGGTGCCGAAGGTGGGATGCTGCTCCAGCGGCGAGCCCGCGACGGTGAAGTCGAGGTCGTCGGGCAGCCGGACCGGCAGGTCCTCGGCCGGGACGGGCTGCTCACCGCAGACCGTGCAGTGGATGATCGGGATCGGGGCACCCCAGGAGCGCTGGCGGGAGATGAGCCAGTCACGCAGCCGCGTGTTGACCCGGGCGGTCCCCCAGCCCTTCGCCTCCACATCGGCGATGATGCGTTCCTTGGCCTCGTCCCAGGGCAGGCCGTCGTACGCGCCGGAGTGCACCATCACCCCGGGGCCGGTGTAGGCCTCGGTCATGGTGGCCGCGTCCAGCTCGTCGAGCAGCTCGCCGTCCGGCCCGGTGGGCCGGATGATGACCCGGATCTCGAGCCCCTGCTGGCGGGCGAACTCGAAGTCGCGCTGGTCCCCGACGGGCACGGCCATGATCGCGCCGGTGCCGTAGTCCATCAGCACGTAGTCGGCCGCGTAGGCGGGGATGTCCTCGCCCGTGAAGGGGTTCACCACGTCGAAGGGCAGCCGGTAGCCGGTCTTGCCGGCCTGGCGCTCGATGTCGGAGCGCTTGGCGACCTGGTCGAGGTAGGCGTCGTAGGCCGCGTCGCCGGCCATGCGGCGTCGCACCACCGGGTGCTCCGGCGCGAACACGAAGTAGGTCGCCCCGAAGATGGTGTCGGGCCGGGTGGTGTAGACGTGGATCTCGTCCTTGCCGTCGGCGGTCGGGAAGGTGATCTCCGCCCCCTCGGAGCGGCCGATCCAGGCCCGCTGCGAGTTCTTGACCCGGTCCGGCCAGTCGATGTCGTCGAGCCCGTCGAGCAGCTCGTCGGCGTACTCGGTGATGCGGAAGAACCACTGCGTGCGCGGCTCCCGGGACACCTCGGTGCCGCAGCGCTCGCAGCGGCCGTCGACGACCTGCTCGTTCGCCAGCACCGTCGAGCAGGACGGGCAGAAGTTGACCAGGGCCTCCTTGCGGTAGGCCAGGCCGGCGTCGAACAGTTCCAGGAACAACCACTGCGTCCAGCGGTAGTACTCCGGGTCGCAGGTGTGCAGGACCGTGTCCCAGTCGAACGAGTACCCCAGGCGGGCGATCGTGGCGCGCTGCTCCGCGATGTTGGCGTAGGTCCACGCCTTCGGGTCGGCACCACGGTTGCGGGCCGCGTTCTCCGCTGGCAGGCCGAAGGCGTCCCACCCGATCGGGTTCAGGACCGTGCGACCGGTCATGCGCAGGTGCCGCACCAGCGCGTCGTGGATCGTGAAGATCTCCGCGTGCCCCATGTGGAGGTCGCCCGAGGGGTACGGGAACATCGTGAGCGCGTAGTACGGCGGCTGGTCGAGCGTACTGACGTCGATCGCGGCGGGGCCGGGACGCAGGGAGTAGGTGTGCTGCTCGGCCCACCGCGCCGCGATGGGGGGCTCGATCGCGAGCGGGTCGTAGCGCTCGGGTTCGGGCGTGGGATCGGTGGACAACGCGGCTGCCTCCGGGAGCGGACCCGCGGAGGGTAGCGAGCAGGGACCTCGCACCGGGGCGGCGGATCAGCGCTCGCAGCGGGCCTTGAGGCCGGCGACGGCGCCGGTCACCGTGTCACGGACGATGCGTCGCTGGACCAGCTTCGGCAACGGCAGGGTGGCCTCGATCTCCAGCCGCAGGGTGGCCTCGGAGCCCTCGGGGTGGTCGCGGACCGACCAGGCACCGGACTGGCGTCGCTGTGCCAGGCTGGTGCCGTCCAGCTGCCAGGTGACCCCGGTGTCGGTGTGGCTGTAGACCACCTCGAAGGTGTCGGTCACGACCTTCACGTCGCTCGCGACCCTGGCGCGAAGCGCCCGGCCCTGGTCGTCCTCCTCCAGTACCTCGGTGCGGCGCAGCCCGGGCCACCAGCTCGGCTGGCCGGGGACGTCCCGGATGACGGCCAGCACCTGGTCGAGGGGTGCCGCGATCGTCACGGTGTGCTCGGCGTCGACCGCCATGGCGGTGCCTCCTCGTCCGCCGCATGACACGCCGGCTGCGCCAGCCGGACCGTCACGGTGCGGCAGACCCTAGCGGCCGGGCGGCAGCACGGACCGGAGGAGGCTGGCTCGCTTCGTGCCGGGGGCACGGTGGTGGTTCGCGCCCGCTGACCGGGGCCGCTACGCTCCGCGGCCGCGCGCGTTCCTCGGCGCGCTTTCGGGCCGGTAGCGCAGTCTGGCAGCGCACCTCCATGGCATGGAGGGGGTCGTGGGTTCAAATCCCATCCGGTCCACCCGTCGAGCCCCGGCCACTGGCCGGGGCTCGTTGCGTGGGACGCGCGGTCGCTGCCTCGCGCCGGCCGCCGCCGCGATCTGCCCGCACCAACGTGCAGCCGCACCGGCCACCGACCTGCACGGAACAGCGCTGGAGCGCGGTTCCGTGCACCCCCACCGCGGGACCGGGCCACCGACCTGCACGGAACAGCGCTGGAGCGCGGTTCCGTGCGCCGCACCACCCGCCGGCTGCTGCGGCCCCGCCGGCTGCTGTGGCCCCGCCGGCTGCACCGGCACCCGCATCGCGGCCCCCAGTGACCGGCTCCCTCCGGGTCACCAGCGGAGCGCCCGGGATCAGACCGGGGAGGACGGCGGCCGATGGGACGGTCCGGGTGCTGCGCGGACGTGCGCACAGGATCGATGCTCCACGCAGATCGATGATCGCGCTGCCGCACCCGGCGGCAGGTCATCGCAGGTCCATCCCGGAGGCCCCCCGATGCCCGAGCTCACGATCGACCTGTCGGCCTGGTGGTCGCTGGTCTGGCCGGCACTGCTCATCGCCGGGCTGCGTGCCGCGGATGTGTCGATGAACGTCTTCCGCGTCGTGTTCGTCGTGCAGGGGCGGCGGGCGCTGGCGGCCCTGGCCTCCGGCGCGGAGGCCGGGATCTGGCTCGCCGCCGCCGGCATCGTGCTGTCGGACCTGACCTGGCTCCGCGCCGCCGGCTTCGTCGCGGGGGTGGCGCTGGGCACCGCGATCGGGGTGGAGCTGACCGCCAGGCTCCGGCTCGGGATGAAGACCGTCCGCATCTACGTCCACGTCGACGAACGGCGTGAGGAGCGCGACGGCCACGACGTGGCGCACCTGCTCCACCTCGAGGGCTTCCGGGCGACGGTGTTCCGTGGCCGGGGCTACCGCGGCCCCGTGGACATGGTCCTGTCCACGGTGCCGTACCGCGACACCGAGCGGGTGCTCGCCCTGGCCCGCTCGGTGGCACCCGACTCCTTCGCCGCCGTCGACAACAGCCCCCACCCCGCCGCCCCCACGACCGCATCCGTCGGGCGGGTCTGACCCCGTCCAGCGTCGCGACGGCCGCGAACCGGCCCGGAGGTGGTCATGGACGTGCTCGTGGTCGGCGCCGGCGTCGCCGGCAGCCTCGCCGCCCGCCAGCTCGTGGACCGAGGCCACCGCGTCACCCTGCTCGACAAGGGCCTCGCCCCCGGTGGTCGCCTGGCGACACGACGTGTCGGCTCGGCGACCTTCGACCTCGGTGCCCAGTTCCTGACCGCGCGGAGCGAACGGTTCACCTCGCTCGTGGCCGGCTGGGAGGCGGCCGGGGTCGTACGCCCGTGGTTCCGTGGCAGCCCCGACCTCGGGGCGGACCCCGACGCGGACGGCCACCCACGCTGGCGTGGCCATCCGACGATGCGCACCCTGGCAACCCACCTCATCGCCGGTCTCGATGTCTCCCTCGGGACGGTGGTGACCCGTGTCGCCGTCCGGGACGGTGGCTGGGAGGTCGAGGCGGCCACGCGACGCCCCGGCACACCGAGCCGCCCGGACGCGGTCGAGGAGCACGCCCCGCGCCACCGCCTCCGGGCCGATGCGCTGGTCCTCACCGCCCCCGTGCCGCAGTCGCTGGCGCTGCTGCAGGCCGGTCAGGTCCCGCTCCCCGACGACGAGGTCGCCCGGCTGCGACGGCTCACCTACGACCCGTGCCTGACGCTGCTCGCCGTGCCGCGCGGTCCGGTGTCCCTCCCGAAGCGCGGCGCCGTGCGGATCGAGGACGGCACCCTGGCGTGGGTCGGTGACCAACGGGCCTCCGGCGCCTCCGCCACGCCGGCCGTGACCGTCCACGCCGCCGCCGCGTTCAGCCGCGACCACCTCGATGCCAGCGACGAGGTCGTGGGACGTCGGCTGGTCCGGGCCGCGGCAGGCGTGCTGCACGCCGAGCTCGACCCGGTCCACCTGCACCGCTGGCGCTACGCCGCGCCGACCGCGCAGAGCGGTGCACCCAGCCACCTCCTCCGCCTCGACGGCGCGCCGCTCGCACTCGCCGGCGATGCGTTCGTCGGTGGCCGGGTCGAAGGCGCCGCCCGGTCCGGTCTCGATGCGGGTGAGCGGCTCGCCGCGACGGCGGACGGGGCGTCGGGACCCTGAGGACCGAGCGCGGCGGCCGGACCTGTCAGCGCATCTGCGGGACCGCGTCGGTCCGGGCACCGGCCGTGAACCCGCCCGTACGGAGCGATGCGGGCAGGTGCGAGAGGTCGTTGTAGCTGGCCAGCACCGGACGGGACCCCCCGGCGGCAGCGGCAGCGGCGACGTGCGGGTCGGCCTCGCCGGCCGCGTCTCCCCCGAGCAACAGCAGCGTGGCCACCGAGGCGTTGCCGACCGGCCCGAGCGACCGCGGCGCCAGCCCCAGCAGCCGGTGCAGCCCATGCCAGATGCTGCCGCCGTGGCTGACCACCACCGAGACCCCACCGGCGGCGGTCGCCTCGAACACGCGGCGCAGGGCCGCGGCCGCGCGTGTGGCCAGCTCCTCGGCGGTCTCGGCGCCGATCTCGCGCATGATGTCGGCCCCGCCGGTCCACCGGCGCCAGCGGTCGGCCTCCTCGACCTCGAGCTCCGCGTGGGAGCGACCCTCCCAGACCCCGAAGGCGCGCTCACGCAGGTCCGGGTCCAGCGCCGGGTCCAGGCCGAGCTGCGCCGCCAGCGGTGCGGCGGTCTCGCGCGCGCGCCGCAGATCCGAGCTGACCAGCCGCAGGCGGCCAGATGCGGCCAGCTCGGCCAGCTGCGGGCCGTAGGCGGCCGCGAGCGCGCGCGCCTGCTCGAACCCACGCGCCGACAGCCCGGCGCAGGACTGCCCCTGGATGCGGCCCTCGGCGTTCCAGCGCGACTCGCCGTGCCGGACCAGCAGGAGCTGCCTCACCGCAGCGCCGCGACCGGCTGCTCCACCTCACCGGTCACGACGTCGCGCCGCGGCACGTCGGCCCAGAGCCGCTCCAGGGCGTAGATGCCCCGCTGCTCGGCCAGGAACAGGTGACAGACCAGGTCGCCGTAGTCCAGCAGCACCCAGCCGGCCTCCGGGGTGCCCTCGCGGCGCAGCACCCGGCGGCCCTGGTCCCGCAGCCGCTCGTCGATGCGGTCGCCGATCGCCTTGAGCTGGCGGTCGCTGCCGGCGGTGGCGAGCAGGAACAGGTCCACGATCACGAGCAGATCGCTCACGTCGAGGATCGTGACGTCCTCGGCCTTGACGTCGCTCGCCGCGTCGGCGGCGGCGAGGGCGAGCTGGACGGCTTCTTCGGTTGCAGGCACGGATCGGCTTCCGGGTCGGGTCGAGGGGCACGTACGGTCGTCGACGCCTCCAGGGCGATACGACCGGGTCCGCGGCAGGGTACGGCGGCGGGCGCGTCCCGTGGTGGCTGCGCTACGACCCCTCGTCCTCGTCCGGGGGGAAGTCCCGCCCGACGACGATGGTCACGTCCACCACCGAGCTCGGGGTGGCAGCCAGCTCCAGGTCACCGACCCCGAGCCGGCGCTGCAGGTCCTGGCCGACGGCGATCTGCTCACGCGTGTCGGCGTGGAGGATGATCCGGGTGGTCTCATGGGTGAACCGGTCGGCGTTGCCGCTCAGCACCACCCGGTACCCCCCGTCCGCGAGCAGCTCGCTGACCCGTTGCCCGATACGCGGGATGCCGTTGCCGTTCAGGATCTGCACGTCGCGACCGGTCGCCAGCGCCGCGTCCGGCCGCCACGGGCCGAGCCGGTCGGCGAGCAGCGACCCGGCACGCTCGTCATCGAGCCGGAACCCGACCTCCGGTCCGTCGCCGACGGGGACCACGGGCAGGGTCAGCACCGCCAGCTCGTCGCGCGGCCGTGCATCCGCGAGCGAGCCGAGGACCTCGGCCACCACCTCGGGCGCGTCGGTGCCGAGCACCGGCCCCGCGTCGTCCCCGAGGTCCAGCAGGCGACCGGGCAGGTCCGGGTCGTCCGCGATGGCGTCGAGGAGGCCCGCGAACACCGGCGGGACACGGGCCAGGGCCTCCAGCTGGCCCAGCGGCGGCCCCGCAGCGTCCAGGACCGCGACCGTGGCCTGACCGTCCAGTCGCTGCGGTCCCGGCTCGAGCCGGACGCCGCGCGCCGCATCGTCCACGCCGACGCGGAGCGTGACCTGCACCCCACCCGCGGCGTCGACCAGCTGCCCCCACCCGTCCACGTCCGTCGACACCGCGGCGTCGAGACGGAGCTCCAGCAGGTTGGCGAGGCTGGCCGCGACCAGCTCCGTCCCGCCCAGCTCACCCGCATCCGCCAGGGTGAACGTGCCGTGGCCGGGCACGTCGGCGACCAGGGCGGGCGGGACGAGCAGCACGGTCGTGGCATCCCCGTCGGCGGGGACGGCCAGCAGGGCGAGCCAGCGCAGCGCGCCGTCGGCGTCGACGGTGCTGAGCAGCACGCTGTGCTCCTGGTCCGCCGTCGCAGCCGGGTCGTCGGCATCGGTCGCCGGATCGGCGGTGGTGCCCGGTCGTAGCCACGCCGGCCACCCACCGGCGAGGAGGTCGCGGTCGACGACCCCACCGGCGACCAGCCCGACCAGCGCCGCGCCGACCGCGAGGAGCGCCCCGAGCACCGTGACCAGACGGAACCGTCGACGGCGGCGCGCCGCATCCCGGCGGGCGGCCCGTCGGCCCGCCGCGCCCGACGACCCCTCGCGCCGGCCGCGCCGATCGCTGCGTCGCTCGCTTCGGCGCGGCCGCGCCGGTGCCCCGGCCCCCGGCGACTCAGCCATCGAGCGCGCCGTACAGCCCATGGGTGCGGATGTAGGTGTCGACCGCCAACGGGACGAGGTAGCGGGTGGCACGCCCGGCAGCGAACCGCTCCCGCAGCTGCGTGGACGAGACCTCCAGCTGCGGGATCTCCAGGTGCACGACGGCCTGTGGCAGCGTCGACGCGTGCGGCGCCTCGTCCCCCGGCCGCGTCACCACCACGAACGTGGCCAGCGCGAACGCCTCCTCGACCCGGTGCCAGGTCGACAGGCCGGCGGCCGCGTCCTCGCCGAGCACGAAGTACCAGTCGACCTCCGGCTCCCGCGCGGTCAGCTCGGTGAGGGTGTCGGCGGTGTAGGTCGGCCCGTCCCGCTCCAGCTCGATCAGGTCGATGCCGAGGTGGTCGTCCTCGGCGATGGCCGCCTCCACCATCGCGACCCGGTCGGCGGTGGGCGAGGTGGTGGCCTTCTGGTACGGGTCCCCCGCCACCAGCAGCCGCACCTCGTCCAGGCCGAGCTCCACACGCGCGCACTCGGCCACGACGAGGTGACCGAGGTGGGGCGGGTCGAAGGTGCCCCCCAGCAGACCGACGCGACGTCTCATCGGATGCAGGCTACCGCTGCCCCTCCCATCACCACCGCCGCCGCGGCGTCGGCCGGCCTGCGGGCTAGGGTCCGAGCCCAGACCGGCCGGGACGGCCGCACATCCGACGAGGAGGAGCCCTGGTGGCGGAGATGACCAAGATCACGCTCGACGAGAGCGAGCTGCCGACCCACTGGTACAACGTGGTCGCCGACCTGCCGGAGCCCCCACCCCCGCCGCTGCACCCGGCCACGCACGAGCCGATCGGCCCCGATGCGCTGGCCCCGCTGTTCCCGATGGGGCTGATCGAGCAGGAGGTCGCGACCGAGCGGTTCATCGAGATCCCCGAGCCGGTCCGCGAGGTCTACCGCCTGTGGCGGCCCGCACCGCTGTACCGGGCCTGGAACCTCGAGAAGCTGCTCGACACCCCGGCACGCATCTACTTCAAGTACGAGGGCGTCTCCCCCGCCGGCAGCCACAAGCCCAACACCGCCGTGCCGCAGGCCTACTACAACAAGGCCTTCGGCATCAAAAAGCTGACCACCGAGACGGGGGCGGGCCAGTGGGGGAGCGCCCTCAGCCTGGCCGGGGCC
>JBLRWQ010000068.1:0-15095 GCA_047921175.1 Nitriliruptoraceae bacterium | reverse complement strand
GGCGGCGGGGGCGGTGGGGGCGGTGGGGGCGGTGGGGGCTCGGACTCGCCCGATCCGACCGCACCGCTGCCGTCTCCAGGTGCGGGATCGGCCGGCGCCGGGTCCTGCGAGCCGGGTCCGTCCGGGCTGGTCGCGGCCGCGCGCTCGGCGGCCTCGCGCTCCAGCCGGGCCTGCTCCGCAGCGGCTGCGGCCACCGCGGCCGCCGCGGCCGCCTCCTGCTCGCGCTGCGCCTGCTCCGCAGCGGCCGCAGCGGCCTGCTGCCGGGCGATCTCGGCCAACTGGTCGGCGATGCGGGCCGACTCCGCCTCGAGGCCGGCCAGGTGGCCCTCCGCGGCGGCGCGGTCCTCGCGCAGCTCCAGGAAGAGCTGCTCCCGCTCATCGCGCTGGACGGCGATCTGCTCGAGGAGACGCTCCTGCTCCCGGGCGGCGACCTCGATGCGCGCGGCGGCCGACGCGGCGGCTTCCCGCTCGCGCTCGGCGGTCGCCCGCAGGGCCTGGGCCTCGGCCCGCTGGGACTCCACGGAGGCGAACAGCACCTGGACCTCGCCGACCATCATCCGGTCCCCGTCGAGCACGTGCGCGACCATGGTCGTGGAGGTCATGAAGTCGTTGAAGTCCCGGACACCGCTGAAGGCCTCCGTGAAGGAGACCTGGCCGTACTTGAACGCGGCGACGACCCGGGTCTCGAGCTTGCCGATCGCCAGCGTCAGCTCCGCCTCGGTGGCCTCGAGCTCCGCTCGGACCTCGGCCAGGCGGGCTCGGGCCGCGGCCGCCGCGGCGTCGGCAGAGGCGAGCGCCACCTCGGCCTCCTCCAGCGCGGCGACCTCGCGGGCGAGGTCCGCCTCGGCGGCGGCCATGGCGTCCTCGACCTGCGCGAGGCGGGCCCGTGCGTCCCCTTCCTCGGCACGCAGCTGCCCGACCCGTGCCTCGACGCGGTCGCGCTCGCTGGCCACCTCATCGAGCGCCCGACCGGCGGGCGAGGTCTGGGCGAGCGCGGCCACCGGTAGCAGCGACAGGATGCAGGCGAGCGCCAGCACCTGTAGACCGCGACCGTGGGGCGCTCGCAAGGGGGGACTCCGGACAACGCGACGTGGAGGGAACGGGACGCTCAGTCACCGCATGCGCGCGCAGCAGGCTACATCAGCCACACGCGCCACGGAAGTCCCGAACAGTTCCTCCATCGGCACGGAGCCGTGCAGGCTGTAGCCCGGGCGGCCCTCTACACGTCCAGGAAGCGCCGCAGGGCCAGGATCGAGGACAGCGCCGCGATGCCGGTCCCGGCCAGCAGCAACCACGGGCCGACGGCGATGACCTGTGCCTCGCCGATGAAGGGCATCAGCTCGATGTCGCGCGCCAGGCTGCCGGCCACCTGCGGCACGGTGCCCCACAGCAGGCCCCAGGACAGCAGCGCCCCGATCAGGCCGGCGAACACGCCTTCCAGCACGAAGGGCAGCCGGATGTACCAGTTGCTGGCCCCCACCAGGCGCATGATGCCGGTCTGCTCGCGGCGGGCGAACGCGGCGACGCGGATCGTGTTGGCGATCAGCACCCCGGCGGCGACCAGCTGGATCGCCGCGACCACCAGCGCCGAGGTCCGGACCACGTTGGTGAAGCGCAGGAACTGGTTCAGGACCTCACGCTGGTCGACGATCTCCTCGACCCCGGGGTAGGTGGAGAACTGGTCCGCGATGACGTTGAACAGGTTCGGGTTCTCGAGCCGGACACGGAACGATGCCGGCAGGGTGTCGGGGTCGATCGCGTCGATCAGGGACTCCTGGTCGGCGAACATGGCCGTGAAGCGCTCGTAGGCGTCCTGCTTGGACTCGTAGAACACCTCGGCGACGACCTCGTTCGCCTCGAGGTCCTGGCGTAGCTGCTCCTGCTGCTCCGGGGTGATGGCGGCGTCGCAGCCGCGCTCGTCACACAGGTAGATCGAGACCTCGACCCGGCCGGTCCAGTCGTCGGTGGCGAGGTCGACCTGCTCCGACAGCAGCAGGCTGGCCCCGAGCAGGGTCAGCGAGACCGTGACGGACAGGATCACCGCGACGGTCATCATCAGGTTGCGGCGCAACCCGACGAAGGCCTCGCGGATCACGTAGCTCCAGCGCGCGGTCATCCTGCCTCCAGATCACCCCGGGCCACGCCCGGGTCCTCGCCGAGAGGGCTCAGCCCCCGTAGCCGTACACGCCGCGGGACTGGTCACGCACGACGTGCCCGTTCTCGAGCTCGATCACCCGTCGCCGCATCGAGTCCACGATGTGCTGGTCGTGGGTGGCCATCACCACCGTCGCCCCGGTGCGGTTGATGCGGTCGAGCAGCTTCATCACGCCCACCGAGGTGGAGGGATCGAGGTTGCCGGTCGGCTCGTCGCAGAGCAGGATCCGCGGGTTGTTGACGAACGCGCGCGCCACGGAGACCCGCTGCTGCTGGCCACCGGACAGCTCGTGCGGGTGGGCACGGGCCTTGTCCTCCAGGCCGACCAGCTCCAGCACCTCCGGGACCCGCTTCTCGATGTCGCGGCGCGAGCGTCCGATCACCTCGAGCGCGAAGGCGACGTTCTCGTAGACGGTCTTGTTCTCGAGCAGCTTGAAGTCCTGGAACACGTACCCGATCTCGCGCCGGAGGACGGGGACCTTCCAGGAACGCAGCTTGGCCAGGTTCTTGCCGGCGACCCAGATCTCACCCTCGTCGGGGAGCTGCTCGCGGGTGAGCAGCTTCATGAAGGTCGACTTGCCCGACCCGGACGGTCCCACGACGAACACGAACTCGCCCTTGGCGACCTCGACGCTCACGTCCTCGAGCGCGATCACCTCGTCATCGGCGCCGCGCTTGTAGGTCTTGGTGACGTTCTGGAGCTTGATCACGGGAACCGCCGGGGGTCGAGGCGTACCGAGGCTGGGAGGCTGTGTGCACCCACGGGGCGTCGCCGTGCCCCCGCGCGCCCCGCCGCGGCCGGAGGGTACAACGTCACCCCTCGCGAGCGTGCGTGTGCGGTCCGGGGCGAACGGCCAGGGTGGGCCGGCCTCAGGTCTCGCGTTCGCTGGCCTCGCGCACGCGTCGGCGCAGCTCCGCCTCCAGGAAGGCGTCGAGGTCGCCGGCGAGCACGTCGGCGACGTTGCCGGTCTCGTGCTCGGAGCGCAGGTCCTTGACCATCTGGTACGGCGCCAGGACGTAGCTGCGGATCTGGGAGCCGAACCCGACGTTCTGGACCCCGCCGCGCAGCTCGTCGAGCTCCTCGGCGCGCTTCTGGCGCTCGAGCTCGGCGAGCTTGGCCTTCAGCACCCGGATCGCCGCGGCCTTGTTCTGGTGCTGCGACTTCTCGTTCTGGCAGCTGGCCACGATGCCGGTGGGCAGGTGGGTGACCCGCACGGCCGAGTCGGTGGTGTTGACGCTCTGCCCACCGGGCCCGGAGGAGCGGTAGACGTCGACGCGGAGCTCCTCCTCGGGGATCGGTACCTCGTCGTCGAGCTCCGGCAGGACCGGGACGATGTCGACCAGGGCGAAGGAGGTCTGGCGTCGGGCCTGGGAGTCGAACGGGCTGATGCGCACCAGCCGGTGCACCCCGTGCTCGACGGTCAGCCAGCCGTAGGCATCCGGACCGCGCACCTCGAAGGAGGTGGACTTCAACCCGGCCTCCTCGCCGTAGGACTGGTCGTACACCTCGGTGTCGTAGCCGCGACGCTCGGCCCAGCGCAGGTACATCTTCTGGAGCATCTGCGCCCAGTCCATCGCATCGACGCCGCCCTCGCCGGCGTGGATCGACACGATCGCGTCCTCGTGGTCGTACTCGCCACCGAGCATGGTCGCGACCTCGAGGCGGTCGAGCTCCGCGCGCACGCCGAGCATGCCCGCGGTCACCTCGGCGGCGGAGGCGGCGTCGCCCTCCTCCTCCGCGAGCTCCGCGAGCACCTCGAGGTCGTCGAGGCGCTCGAGCAGCGCGTCGAAGCGCGTCAGCTCCGCGTCGACCCGGGACAGCTGCGTGGTGACCTGCCGGGCACGGTCGGGGTCGTCCCACAGACCTGGCTCCGCCGCACGCTCCTGCAGCTCCCCACGCCGATCACGCTTGACGGCGATGTCGAGGTCGGCCTCGAGCTGGGCCACCCGCGCGCGCGCTGCCGCCAGCTCGTCGGCATGGCTGGTGGCCATCGAGGTCCCTCCGGGTGCAGAGAAGGCTGCGGGCCGGCGCACCTGGCGCCGGCCCGCGATGCTACCGAGCGTGCTCGATGCAGCGGTGCGGCCTCCTCAGGCGGTGCTCGCCTGGGCCGAGACCACGACCTCGTAGCTCCACAGCTCGCTCGCGGGTTCCTGCTCGCCTCGACTGCCGGCGCCGGGGTGGCCCTCCGCGGGCCCGCTGGGTGCCGCCTCCGGGGCGCTCGCCGCCCCCGGGTGCCCCACGGTCGGCCCGCTCGGCGCCGCCACCGACGCGCTCGCCGCGCCTGGGTGCCCCTCGGTCGGCCCGCTCGGCGCCGCCTCCGACGCGCTCGCCGCCCCCGGGTGGCCCACGGTCGGGTCGTTGAAGTGGTTCGCCCCGTGCGACGCCGCGAAGGCATCGGAGTGGGCCCACGCGTCGTACGCGGCCGCATCCCGCCAGCGGGTCACCACCAGGTAGCGGTGGGAGCCGTCGGTCGGCCGGAGCAGCTCGAAGGACTCGAACCCGTCCACGTGCTCGACCTCACCGGCACGGGCCGCGAAACGCTCCTCGAGCTGGTCGCCGCCGCCGTGCGGGACCTTGATGGCGTTGATCTTGACGATGGACACCGCGTCCTCCCTCCTGACGTGCAGCGGTGCACGTCATGGGCCCACCGTAACGGTGTCGTCCGGGGGATACCAGGGGCGTCCGGACGAGGGGCGCCGGTGCCTTCCGATCACCACCACGCCGTGCCCGGGGGGCCTTTGAAGGGCCCGACGACGCGGGAGGTGATCCAGCCGCCGTAGAAGTCGCTGTCGCTGGCGCGCACCACCTCACCGTCGACCAGGCAGCGCTCCACGCGGCTCGGATAGAAGGTGATCCGGCCGGCGAGCCGTGCGTAGCGCGGCGTCGGGTCGGGGTAGGTCCAGCCCGCCAGCGCGGCACGCTGCTCCCCGACGACGACGTCCACGTACGCGGCCTGGCCCTTGAACTCGCAGAACGTGCGCTGCGGGTTCGGCACGAGCACCTCGGCGTCGACGTCCTCGAGCGGCAGGTAGTACGACGGTGGATGCGAGGTCTCCAGGACCCGGACCGCACGGCGCGAGTCGGCGATGCGCCGGCCGCCGAGGAAGACCTCGACGTGCTCTTCGGTCGCCTCGATGGCCGGCGGTCGCGGGTAGTCCCAGACGGACTCCTGGCCGGGGCCGACCGGGTCGGGGCGCGGGTGGGGTCGCATGACAGCTCCGGTGTGGTGTGTCGGGGGGCTCCCCGGGCTTCGGACCGGGACCGCCGGGGGGTGGGGCACGTGCGCGTCTACCCTCCGCACAGCCGGGATCGGGAGTGGAGATGGCCGACAAGCAGGAGCGACGCGACCGACAGCGCCGGTTCGCCACGCTGTCCAGCCAGGAACGGCGGGCCGTCGTGCGCAGCGTGAACCGCGGCCAGCCGGTCGAGCAGCGCAAGCACGCCGAGCACGCGGTCCACATCGCACGCCGGCAGATGCGCTTCTGGTCGCTGTCGTGGCTGATCGGCCCGGTCGTCGGTCTCGCGCAGGTGGCCCAACTCGGCTGGCAGGTCGCGTTGCTCAACGCGCTGGTCGCCGCCCTGGCGCTCGGCGCGATGTCGGCCTTCTTCTACACGCGGGCACGTCGTGCGCTCCAGGCGAACCTGGCCCGGCTGTCGAAGCGGGACGCGGCCCGGCTCGGCGACGAGGACGCTGGCCGTGGCCGCGGGAGCGAGGGGCACCTGCCACGCACCGCCGGCACCGAGGTGGCACGGCGACCGGAACCCGGCGAGCGCCCGACGGCCGGGGAGCGTCCGCTGCCGCCCGAGCGCCGGCCCTACCAGCCGCGTGGGCGCAAGCGGCGCGGCAAGGGCTGAGGACCGCGGCAACGCGACGTCCCCAGTGCCGGGCCCGGCACACGCTCCCTTCCCCGTGGAGCGGCACGTCGGTCCGTTGCTGGGGACCTCGTGTCCGCACCGTAGGCAGACCGACGCCGGCTTGTCGAGCGGGACCCGGGGCCGGCCTGTGGACGACCTGGCACCCGCCTGTGGACAGGGTGTGGACGCGAGGTGGAGAACCTCGGCCCGGCGCAACGGGGGCGCACCAGGCCATCACGGACCGTGGCCTGCGAGGGAGTGGCTCCACACGACGTCCACACCCTGTGGACAGCCGTCGATCCGAACGGAAGCCGCCCGTACGCTCGCCGAGTGCGTGCGACGCACGGGCTCGAGGCAGCCTCACCGCAGCGACGATCCCTGTGCTACGCGCCGCCCCCGACCACCCCTGGAGGACGCCGTGACGACACCCGTCCGCCCCGCCGCGCCACCCCGTGGCGGTCCCGCGCTCCCCGGCGTCGAGTACCTCGCGGCGACCGCGGCACGACCTCCGGTGGAGGTCCACCGCAGCACCCGGCGCCGGCGCGGCGGTCAGGCCGGGCTGCGCGACGGACGGGTCGTGCTCCGCATCCCCGCGGGCCTGCCGCCCGAGGAGGACCGGGCGATGGTGGACGCGCTCCTCGGCAAGGTCCTACGTGCCCACACGGTCGAGCAGCGCGGCGGCGACGCCTGGCTGCTCGACCGCGCCCGCCGGCTCGCGGACCGCTACCTCGACGGTGTCCATGCCAGCGACGTGCGCTGGTCGCCCCGCATGCAGCACCGCTGGGGGTCCTGCACGACCAGCACCGGTGAGATCCGCATCAGCGACCGTCTGGCCGGAGCGCCCGACCTGGTGCTCGACTACGTGCTCGTCCACGAGCTCGCGCACCTGCACGTCCGCGGGCATGACCGCCGCTTCCACGCCCTCGTCGCCCGCTACCCCCACGTCGAGCGGGCACGCGGCTACCTGGACGGCTTCCAGGCCGGGCTGGCCGTCGGCAACCGCACGGCCCCCCGGAGGGAGCCGCCGATCGACGCCGGGCAGCCGCCCGCCTGAGCATGCCGCTTCGCCGTCCCGGGCCCGGCCGGTGCGGTCAGGCGGGCCCGGCTCCACCGGCGCCGCGGCCGTCGGGGTCCTCCGGATCGTCCGGATCGCCCGTGGCGTCCCCGCCGGTACCGGCGCTGCCACCGCCGCCCTCGTGGGCAGCGAGCCGTTCATCGGCCGTGTCCTCGTGCGGGGCATCACCGAGCTCCGCGAACAGGGCGGCGAGGTCGTCGGGGATGTCCTCGCCGCCCGCGGTGCGGGCCAGCCAGCGCCCCGGGTCGGCCAGCTCCTCGCCGTCGGGCAGGTTCTCCGGATGGGCCAGCGCACGGTGCAGGCCCTCGGGGCCGAGCGCGGCCTCGATCGCCACGACGAACCGCTCCCCCACCGTCTCGTCGGCCGGCTTCAGGTCCAGGCCGAGCAGGGCCTCGAGCAGCTGCTCCCCATCGCCACGGGCGACCCGGCGGCGGCGCAGGACCTCCTGGATGCGCTCGAAGCTCGGCAGCCGGCCCTCGACGGCGCGCGCGACCTCGTGCCGGGCCCAGGCGCCCACCAGGCAGACGACGGCCTGGAGCCGGCCCAGCACCCGCTGCTGCTCCTCGGTCGGGGTGAGCCGGAAGCTCGCGGCCCGCTCCATCGCCGCGGCCAGGGCCTCCTCATCCTCCGGGTCCAGGCCGAGCGTCAGCTCCTCGGCCACCTCGCGCATGCGGTCGGCATCGACGACGGTGCCCGCCGCGAACCGGGCCACCAGGGAGGCGACGTGGGCCTCCAGCCACGGCACGGCGTGGTAGAGCCGCCGGTGGGCCGCCTCGTGCAGCGCCAGGACGAGCCGGACCTCGTCGTCCTCGAGGCCGTAGCCGGCCAGGTCGTCGGCGACGTTGACGACGAGGTGGTGGGCCTGCTCCCGGGGCGCGGTGGGGATGCCCAGGTCGTACTGGCCGATGAGCTGCCGCGCGAGCTGGCCGATGACCTGCCCGGCCTGGAGCCCGGCGAGGCCCGCGCCGGCGGGGCGCAGCAGCTCGCCCGGGTCGCTGCCCAGCAGCTGCTCGAGCATCGGCCGCAGCGCGTCCGGCAGGCCGACACCGCCGAGCAGCCCCTCGAGGTCGTCGAGCCCGCCCTCGCCCTGCAGCTGCCCCAGCTGCTCGCGCGCGAGGTCGATCATCGCATCGGTCGCGGCCCGGGCCACCGGTTCCACCAGCGGCTTGAGCGAGGCGACGGCCGCGTTGACCCAGGTCTGCCGGGACGCGGCGACGACCCGCCCCACCTCGGCAGCGCTCGGCAGCGGCGTCTGGTCGAGCCAGTGCTCGGCCAGCTCGAAGGCCCCACGGATCCTCGTCGCCTCGGTGTCGGTAGCGGACCGGTCCCCCTCCGCGGCGACCTGCAGGGCGACCCGGGTGGCCAGATCCCAGTCGACGGGACCGCTGGGCCGCGCCGGGGGCTGGAACCCGAAGCCCGGGAGCGAGCCGCCGAACAGCTGGGCGAACTGCGCCTGCGCCTGTTCCAGCGCTTCCGGGCCGCCGAGCTGCTCGAGCATGGCTCGCAGCTCCGGCGGGAGGTGCGCGAAGGGGTCGTTCGGGGGGTCTGGGTGCTCGCTCACGGCGGGCCTCGCTCGCTCCGGTGGGTCGCTACGGTAGAGCAGACGCGACCCCACGGCCGTGGGGGTGAGGGGAGGCAGCGCAGGTGGGCGTGCTCGCGATCACAGGCGTGACCAGCACCCTCGGGCCGCGCCTGCTGCACCGGCTGAGCACGCTGCCCGAGGTCACCCGCATCGTGGCCATCGACCGGTCGCCGCCCCTCGGGGTCACGGCGCCGGGCTGCAGCTACCACGATGCCGACCCGGGCACCGACGACCTGCGCCCGGTCCTCGAGGGGGTCGACGTCGTCCTCCACCTCGGTGCCACCCTCGAGCCGGCCCGGGACGATGCCGCGGTCCGCGCCCGCGAGGTGGACGCGGCCAAGCGGGTCGCCGAGGCCGCCGCTGCGGCCGGGGTGCGCCACCTGGTCGTCACCTCCAGCGTGCTGGCCTACGGCGCCCACCCGGACAACGACGTCCCGCTCACCGAGCACAGCCCGATCCGGGGCCTGGCCGGGCTGCCGGCGGCCGAGCACGCCGCCGAGGTGGAGCGCTGGCTGGACCGCTTCCGGGCCGGCAACCCGGACCTGGCCGTCACGATCCTGCGCCTGGCGCTGCTGGCCGGCCCCGACGTCGACACGACGCTGACCCGCGCGCTCGAGGCGCCCCGCATCCCGGCCGTGCGTGGGCACCGGCCACCGCTGCAGTTCCTCCACCCCGATGATGCCGTCGAGGCTGCCGCGCACGTGGTCGAGCAGCAGCTGGCCGGTGCCTTCAACATCTGTGCGGACGGGTGGCTGTCGTTCGACGAGGTGGCCGCGGTGCTCGGGCGACGCTCCCTGGAGGTCCCCGAGGAGGTTGCCTACAGCGGCGCTGCCGGTGTCTATGCGCTGCGGCTCGGGGATCTGTCGCCGGGGCTGGTGTCGCTGTTCGTCCACCCGTGCGTGATGAGCAACGACGCCCTGACCGCCACCGGGTGGAGCCCTCGGGCCAGCAACCGCGATGCCCTCGCCGCGCTCGCGGTCGAGCATGCCCGCTACGTCACCATCGGGCGGCTCCGGGCGACCCGGGCCACGCTCGCGACCGGCTCCGCGCTCGCGACGGTGCTCGGCTCGCTCGGCCTGTTGCGGCTCGTGCGGGCGGTGCGCAGCCGCTGCCGGCGACCGCACCCGACCGCCTGAGGCGCACACCGGGGCTCAAGGCGTGCGCACGCGCGACCGATGGGGTGGCAACGGCGCCCGCGGGGCGGCGTCACGCTCGCGACGGAGACAACCATGGGCTACGCGGTGCACCACGTGGACGGGGCCGAGGCGACCCAGCTGGAGGACCTGGCCACCCTGGAGGACGCGCTCGCACGGGTCGAGGCGCTGCGCAACGACGGTCGCGCCTCCCAGGTCCGCGTCTTCAAGGAGATCCCGGTCCAGGTCCAGACCTACTACCGCGTCGTCGCGGTGGACGGCGAGGAGGCACCCGTCGCCGAGGTCCGCCCGGAGGTCACCGCCCCCGTGCCGGACGCCGAGGTGGTCGAGGACCGTGCCGTCGTGGACAAGCCGGTCAGCGCGCCGGCGGCCCCGGACCCGGGCGCCGACGGCGCGGTCGCCGCGGCACCAGCGGTCGGGGACTCCCCCGAGCCGGCCCACCACCGCGAGCCGCCGGCCCGGCTACAGCCGCCACCCGGCGCGATGCTGATCGCCCCGGCCCGGGCGGCCGTCGCGCCGGCCGAGACCCGCGACCAGACACCGCACCGGAGCCTGTTCTCCCGCAGCTGAGTCACCCGCCGGGGGTACCATCCCGGCCCGTCGTCGTGAAGGAACGCGCGTGGGCTGGGTCCGAACCCTCGCGCGCCGCGTGGCCGTGGTCGTGGTGCTCATGCTCGCCGCGGCAGCGGCCGTCAGCTTCCTGCGCGGCGAGGTCTCCTGCGAGCTCCTCGCCACCCAGCCCGCCTGCCAGGTCGCGCTGGAGCCCGGCCCGGTGGAGGACAGCCTCGGGCTGATCACGATCACGGGGACCGAGGTGTTCCCGCCGGCCTCGGGCAGCCTCAGCCTCACCACCGTGGCCGTGCAGGAGCGGCTCGGGCTGGCCTCGTGGCTGCGGGCCCGCGGCGACCGCGCCGTCGAGGTCGTGCCCCGCGAGCAGATCTACCCGCCCGGGATCGAGCGCGAGGAGGTCGCCGAGCGCAACGCGCTCTCGATGCGCGACAGCCAGCAGGTCGCGGCGATCGTCGCGCTGGAGACGCTGGGCTACGAGCTCGAGCCCGGCGGGGCCCTGGTGCTCAGCGTGCAGGACGACGCGGTGACCGACGCGCTCGCGGTCGACGACGTCATCGTCGCCGTCGGCGACACGCCGGTACGCGAGAGCACCGAGGCGGTGGACGCCATCCGCTCCCGTGAGCCCGGCGAGGTGGTCGAGCTGACCGTGCGCACAGCGGACGGCGAGCGCACGATCGAGGTGGAGCTCGGGACCAACCCGGACGATCCGAGCCTGCCGTACGTCGGCGTGCTGCTGACCACCGACGTGGAGCTCCCCGTCGACATCGAGGTGGATGCGGGCGCGATCGGGGGACCGTCGGCCGGGCTGGTGTTCGCCCTGTCGTTGCTGGAGCTGCTCGAGCCGGGGGACCTGCTCGACGAGCTCGTCGTCGCAGGGACCGGGACGCTCGCGCGCGACGGGACGGTGGGCAGCGTGGGGGGTGTGACCCAGAAGGTGGTGGGGGCCACCGCGCCACGGGACGGTTCCGCCCCGGCGGAGGTCTTCCTGGTCCCCCGCGACAACCTCGACGAGGCACGGGACGCGCCCGTGCGCAGCGAGGTCGTGATCGTCCCGGTCACCTCGCTGGACGACGCCCTCCGGGCCCTGGCGGCGCTGCGTTCGGGGCGGACCCCGGCCGGCGGTGTCGTGGTCGCTGCACCCTGACCGGCGTCAGCCCGGTCGCCCCACGACAGGTACCTTCCTGCGTCCCTGGCCAGCCCTGACGCAAGGATCTCCGTGGGCGACTTCGTCCGCCGTCGGCTCGGCACCGTGGTGGTGCTCGGGCTCCTCCTGGTGCTCTTCAGCGCCAACCGCATCGCCGTCCTCGTCACCGACCTCTGGTGGTACGACGAACGCGGCTTCCGCCAGATCTTCACCACCGTGCTGAGCACGCGGATCCTGCTCGGGGTGGTCTTCACGCTGATCCTGGCGACCCTGATCGCGGTGAACCTGTTCATCGCGCGCCGGCTGCGGCCGTTCTACGTGCCGAGCTCCCCGCAGCAGGCGCAGATCCAGCGTTACCGCGAGATGGCCGACCCGTACCTGCCCTGGCTGATCCTGGCGGTGGCGGCGGTGTTCGGGCTGACCTCCGGCCTGGCGGTGAGCGCCAGCTGGGAGACCTGGCTGCTGTTCCTCAACGGCGGCGAGGTCGGCATCGCCGACCCCCAGTTCGGCGTGGACATCGGCTTCTACCTCTTCCAGCTGCCGTTCTGGGCGCTGCTGCAGTCGTGGCTGTTCACCTCGCTGGTGCTGACCGGGCTCCTGACCGCCGGTGCGCACTACCTGCTCGGGGGGATCCGACCGGAGGCCGAGACCGACAAGATCCTGCCGTCGGTCAAGGCCCACCTGTCGATCCTGCTCGCCCTGATCCTCGCCGTCCGGGCGTGGGGCTACTGGCTGGACCGCTACGAGCTGCTGTACTCCGAGCGCGGCACGGTGACCGGCGCGTCCTTCACCGACGTCAACGCCGAGCTGCCGGCCCTGTACCTGCTGATCGGCGTGTCGGTGATCGCGATCGGCCTGGTGCTGTTCTCGATCCGTCGGGCGGGGTTCCTCGTCCCCGGTGCGGCGATCGGGCTGCTGGTCGTGGCCTCCATCATCCTCCAGGGTGCCTACCCCGCGGTGATCCAGCGGGTGCAGGTCGACCCGCAGGAGCTGGCCCGGGAGCAGGAGTTCATCCAGCGCAACCTCGACGCGACCCGTACCGCGTACGGCCTTGCCGAGGTGGACCGGGTCCCCTTCTCCATCGCCAACGACCTCGACCTCGATGATGTCGTCGACAACGACATCACGTTCCTGAACGTGCGGCTGTGGGACCCGAACGTGCTGGAGACCACCTACCAGCAGCTGCAGTCGCTGCGGCCGTACTACGAGTTCAACTCGGTGGCGACCGACCGCTACGAGATCGACGGCAACATGCGCCAGGTCATGCTGGCGACCCGTGAGCTCTCACAGCTGCCGGAGACCTCCGACAACTGGCAGAACCGGCACATCACCTTCACCCACGGCTTCGGGATCGTGGCCTCGCAGGTCAACACCGCCAACGCCGAGGGGCAGCCGGTCTTCATCGCCTCCAACATCCCGGTCGCCGGTTCCGACGTCGTGGTCCCGAGCGAGCAGTCTGAGGTCTACTTCGGTGAGTTCGCCAACCCGCCGTACAACCTCGTGCGGACCGACGAGGACGAGCTGAACTTCGAGGACCCGTCCACCCAGGAGCAGGTCCTCACCGAGTACGACGGGAACGCCGGGGTGCCGATCAACTCCTTCACCCGTCGGATCGCCTTCGCGCTGCGCTTCAACGACTACAACCTGGTGCTGACCAACCTGCTGCGCGACGATTCCCGGATCCTCTACAACCGGCAGATCACGCAGCGCGTGCGCGAGGTGGCGCCCTTCCTCGAGCTCGACTCGAACCCGTACCCGGTGGTCTCCAACGGGCGGGTGAAGTGGATCATCGACGCCTACACGACCTCGAACCGCTACCCGTACTCCGAGCGGCGTGCCCTGACCATGGGCGCCCGCCAGGTCCCGGTCAACTACGTGCGCAACTCCGTCAAGGTCACCGTCGACGCCTTCGACGGGGACGTGACGCTGTACCGCGTGGAGGACGACGATCCCGTCCTCGACGCCTGGCAGCAGGTGTTCCCCGACCTGATCACCCCGGCGCCGGAGGCGGGCGACATCGCCAACAACTTCCGGTACCCGCAGGATCTGTTCAACCTGCAGTCGGCGATCTACACCTCGTACCACATCCAGGATGCGACGGCCTTCTTCAACCGGGCGGACGAGTTCGCGCTGCCGAACGACCCGGCGGCTGCGGCCAACGCCGCCAGCGGCGGTGGGCCGGCGGCGGCCGGCGACCTCGCCGGCGGTGGCACGCGGCTCGAGCCGTACTACCTGCTGATGAAGCTGCCTGGCGAGGACGAGGAGGAGTTCGTCCTGATCCAGCCGTACCTGGCCCGCAACCGTCCCAACATGGTGTCGTGGCTGGCCGGCCGGTCCGACGGCGAGAACCTCAACCAGCTCCTGCAGGTCCGGTTCCCCTCCGACCAGCAGGTGCTCGGGCCAGCGCAGGCGCAGGCCCGGATCGAGCAGGACGACGACATCTCGGCCTACATCACCCTGCGGTCCCGTGAGGGCTCGACGGTCGTGCGAGGCAACCTCCAGGTCATCCCGGTGGCCGACTCACTGCTGTACGTCCAGCCGCTGTTCCTGGAGAACCCCCAGGCGCAGATCCCGGAGCTGGCGCGTGTCGCGTTGGTGATGGGAGAGCGCACGGCGTTCGACCGGACGCTCGCCGGGGCGCTCAGTCAGGTGATCGGCGTGCCGGTCCCGGACTTCATCGCCGACGACGAAGCGGTCGACGACCTCGAACTACCCGACGCGGATCCCGACGCCGAGCCCGGCGAGGAGCCGGACGACGGGGTGATCCAGGACCCGGCGGAGGTCTCCCGTCAGCTGCTGGAGGACGCGCTGGCCGCGTTCGCCCGGGCAGACGAGGCGCTGCGCAACGGCAACCTCGCCTCGTACCAGGCCGCGGTGCTCGAGGCCCAGCGCCTGATCGAGCGGGCTGCCGAGGCAGCCGGGGTCGGGGTCGACGAGCTCTTCGCTGCCGAGGACGACGAGGAGGAGGAACTCTCCGACGCGGAGCTGCTGGAGCAGCTCGGCGACCTCGAGGACGAGGAGCTGCCGGCCGAGGGCGACGGGTGAACCAACGCTGACCGAGGGGTGTCCGGTCCACGGACCATCGGACACCCCTCGGTTCGACAACCACGTGAGGGGTTGGGTACGTTCCTCTCATCAACGGCGCGGGGTGGAGCAGTTCGGTCAGCTCGCCGGGCTCATAACCCGGAGGTCGCAGGTTCAAATCCTGCCCCCGCTACTACGAAAAGGCCCTTCGGGGCCTTTTCGCATTTCATGGGTGCCCTATGGGTGCCGTATCCGCGTGGCCAGGTCGCCGCGGTCCGTTGCGCAACGTGTTCGGTCGCGGCTGTTCTGCCGCGGCTCCTGCTGTCGTCACGCCGTACTCACCCGGCTCCCCTCGAGGCCGGTGCTGGACCACTCCCCTGCGCCCCGGACTGCTGTCGGAGGGTTGGGCTACGGTCTTCTGGTACGAGGTCATACAGGACGATGGGGTAGCTGGTGGAGTCGCTGGTGGAGGCAGGCTGTCCGGCCTGGATCCACCCCGTCCGTGACCAACTCTCCGCGAATCGCTGACGCAATGC
>JBLRWQ010000067.1:0-15885 GCA_047921175.1 Nitriliruptoraceae bacterium | reverse complement strand
ATGGCCAAGGAGAAGTTCGAGCGGACGAAGCCGCACATGAACATCGGGACGATCGGTCACGTTGATCATGGGAAGACGACGTTGACGGCGGCGATGACGTTTGCGGCGGCGGCGGCGGATCCTTCGGTGACGACGATGTCGTATGACCAGATCGATAAGGCGCCGGAGGAGAAGGCGCGGGGGATTACGATTGCGACGGCGCACGTGGAGTACCAGTCTGAGGGGCGGCATTATGCGCACGTAGACTGTCCTGGTCATGCTGATTACATCAAGAACATGATCACGGGTGCGGCGCAGGTGGACGGTGCCATCTTGGTGGTGGCAGCGCCAGACGGCGCCATGCCGCAGACGAAAGAGCACGTGCTGCTGGCGCGGCAGGTGGAAGTACCGAGCATCGTGGTGTTTTTGAACAAAGTTGACATGATGGATGACCCGGAGCTGTTGGAGCTGGTGGAGATGGAGGTCCGGGAGCTGCTGGATGCGTATGAGTTCCCGGGGGATGACACGCCGGTGGTGCGGGTGTCGGCGTTGCAGGCGTTGGAGGGGGATGAGGCGGCTGAGGCGCAGGTGTTGGAGTTGATGGCTGCGGTGGACGAGTTCTTCGTCGAGCCGGAGCGGGCGTTGGACAAGCCGTTCATCATGCCGATCGAGGATGTGTTCTCGATCACGGGTCGTGGGACGGTGGTGACGGGCCGGATCGAGGGTGGTCGGGTCCATGTGGGGGACACGGTCGAGATCGTGGGTCTGACGGATACGGCGTCGACGACGGTGACGGGTGTGGAGATGTTCCGCAAGCTGCTGGATGAGGGGCAGGCGGGGGACAACGTGGGGGTGCTTCTTCGTGGGACGAAGAAGGATGATGTGGAGCGTGGGCAGGTGTTGGCGGCGCCGAAGTCGATCACGCCGCATACGCGGTTCGAGGCGCAGGTGTATGTGTTGTCGAAGGAGGAGGGGGGGCGTCACACGCCGTTCTTCAACAACTATCGGCCGCAGTTCTACTTCCGGACCACGGATGTGACGGGTGCGGTGGAGTTGCCGGATGGGGTGGAGATGGTGATGCCGGGGGATAACACGGAGATGACGGTGGAGTTGATCCAGCCGATCGCGATGGATGAGGGGCTGAAGTTCGCGATCCGTGAGGGTGGCCGCACGGTGGGTGCGGGTCGGGTGATCAAGATCCTGGCGTGATCCCGTGGGGTCGACCGGCCGTGCGGGGACTCCGAGGAGATAGTCGCCCCTCCCGGCCGGTCACCCCCCCGCACCCCGCACCACAGCACCACCGCAGCACCCGCACCAGCACTCCCGGTACTGATGCATCACCGTGCACCGCACGCATGAGCTGCACGACCTGCTGGAACGAGAACCGCTCCGTGTCGCTGACCGACCACGGTGCGCCGGAGTCAGGACCACGACGATGCCGAAGAACGACAACCGACCCAAGGTCACGCTGGCTTGCACCGAGTGCAAGGAGCGCAACTACATCACGACCAAGCACCGGGTCAACCAGCGCGAGCGCATCCAGTTGCGCAAGTACTGCAACCGCTGCCGCACCCACCAGGTCCACCGCGAGACCCGCTGACCGGCTGGCAGCGAGCGCGCAGGAGGACGGGCATGGCGCTGAACCGCGACAAGGTCGGGACGGTCTACCCGTCCTACCGCTACGAGGTCTCGCGGGAGAAGATCCGCGAGTACGCCACGGCGCTCGGTGAGAGCGACCCGCGCTACACGAGCGACGGGGACGACTGCGTGGCGCCACCGACCTTCGCCGCTGCCTTCACCATCACCAAGGGCGGTGCGGCGGTCTTCGCCGACCCGGAGCTCGGTGCCCACCCGGCCCTCGTACACGGCTCGCAGCGCTACGTCTACGGCGACCGCCCGCTCCGGCCCGGGGACGTGCTGACCTGCACCCCGAGCATCGCGGCCATCTCCTCGCGTGGGAGCAACGAGTTCCTCACGATCGAGGTCGACTGCCGTTTCGGGGACGACGCGCCAGCGGTGCGATCGGAGGCCACCATCGTCTTCCTCGGCTCGGCGCCGGCGGCCAACACGGAGGACGGCTCGTGAGCGGCACGATCGAGGTCGGCACCGAGCTTCCCGAGCTGACCGCGCAGGCCACCCTGACCACCTCGGTGCTGTACGCCGGGGCGTCGGGAGACATGAACCCGCTGCACTACGACCCCGAGGTCGCGGCGGGGATCAGCCCGACGGGTGGGGTCATCGCCCACGGGATGTACTCGATGGGGCTCGCGTCCCGGTTGCTGACCGCCTTCGCCGGTGGGCCCGAGCAGGTGCTCGAGCTCGAGGTGCGGTTCACCCGCCCGTGGCCGCTCGGGAGCTCCGCGACCTTCACGGGCAAGGTCACCGCGGTCGAGGACGGTGTCGCGACCGTCGCCCTGGCCGGCACGACCGAGGCCGGGGACCGCATCCTGCGGGGGACGGGTCGTATCCGCACCTGAGTCGACCAGTGGTCCTCCGCCTCGCTCGGCATGCGCGTCGGTTGTCGCCGTGGCCACCGGCCCGGTACGCTGACGTGGCTGCCTCCAGGTGGGGCAGCGTTCCCGTGTCAGGGGCGGTGACGCCCGGAACGCTCGGGGACGGACGGGAGTAGCTCAACTGGCAGAGCACCGGTCTCCAAAACCGGCGGTTGGGGGTTCAAGTCCCTCCTCCCGTGCGAGGTGTCCCACACCACCGGTCGGTCGCCGTCACGCCACCGCCCAGCGAACCCGCCCCACGCTCCGCGACCTCGGAGCAGCTCCGGACCCGGCAACCCGTGCGAGCGGCGCCGGTCCACGACCACCTACGACCCGCCGTCACCCCGTGGCGGCGTCTGCGGTCCGACCGGGCAACGGCCCGAAGGATCCCCGGCTCGGGAGTCGACATGAACCGCGAGGACAAGCGCCGCGGCGGTCGCGAGCAGCGACGCACGGAGGGCATCAAGAGCGCCGCGTCGGAGCCGACGCGTAGCTCCCGCACCTCGCCGAAGCAGTTCCTGCGTGAGGTGCGCAGCGAGCTGCGCAAGGTGGTATGGCCCAACCGCAAGGAGGTGACGTCGTACACCATCGTCGTCCTCGTCACGACCGCCGTGCTCGTCGGCATCGTGTGGGGCATGGACGAGGTGATCCGCCGCGCCGTCATCAACACCCTGGGGTGAGAAGCGTGTCCGACCAGACCACGACCGAGCACGATCCGAGCGTCGACGCCGACGCGCCGACGGACGCGCCCGCGCAGCCTGCGCCCGCGCCGATCGAGGGCGCGGAGGCCGAGCGCAGTGATGATGTCGATGACGTCGTCGCTGACGGCGACGATCTCGACGACCTGTTGGGGCTCGCCGGCGTCGAGGCCGAGGAGGCACCGGCGACGGACGGCCCCGACGCCGCCGCGACCGAGGCGACGGACGAGGCCGCGCCGGCGCGTCGCCGCCGGCCCCGCTCCCTGGAGGACGTCCGCGACCAGAAGGAGCTCGCTCGCCTGTTGGGCGACTGGTACGTGGTCCACACCTACTCGGGCTACGAGCAGCGGGTCAAGGACAACCTCGCCAACCGCGTCGAGGCGCTCGAGGCCGAGGACCGCGTGCTCGAGGTGGTGATCCCGACCGAGGAGGTCACCGAGTACAAGAAGGGCAAGAAGACCGTCTCGCAGAAGAAGTTCCTGCCCGGCTACGTGCTCGTCCGCGCGCTCATGGACGACGAGGTCTGGGGCATCGTGCGGCACACCCCGGCGGTCACCGGGTTCGTGGGCTCGCCCGGGACGAGGCCCGTGCCCCTGCCGTTGAAGGAGGTCGCCGCGACGCTCAAGATCCCCGCCGAGGTGATCGAGGAGAGCGCCAGCGACGAAGCGACCGAGACCGCACCCACCAAGGTCGCGGCGGAGATCGACCTCGAGATCGGCGAGACCGTCCGCGTCACCGGCGGGCCCTTCGCCGACTTCACCGGCACGATCGCGGAGATCAACCTCGACCAGGCCAAGCTCAAGGTGCTCGTCAGCGTGTTCGGTCGTGAGACCCCGCTGGAGCTGCCCTTCGACAACGTGGCGAAGCTCTGACCCACCCAGTCCTCCGCTGCCGCCGGTGACGGTGTCGCAGCGGTCGCACCACCCATCGATCGTGGGAGGCCGCATGAGGCGGCCGCCAGCACCACGCGAGGAGACAACGAACCATGGCGAAGAAGGTCGCAGGCTTCATCAAGCTGCAGATCCCGGCCGCACAGGCCAACCCCGCTCCGCCCGTCGGTCCGGCGCTCGGTCAGCACTCCGTGAACATCATGGAGTTCTGCAAGGCGTTCAACGAGAAGACCGCCGCGATGCAGGGCGACATCGTCCCGGTGGAGATCACGGTCTACGAGGACCGTTCCTTCACCTTCATCATGAAGACCCCGCCGGCTGCCCAGCTGCTGATGAAGGCGGCAGGTGTGCCCGGCGGCTCCGGGACCCCGCACACGACCAAGGTCGGCTCCGTCTCCCGGGCGCAGGTCCAGGAGATCGCGGAGAAGAAGATGCCCGACCTCAACGCGATCGACCTCGAGGGCGCCATGCGCATCATCGAGGGCACCGCACGGTCGATGGGGATCACCGTCACCGACTGAGCCCGACCCCTTGTCGGGCGACCTCGGGACCGCCATCCCGGGGTGCCACCCGTCCTAGGTGGGAGACGGCACGACGCCGTCGCCTGGACCACGAGGAGCGAACACCATGGCGAAGAAGAGCAGGAAGTACCGGGCGGCGCTCGAGCAGATCGACCGCGACCGCCTCTATGGGCCCAAGTCCGGCTTCACGCTGCTGAAGCAGATCGACAGCGCCGGCTACGACGCCACCGTCGACGTCGCCTTCCGGCTCGGCATCGACCCGCGCAAGGCGGACCAGATGCTCCGCGGCGCCGTGGCCCTGCCGCACGGCACGGGCAGCGAGGTCACCGTCGCGGTCGTCGCGGCGGGGGAGAAGGCCGCCGAGGCCACCGCCGCCGGCGCGGACCACGTCGGTGCCGACGACCTGGTCGAGCGCCTGTCCGCTGGCGAGCTGATCGACGTGCTGGACGCGATCATCGCGACCCCCGACATGATGGGCAAGCTCGGGCGTCTGGGCAAGACGCTGGGGCCGCGCGGGCTGATGCCGAACCCCAAGTCCGGCACGGTGACCATGGACGTCGGCAAGGCCGTCAGCGAGATCAAGGCCGGCCGGGTCGAGTACCGCTCCGACCGCAACGGCAACGTGCACGTCAAGATCGGCAAGGCGTCGTTCTCCGTCGAGCAGTTGGTGGAGAACTACGTCGAGCTGGTCGGCGAGATCATGCGACAGCGTCCCTCCGCAGCCAAGGGCCGCTACATCCGCACCGTGGCCATCTCCACCTCGATGTCGCCCTCGATCGTGCTCGACCCGACCAAGAGCCGGGCGCTGCTCGAGGACGAGGACTGATCCCCAGGGGTCGCGCGACCGCCGCGCGACCTCCCGGCCCGTTCGCCTGCCCGCGAGCGGGCCGGTACGCTTCCCAACCAACGAGCCGAAGACCGCTGGACGCCCTCCCGGGCCGAAGGACGTGGACCGGCCGGAGCGATCGCCGCTCCCCACCACGCGTCCCGCGCAGGATCGATCGGGTTCCGCACCTCGCACGAGGTCGTGGCCGCCCCTCGTCCCCCTGCGCGACGCGCGAGGGGGACGTCGTCGTTCCGGAGCGATCCCCGGCGGAGACGGCACCGCACGACGACGGAGGTCACACGTGGCACGGCCGGACAAGGTCGCCAAGGTCGAGGAGGTCCGTCAGGATCTCACCGGCGCGTCGGCGACGCTGCTCACCCACTACCGGGGCCTGACGGTCGGCGAGCTCGCCGAGCTGCGCGCCAGGTTGCGCGACGCGAACGCCGAGATGAAGGTCGTCAAGAACACCCTCACCAAGCGGGCCGCACACGCCGCCGGGATCGAGGGACTCGATGAGCTGCTCGAGGGTCCGACCAGCCTGGTGCTGTGCGCCGAGGACCCGGTCGGCCCCGCGAAGGCGATCAAGGCCTTCGCCAAGGACCACCCGGACCTCGTCCTGACCGGCGGCTACCTCGATGGTGAGGTGCTCGACGGTGAGGCGGCGTTGAAGCTGGCCGACCTCGAGAGCCGTGAGGAGCTGCTCGCCAAGCTCGCCGGCCTGATGCAGGGCGCCCTGTCGGGCATGGCCCGGCTCATGGTGGCGGCGACCGAGAAGCAGGCCCGCCTCATGCAGGCGCTCATCGACGCGGGTGGGGTCGAGGCCAAGGGCTTCACCCCGAGCGCGCCGGCGGCCGGCCCCGAGGTCGCGGCAAGCGCCGAGGCCGCGCCCGAGCCCGCCGAGGCCGTGACCGAGCCGGTCACCGCGTCTGACGAGGAGGCCGAGGCACCCGCCGAGCAGGCCGAGGCGACCGTCGAGGAGGCCGAGGCGACCGTCGAGGAGACGGTGGCCGCTGCCGCACCGCAGGCGGCACCCACACCCGACGACGAGACCACGACCGAGGCCTGAGCCGAGGTCCCGCACGACTCGGGCCCGCGACCGACGGACCCGCACGACCACCCGGCGCGTCTGCGCCACCAGGAGGAACCACGATGGCGAAGCTGACCACCGACGAGCTCATCGAGCAGTTCAAGGAGCTCACGCTCATGGAGCTGAGCGAGCTCGTCAAGAAGTTCGAGGAGACCTTCGAGGTCACCGCTGCGGCGCCGGTCGCGGTCGCGGCCGCGGGTGCCGGTGGCGCCGAGGCCGAGGTCGAGGAGGAGAAGACGGAGTTCGACGTCGTCCTCACCAGCGCCGGCGAGAAGAAGATCGGTGTCATCAAGGAGGTGCGCGCGCTCACCAGCCTGGGTCTCAAGGAGGCCAAGGAGCTGGTCGAGAGCGCCCCGAAGGCGGTCCTCGAGGGTGTCGCGAAGGACGCTGCCGAGGAGGCCAAGGACAAGCTCGAGGCCGCAGGCGCCTCCGTCGAGCTCAAGTGAGTCGCGGCTCCCTCGGCCGTCCGAGGGGGCCCGACGCGTGCCACCGCCCCCGGCCAGCCGGGGGCGGTTGACGCGCTCCACGCACCGCGGGTACGCTTCCGGACCCACGTGTGCTCCGCCGTCGTCCCGCTGCTCCCACGTACCAGCGGGTCGCGCCATCCTCGAGCGAGGTCGTCGCCATCCGAGCTCTCCCCGTGCCCCTGCGCGCTCGGAGTGCCGTGTGTCGTCACCTGGCCGGATGGACGCGTCCTCGCACGTGGAACTCGTGACGTCCGCGCACCACGTCGTGCACCCCGCGTGACCGGTGCCCGTCGCCCCGGTCGCGCTGCCGTGCGAGATCGACGTCCCACCCGGAGGGTCGGAGCGCCGCCGCTTCCACCCGCCGAGACCGCCATCAGTCCCAGGGGAGGTCCCCGTTGGTCGGCACCGCCGTCAACCCGCACGCCAAGCTCGACAAGCGCCTGAGCTTCGCGAGGATCCACGAGGCGCTGCCGGTGGAGGAGTTGGATCTGGTCGCGATCCAGAGCCACTCCTTCAACTGGCTGATCGAACAGGGACTGGGAGACATCTTCAACGAGATCTCCCCGATCGAGGACAGCCAGGGCAAGATGGCCCTGAGCTTCCTCGACCACCGCTTCGATGAGCCGAAGTACTCGGTCGCCGAGTGCAAGGAGAAGGACCTCACCTACGCCGCGCCGTTGTTCGTGACCGCCGAGTTCCTGAACAAGGAGGACGGCACGATCAAGTCCCAGACGGTCTTCATGGGTGACTTCCCCGTGATGAGCGACAAGGGGACCTTCATCATCAACGGCACCGAGCGGGTCGTCGTGTCCCAGCTGGTGCGTTCCCCGGGCGTGTACTTCGACACCTCGGTGGACAAGACCACCGGTCGCGACGTCTTCGGGTGCAAGGTCATCCCGGCGCGCGGTGCCTGGCTGGAGTTCGAGGTCGACAAGCGCGACCTGGTCGCCGTCCGTGTCGACCGCAAGCGCAAGCAGCCGATCAGCGTGTTCTACCGGGCGCTGAAGGCGTTCCAGTGGAACGACGAGCTCGGCCAGTACGAGCTGGCGCCCTCGGAGGTGCTCACCACCGCGGTCGACGACCAGGAGATCCTGGACTTCTTCGGCGAGGCGGAGTCGATCGCGCTCACCCTCGAGAAGGACAACACCGGCCGCACCCCCGCGCAGGCGCTCGAGGAGATCTACCGCAAGCTGCGTCCGGGCGAGCCGCCGAACGTGGATCAGGCCGGTCAGCTCCTGCTGGGCATGTTCTTCGCCGGCAAGAAGTACGACCTCGCCCGGGTCGGTCGCTACAAGATCTCCGGGCTCGAGGACGACGGGCAGGGCCACGTCAAGCACGGCAAGCTCACCGACGAGTTCGACGCGCTGGGCTTCGGCCGGCGCGACGAGCACGTGCTGACCGCCGAGGACGTGCTGGCCACCATGTCCTACCTCGTCAAGCTGCACGCGGGCGAGGAGGGCTACGACACCGACGACATCGACCACTTCGGGAACCGTCGCCTGCGCTCGGTCGGGGAGCTGATCCAGAACCAGGTGCGCATCGGGCTGTCGCGCATGGAGCGGGTCGTGCGCGAGCGCATGACCACCCAGGACCTCGAGGCGATCACGCCGCAGACCCTGATCAACATCCGACCGGTGGTCTCCGCCATCCGGGAGTTCTTCGGGACCTCGCAGCTGTCGCAGTTCATGGACCAGACCAACCCGCTCGCCGGCCTGACCCACAAGCGACGCCTGTCGGCGCTCGGCCCCGGCGGGCTGTCCCGGGAGCGGGCCGGGTTCGAGGTGCGCGACGTCCACCCGTCCCACTACGGCCGGATGTGCCCGATCGAGACGCCGGAGGGCCCGAACATCGGCCTGATCGGCTCGCTCGCCACCTACGCCCGCATCAACGAGTACGGCTTCGTCGAGACCCCGTACCGCCGCGTGGTGGACGGCAAGGTGACCGACGACTTCGAGTACCTCACCGCCGACGAGGAGGACCGTTACGTCGTCGCGCAGGCCAACGCCCCGGTCGACGAGAGCACCGGCGAGTTCGAGAACCCGATGGTCCTCGTGCGTGCCAAGGGCGGCGAGGTGCGTGAGGTCCCGCCGACGGCCGTGGACTACATGGACGTCTCGCCGCGCCAGACGGTCTCGATCTCCGCGGCGCTGATCCCCTTCCTCGAGCACGACGACGCCAACCGCGCCCTGATGGGCGCGAACATGCAGCGTCAGGCCGTGCCCCTGCTGCGAGCCGAGTCGCCGTTCATCGGCACCGGCATCGAGGCGAAGGCCGCTCGCGACGCCGGCGACGTCATCATGGCCCGCAACGGCGGGGTGGTGGTCGAGGTGGCGGCGGACCACGTGGTGGTCCGCACCGACGACGACGAGATCGACCGCTACTTCCTCACCAAGTTCCAGCGCTCCAACCAGGGCAGCTGCATCAACCAGCGCCCGTTGGTGACCGAGGGTGACCGGCTCGAGGCCGGCGACCCGATCGCCGACGGCCCGTCCACCCACGACGGTGAGCTGGCACTCGGCCGCAACCTCCTGGTCGGGTTCATGTCCTGGGAGGGGTACAACTTCGAGGACGCGATCATCCTGTCCGAGCGGCTGGTCCGCGAGGACGTGCTGACCTCGATCCACATCGAGAAGCTCGAGGTCGACGCCCGCGAGACGAAGCTCGGCCCCGAGGAGATCACGCGCGACATCCCCAACGTCTCCGAGGAGGTGCTGGCCAACCTCGACGAGGAGGGGATCATCCGCATCGGTGCGGAGGTCCAGCCCGGTGACATCCTGGTCGGCAAGGTCACCCCGAAGGGCGAGACCGAGCTGACCCCGGAGGAGCGGTTGCTGCGCGCGATCTTCGGGGAGAAGGCCCGGGAGGTGCGGGACACCTCGCTGAAGGTCCCGCACGGGGACCGCGGCATCGTGATCGGGGTCCAGCGCTTCAGCCGGGCAGACGGCGACGAGCTGTCCCCCGGCGTCAACGACATGGTGCGGATCTACATCGCCAAGAAGTCGAAGATCTCCGAGGGTGACAAGCTCGCCGGACGCCACGGTAACAAGGGGGTCATCTCCAAGATCCTGCCGGTGGAGGACATGCCGTTCCTGGAGGACGGCACGCCGCTGGACATCGTGCTCAACCCGCTCGGTGTCCCGAGCCGCATGAACGTCGGGCAGGTGCTGGAGACCCACCTCGGATGGGCTGCGGCCAACGGGTGGCACTTCGAGACCGCGCCGGAGTGGTTCACCGAGATCGGGTGGACCGAGGACCAGGCCGACATGGACGGGCCCGTCCGGTTCGCCACCCCGGTGTTCGACGGTGCCAGCGAGCGTGAGCTCGTGGATCTGCTCGTGAACTCCCGGACCACCGACGACGGCGTCCGCCTGGTCGGCCCCGACGGCAAGGCCACCCTGTTCGACGGCCGGACCGGGCAGCCGCTCGATGCGCAGGTCACCGTGGGCTACATGTACATCCTGAAGCTCCACCACCTCGTGGACGACAAGATCCACGCCCGCTCCACCGGCCCGTACTCCATGATCACCCAGCAGCCGCTGGGCGGGAAGGCGCAGTTCGGTGGCCAGCGGTTCGGCGAGATGGAGGTCTGGGCGCTCGAGGCCTACGGGGCTGCGTACGCCCTCCAGGAGCTCCTGACGATCAAGTCCGATGACACGCTCGGCCGCGTCAAGGTCTACGAGGCGATCGTCAAGGGCGACAACATCCCCGAGCCCGGCATCCCGGAATCCTTCAAGGTGCTCGTCAAGGAGATGCAGGCGCTCAGCCTCAACGTCGAGGTGCTGGGGGCCACCGGCGAGCAGATCGAGCTACGCGAGTCCGAGGATGACGCGTTCCGGGCGGCGGAGTCGCTGGGGATCGACCTGTCGCGGCCGGAGCGGCCGACGGCTGACGGCTAGTGGCGTGACCGCTGGCAAGAACACGTAGCGCGGCCGTTGCGGTCGCAGCCCGCAGGACCGGTGAGCAGCCGGGCGGGACGATGAGGTAGGGAGGACGTCGGCACATGCTGGACGTGAACCACTTCGATCAGCTCAAGATCACCCTCGCGGAGGCGTACCAGATCCGCATGTGGTCCAACGGCGAGGTCAAGAAGCCCGAGACCATCAACTACCGCACGCTCAAGCCGGAGAAGGACGGCCTGTTCTGCGAGAAGATCTTCGGTCCCACGCGGGACTGGGAGTGCTACTGCGGCAAGTACAAGCGGGTGCGCTTCAAGGGGATCATCTGCGAGCGCTGTGGCGTCGAGGTCACCCGTGCCAAGGTCCGTCGTGAGCGCATGGGCCACATCGAGCTGGCAGCCCCGGTGACCCACATCTGGTACCTCAAGGGGGTGCCGTCGCGGCTCGGGTACCTGCTCGACATGTCCCCGAAGGACCTCGAGAAGATCATCTACTTCGCCGCCTACGTGATCACGTCGGTGGACGAGGACGGGCGCCACAACGCGCTGCCCGAGCTCGAGCAGGAGATCGTCGCGGAGAAGCAGGAGATCGCCGCGCAGCTGGAGGTGGACCGTCAGGAGCTGCTCACCCAGCTGGAGGCGACCCTCGCTGAGCTGGAGGCCGAGGGCGCCAAGCCCGAGGTCGTCCGCAAGGAACGCAAGGACATCGAGAAGCAGCTCAAGACCGTCTCGGTCCGGGCCAACAACGAGCTCGAGCACCTCGACAAGGTCCTGGCCACCTTCAAGAAGCTCAGCCCCAAGCAGCTGGTCCAGGAGGAGCTGGTCTACCGCGACATGCGGGACCGGTTCGGCGGGTACTTCACCGGTGGCATGGGTGCCGAGGCCGTCCGTGACCTCCTCGACGGGCTCGACCTCGACGCCGAGTCCGCGGAGCTGCGGACCGCGATCACCGACGCCAAGGGGCAGAAGAAGCAGCGCGCCACCAAGCGGCTCAAGGTCGTCGAGGCGCTCCGGACCACCCGGAACCGCCCGGGCGCCATGGTGCTCGAGGCCATCCCGGTCATCCCGCCGGACCTGCGCCCGATGGTGCAGCTCGACGGGGGTCGGTTCGCGACCTCGGACCTCAACGACCTGTACCGGCGCGTGATCAACCGGAACAACCGGCTCAAGCGCCTGCTGGACCTCGGTGCGCCCGAGATCATCGTCAACAACGAGAAGCGGATGCTCCAGGAGGCCGTCGACGCGCTGTTCGACAACGGCCGCCGAGGGCGTCCCGTCACCGGCCCGGGCAACCGGCCGCTGAAGTCGCTGTCCGACATGCTCAAGGGCAAGCAGGGGCGGTTCCGCCAGAACCTGCTCGGCAAGCGCGTCGACTACTCCGGCCGCTCCGTGATCGTGGTCGGCCCGCAGCTGCGCATGCACCAGTGCGGCCTGCCGAAGCTGATGGCGCTGGAGCTGTTCAAGCCCTTCGTCATGAAGCGGCTGGTCGATCTCAACTACGCGCAGAACATCAAGTCCGCCAAGCGGATGGTGGAGCGTCAGCGTGCCCAGGTCTGGGACGTGCTCGAGGAGGTCATCCAGGACCACCCGGTGATGCTCAACCGTGCGCCGACCCTGCACCGCCTCGGCATCCAGGCCTTCATGCCGACGCTGGTGGAGGGCAAGGCCATCCAGCTCCACCCGCTCGTGTGCACCGCCTTCAACGCCGACTTCGACGGTGACCAGATGGCGGTCCACCTGCCGCTGTCCGCCGAGGCGCAGGCCGAGGCGCGGCTGCTGATGCTGGCGCCGCACAACATCCTGTCGCCCGCGACCGGCCGTCCGATCGCGTCGCCGACCCAGGACATGGTGCTCGGGATCTACTGGCTGACCTACACCGGTGGCGACGCCTCCCAGGACCGGGACCCGCAGGGCCTGCGGCTGTTCGCCTCGCTCGGGGAGATCGAGCGGTCGATCGATGCCGGGCACATCCACGTCCAGGACCCGATCATGCTGCGTCTGCCCGCGGGCAAGCAGCTCGATCCGGCCGAGCGCCCCAGTGCGTGGCGTGACGCCGACGAGGAGGCCTGGGAGGAGCACCGTGCCGCCGGCCAGCGCCACCGGGTCGTGACCACCGCGGGCCGGGCCATCTTCAACGAGACCCTGCCGCTCGACTACCCCTACGTGAACGACGTCGTCACGAAGAAGGCGGCCGGCGACATCGTCAACCGGTGCGCGGACCTGTTCCCCCGCTGGCAGGTCATCGAGGTGCTGGACGCCATCAAGGACCTCGGGTACGCGAACGCGACCCGGGCCGGCATCACCGTGGCCATCTCCGACGTGGAGACCCCGGCGCTCAAGGCCGAGGTGCTCGCCAGCTCCGAGGCCCGCGCCGCCAAGATCGAGAAGCAGTTCACCCGCGGGGTCATCACCGACTCCGAGCGCAAGCAGGAGCTGATCGAGATCTGGACGGAGGCCACCTCCAAGGTCGCCGACGCGATGGAGGAGGGCTTCTCCACCACCAACCCGTTCTTCGTGATGGCGAACTCCGGTGCTCGAGGCAACATGACCCAGCTGCGGCAGATCGCCGCCATGCGTGGGCTCGTCGCCAACCCGAAGGGGGAGATCATCCCCCGGCCGATCAAGTCCAACTTCCGTGAGGGCCTGTCGGTCCTGGAGTACTTCATCTCCACCCACGGGGCCCGCAAGGGCCTGGCCGACACGGCGCTTCGGACCGCGGACTCGGGCTACCTCACCCGTCGGCTCGTGGACGTCTCCCAGGACCTCATCATCCGTGAGGAGGACTGTGGGACCAGCCGCGGTGTGGACGCGATCGTCGGCCAGCACGACTCACAGACCCTCTACGGCCGGGTGCTGGCACGCGATGTGACCTTCCCCGGCTCCGACGAGGTGCTGGTCGCGGCCGGAACGCTGCTCGTCGACACCCAGATCCGCCGCCTGCGCAGCGCGCTGCTCAAGGGCCTGCACCCGGACACCGGGGAAGCGCTGCCCACCGCACCGACGGAGGAGGACCGCCAGGTCCGCGTCCGGTCCGTGCTGGCCTGCGAGACCGAGATCGGCGTGTGCCGCTCGTGCTACGGCGAGCTGCTGGCGAACGGGGCCATGGTCGACATGGGTGAGGCGGTCGGCATCGTCGCCGCCCAGTCCATCGGAGAACCCGGTACCCAGCTGACCATGCGGACCTTCCACACCGGTGGCGTCGCCTCCGCGGACGACATCACCCAGGGTCTGCCCCGTGTCGTCGAGCTGTTCGAGGCCCGCAGCCCGCGAGGCAAGGCCGAGATCGCCCAGATCGCCGGTCGCGTCGAGATCGAGGAGCACGACGGCGGTGGCCGGACGCTCCGGATCCACGGGACCCGCGACCAGGTGGACGAGCACGAGCTGCCTCGCGGCGCTCGCCTGTTCCGTGCCGATGACGGGTCGATCGACGTCGCCGATGGTGTCCACGTCGAGGTGGGCCAGCAGCTGACGGTCGGTGCCATCGACCCGCACGAGCTGCTCGAGGTGCTCGGGGTGCGCACGGCGCAGCTCCACCTGGTCCAGGAGGTCCAGGACGTCTACCGCTCACAGGGCGTGCCGATCCATGACAAGCACGTCGAGCTGATCGTGCGGCAGATGTTCCGTCGGGTCAGCGTCGTGGACGCCGGTGACGCGGGCTTCCTGCCCGGTGACACCATCGACCGGGTCCGGTTCAACCGCGAGAACGACCGGGTGCTCGCCGAAGGCGGGCAGCCCGCCGCGGCTCGGCCGATGCTGATGGGGATCACCAAGGCCTCGCTGGCCACCGACTCGTGGCTGTCTGCCGCCTCCTTCCAGGAGACCACCCGCGTGCTGACCGAGGCGGCGCTGGAGTCCTCCTCCGATCCGCTGGTCGGGCTGAAGGAGAACGTCATCATCGGCAAGCTGATCCCCGCCGGGACCGGGATCGAGCGCTACCGCTCGATCGAGGTCGGCCACACCGAGATCCCCGAGCAGGCGCTGCCCGCGGACATCGCGGAGTTCCTCGCCTCCACCGAGTCCTACGAGGGCGATGGGTCCTGGGGCTTCGAAGGCGGCTGGGGCTACGACGACTTCCCCGGCGACGCCGGGGCGCGGTGAGCCCGCCCCCAACCACGCGTCGAGGCCCCGCCACGATGGCGGGGCCTCGACGTCGTCCGATGCGCCGAGATGGGGCGCGTCACAGGTCCTCGTCCTCGAACAGGTCGTCCTCGAGCAGATCGTCTTCGAGCAGGTCGTCCTGCGCGGGGTCGGTGTCGAGGTCGTCCGGGTCACAGGCCGCGGCGCCGAGCGCCAGGGCGGCCGCCCCACCGAGCAGGGTCATCTTCGCGGTCAGCGTTCGCTTCATCGTGGTTCCCATCGGTTCGGGTCCTCGCGTCTGCCCCCCCATCGTGCGCGGGCGACGGCTCCTGTGCCCTCGTTCGCCCGGACAGGTCCTCGGGCCCGATGGCCACCGGCCGTCCGTCGAGCGACCGTGCGCGTACCCGACCCGGCGGCCGACCGGACACCGCTCCGGTTGACACCCCGTGTGCAGGCTCGGTACCGTTGCGTCTCGCGCCGCGGCCCGGTGGGTCGCGGTGCGCCGTTCTGGGCACTCTGCGAAGGTCCCGCACCCCCCCGGGGGTGACCGTGGCTCCCCCAGATCCCGTCCGCAGGAGAGGAACGCCCGACCCCGTGGGTCGGACCGGGCCCTCCGACCTCACCCCTCCTGGCCGACAGGTCCGTCCGTACCGCGCCCACAACGGCGCGACGGCCGGCCCGACGACCCGGGTGGGGACCACCCCGACCCACGACCCATCGCGAGCTTGCCTCGCGCACGGTCGCCGCTGACCGCGGTGTCCGTGCCGACAGACGGAGAAGGCCAGGCATGCCCACCATCCAGCAACTGGTGCGCAAGGGCCGCCAGGACAAGGCGAAGAAGAACAAGACCCTCGCGCTGAAGGGTTCCCCCCAGCGCCGTGGGGTCTGCACCCGCGTCTACACGACCACCCCGAAGAAGCCGAACTCGGCGCTCCGGAAGGTCTGCCGGGTGC
>JBLRWQ010000066.1:0-16084 GCA_047921175.1 Nitriliruptoraceae bacterium | reverse complement strand
GCTCGACCGCGAGCGCCACGATGAGGCCAAGCGGCGGGTGCGGGAGGCCGGCTGCCGCCTCCAGCTGATCACCGACGGGGACGTGGCCGCCGGGCTGGTCGCGGCCTGGGCGGAGCGGCCGCAGATCGACGTGCTGTACGGCATCGGTGGGACGCCAGAGGGCGTCATCACCGCCTGCGCGGTCAAGGCGTTGGACGGGCAGATGCTGGGCCGCCTGTGGCCGCGTTCGGACAGCGAACGGGCCGCCGCGCTGGCCGGCGGCTACGACCTCGACCAGATCCTCACCCAGGACGACCTCGTCTCCGGCGACGACGCGTTCATCGCCTGCACGGGCATCACCCCCAGCCAGCTGCTGCGGGGGGTCGCCTTCGACCGGCGCGGCGCCACGACCGAGTCGCTGGTGATGCGCGCCAAGTCCGGGACGGTCCGCACGGTCCGGGCGCGCCACCGCCTCGACAAGCTGAACGAGTACGCCTCGGTGCTCTACTGAGCGACCGCCGCCGGGTCACCCTCGGCCGGCGCGGCCACCCCGCCCGCAACCCGTGCCTCGAGCGCGCGGATCCGGGCCTCGATCTCGGCCGGGAACTCCAGCGGCAGCCCGTGGCTGCCCTCGGGCAGCACCGTGAGCTCGGCGTCAGGGAGCAGGTGCACGAGCTGCGCCCCGACCTCGGCCGGGGTCCAGGCGTCCTCGGAGCCGACCACGACCACGGCCGGCGCGGTCACCTCGGTCAGCCACGCGGTCGGGTCGAAGTCGTGCATGCCCCGGGCGGTCCAGATCGCGGTGCGGGGGTCCACCCGGCTCAGGTGCCAGCGGTAGCCGCGCATCCCGTCGTCGGGCGTCAGGGGCCCGAGCGCCCGGATCGCGCGGGCGACGGGCAGGGTGATCGGCAGTTCCAGGGCGCGCATCGCGATGCCGCTCACCGCGCGGGGCAGCGCCGGCACGCCCATGGACACGATGGGGAACACCGCGGCGGCCACCCAGGAGCCGTAGAAGGTCAGCAGGGGCGAGGCGTACGGGCCGGCGACCAGCGCCAGGCGAGCGACCAGGTCGGGTCGGGCACGCCACAGCGCCAGGGCGACCTGCACCCCCATCGAGTGCCCGACCACCGTGGCCTGGGTCAGCCCCTCCGCATCGGCGACCGCTGCGACGTCGGCCGCCAGCAGGTCCAGGGCGTAGCCCTGCGCATCGGGCGGCAGGGCGGCCCCCCGGGCCTCGCTGGAGGCCCCCACGCCTCGGTAGTTGAGCATGACGACCCGGTGGTCCCGGGCCAGGCCAGGGCCGAGGTCACGCCAGAAGTTGTCGGGGCACAGGAACCCGGCGCACAGCAGCACCGCCGGGGCGTCCACCGGCCCCCGCACCGCGTAGGCGATCCGGGCCCCGTCGCTGCTGGTCGCGAGGCGGTCCTTGGCCCACTCGTGACCGCCACGGTCCGGCCAGGGGTGTCGCCAACCGGCCACGCCTGGCCTCCTCCGCTCTCGGCACGCGCGGCAGCGTACGCGAGGGCGCGGCCGGCCCGGACGTGACGTAGGGTCGTGCGCCCCGGAGCGAGGGAGCCAGATGGCGACGCCGGCACCACGCGCGCTGCGAGGGCTCCAGCCTGCGGTGGTGTCCGCACCTGCGGTCGAACCGGTGGCGGCCCCGCTCCTCGCGCTGCGGCGGTTGCGGGTCCTACGTGGGGGCCGGCCGGTCCTGGCGGAGGTGGACCTCGACATCCCCGCGGGCCGCATCACGGCGGTCATCGGGCCGTCGGGCAGCGGGAAGACCTCCCTGCTGCGCACGCTCAACCGCACGCTCGAGCTGGAGCCCGGTACGGAGATCTCCGGCCGGGTCAGCTACCACGGGGAGGATCTCTACGCCTCGCCGGTCGATCCGGTCGTCGTCCGGCAGCACCTCGGTCTGGTCGGGGAGCGTCCCGCGCCCTTCGCCGGCTCCATCCGGCACAACGTGGCCTTCGGGCTGCGGCTCAGGGGCCGGCGTCGCGGGCTCGACGCCGCGGTCGAGCGGGCGCTGCGTCGCGCGGGGCTGTGGGAGGAGGTCCGTGACGACCTCACCCGCGATGCCCGGGTCCTGTCGGCCGGGCAGCAGCAGCGGCTGTGCCTCGCGCGGTCGCTGGCGGTCGAGCCCGACGTGCTGCTGCTGGACGAGCCGACCTCGTCCCTCGACCAGCCGGCCACGCTGCGGATCGAGGCGCTGCTCCGGCAGCTGGGGGACAGCGTCACGACGGTGCTCGTGACCCACGACCTGGCGCAGGCCGCCCGGGTCTCGGACCGGACCGCGTTCCTGACCGTGGAGCTGGACGAGCTGACCGGGCTCCCCGCGGGCCACCTCGTCGAGGCCGGACCGACGGAGCGGCTGTTCACCGCGGCACGCGACCCGCGGACCGAGGCGTTCCTCACCGGACGCTACGGCTGACGCGGCCGCGACCGGCCGTCGACCGTGTCGTGAACGCGTCGCCTCGCGTTCACCTACCGTTCACCGCTCGGCCAACGTCCGGGCGAGCTGCGGACGTAGCGTGCCGCAGGACGCAACGAAGGAGCGCTGAGGTGTCGGGAACCGGACGGGGTGAGTTCCCGCCGTTGCTGCCGCGGCACGGGGCCGAGCTGCGCGGCGAGTACGCCGCCTGGCTGGACGACATCGATGACGAGCTCACCGGGGCGGCCCTGCTGGTCGCCGAGGCGATGCCGCGCATCACCCGGGCGGTGCTCGCCGCCGACCGCGCGGTGCTGCCGGAGGCTTCCAGCTTGAGCGCGGACGTGCGCGAACGGTGCCGGCGGGTCGAGGAGCAGGGCTTCCTGTTGCTCGCGCGCGAGGCCCCGGTCTCCGGCGATCTGCGACGGCTGGTCGCGATGCTGCGGCTGGTCCACGACGCGGAGCGGTCGGGTCGCCTGATGCGGCATGTCGCCGAAGCGGTCGAACGCCTCGACGTGCGGCTGCTCCCGCAGGCCCTGCGTCAGCAGCTCGAGGAGCTGGCCGACCACTCGCTGGAGGTCTACCGGCGCGGCGTGGACGCCTGGCGGCAGCGCGACGCCCTGGCCGTCCACGAGGTGGACCGGCTGGACGCGGACGTGGACACGCTGCGGGTCGGGCTGCTCTCGCGCGCGCAGGAGCTCCGGGGTGCCCCGAGCGAGGTGCTGGTGCTCGGCCTGCTCGGCCGTTACTTCGAGCGGCTCGCGGACCACGGGGTGGCCTTCGCGCAGCATGTGACGTTCGTGGTGACCGGGGAGCGGGTCGATGTCGGGCCCTGACGCGGCCGGTCGCGGCTCAGCTGCGCTCGGCGATCGCGTCGGCGGACAGCTCGCGATGCTGGCCCGTCGCGACGAACAGGGCCTGCTCGGCGACGTCGACCCCGTGGTCGGCGTAGCGCTCCAGCTGCCGGGTCAGCTGGATCATGCGGGTCGCCCACTGCAGCCGGTCCTCGCTGTCGCCCGCGAGCCGGACCAGCCGCTGGAAGATGCCGACGTTCAGCCGGTCGACCGCGTCGTCCTGGCGGGCGGCGGCACGGGCCAGGTCGGCGTCGGAATGCACGAAGGCGGTCAGGGCGTCACGGCCGACGCTGCGCGCCAGCTCGCCCATCTCGACCAGCTGCTCGAGCAGGTCACGGTCGGGCTCCTGCTCGGCGGCCCGCTTGGTCGTCCGAGCGACGCCGACGGCGTAGTCCGCCATCCGTTCGGTGTGCAGGCCGACGTGCAGCAGGCCGGTCAGCGTCCGGAGGTCGCGGCCGACGGGGCCGTGCAGGGCGATGGTCGCCAGCACACCGTGCTGGATCTGCTCGTAGGCCCGGTCCAGCGCGTGGTCGGAGGCGATGACCGCGTCGGCTGCCGCCAGGTCGCCCTCCTGCATGGCCTGCAACGCCCGACCGAGCATCTCGTCGGCACGTCGCCCCATCTCGACGACCTGGCCGAGCAGACCCTCGAGTTGGCGGTCGAGTTCGTCACGCATGCCACACCTCCCGGCGCACCATAGACCACGAGGTTCCATCGATGCCCAAGCTGCTGCTCGTCGAGGACGAGAAGTCGATCGCGGAGGGACTCGCGATCACCCTCGAGGCTGAGGGGTTCCAGGTCGCCTGGGTCAAGGACGGCCTCGATGCGATCCCGGCCTGGGAGCGGGTCCGCCCGGACCTGGTGATCCTGGACCTGATGCTGCCGGGGATGAGCGGCACGGAGATCTGCCGCACGCTGCGCAGCCGCTCGGACGTGCCGATCATCATGTTGACCGCACGTGAGGCCGAGGTGGACCGGGTGGTGGGCCTCGAGCTCGGCGCGGACGACTACGTCACCAAGCCCTTCTCGACCCGGGAGCTGCTCGCCCGCATCAAGGCCATCCTGCGCCGTGCACCCCTGGCCGAGTCGCTGGATGACGAGCTCCCGGTGGAAGCCTCCGGGGTCCGGGTCGACCGCGTGCGCCACGAGGTCCAGGTCGACGGTGCCACGGTGGACCTGCCGCCGAAGGAGTTCGACCTGCTGGCCTTCCTGGTCGAGCACGCCGGGCGGGTGCTGACCCGGGGCCAGCTGATCGACGAGGTCTGGGGTAGCGACTACGTGGGCGACACCAAGACGCTGGACGTGCACATCCGTCGGCTGCGGACCCGGATCGAGCGCGACCCGCACGCGCCGGAGCGGATCCAGACCGTGCGGGGCGTCGGCTACCGGTTCTCCGACCGGTGAGGTGGGAGACCCCGGTCGCCCTCGTCGTGGTCGCCCTCGTGACCCTGCTGGCGGCGATGGCACTGCCGCCGGCCCTCGCGGTGGTCCTGGCGCTCGTGGCCGTCGCGGCGGTGCTGCTGGCCACGGAGCTGACCGAGCGCCGTCGGCTGCGCCGGCTGACCGGGCAGGTCGGCCGCTGGCTCGCCGACGAGGACCCCACACCGCTCCAGGTCCCCGCGAGCTCCGCCTGGCGTGATCTGGCGGTCGCGGTCAGCGCCCTGGGCGGTGCCTACCGGCTCCAGAGCACGCGCCTGGACCTCGAGCGCCCGTGGCGGGGGGAGCTGGTCGACTCCCTGGCCCAGCCCGCGCTGCTGTTCGATGCGCAGGCCCGCCTGCGGGCCGCCAACGACCCGGCGCGGGAGCTGCTGCACGTCCCCGTCGACCTCGTCGGGGCGAGCGTGCTGCAGACCATCGGCAGCCCGGCCATCGCCGATGCCGTCCGGCAGGCCCGGCGTCACGGCGGGCCGGTCGGGCTCGACCTCGAGCACAACGGGCTCGACCTGCGGGTCGCCGTGACCCTGGTCGGCGACGAGACGCTCGTCATCCTCACCGATCGCACGCGCGAGCGCCGCATCGAGGAGCTGCGGCGCAACTTCGTGGTCAACGCCTCGCACGAGCTCAAGACCCCGGTCACCTCGATCCAGACCCTCGCGGAGGCGCTGGCCGTCACGGTGGTCGACGACCCGGCGCGCACGGCGACCCTCGTGGGGCAGCTCGGGCTCGAGGCACAGCGGCTGGCCCGCCTGCTGCACGACCTGCTGGACCTGCGCCGCCTGGAGGAGCGCGGTCCGCTCGAACGGGTCCCGGTCGACCTTGCCGAGCTGGCCCGGCGGGTGCTCGCCGACGAGGTCCCGCGCGCCGAGGAGGCGGAGCTCCAGCTCGCCCTGCAGGCACCGGACCACGCGATGGTCGTCGGGGTCGCGGGGGATCTCGAGATCATCGTGAAGAACCTCGTCGGCAACGCGATCCAGTACAACCGGCGGGGCGGCGCGGTCACCGTCACGATCGAGGCCCGCGACGGGCAGCAGGTCCTCACCGTCAGCGACACCGGGATCGGCGTCCCACGGCAGGACCTGCAGCGGATCTTCGAGCGGTTCTACCGGGTCGACGCGGCCCGGTCCCGGGAGACCGGCGGCACCGGGCTCGGCCTGTCGATCGTGCGGCACGCCGTGGAGCGGCACGGCGGGAGCATCCGGGTCGACAGCCTGCTCGGCGAGGGCACGACCTTCACCGTGACCCTGCCGATCGAGCCACCGCGATGAACGGCGTGGTCAGGTCCGGGTAACGTCCGTGGCGCCAGCGTCGTCGAGCAGGGCGGGCACCGAGGTGGAGGACACGAGCCCGCGGGGCGGCGCCGAACCGGCCCTGCCGACGATCCCGGACGGGCTGACCCGCGACCGCGGCAAGACCCTGCGGGCGCCGGTGATCCTCGACCGGCTGGCCGCCAGCCTGCCGGACGCGACGATCGCGCTGGACTTCAGCAGCCGGTGGGAGCTGCTGGCGGCCACGATGCTCTCGGCCCAGTCGACGGACGTGAAGGTCAACGAGGTCACCGCGGTGCTGTTCCGCGAGTACGACGGACCGGCCGCCATCGCCGCCGCCGATCCCGAGCGACTGGAGGCGCGGCTGTCCTCGCTCGGCCTGTACCGCCAGAAGGCCCGCAACCTGCAGGCCACGGCGGCGCTGCTGCTCGAGCGGCACGGCGGGGAGGTGCCGGCCACCATGGCGGAGCTCGTCGCCCTGCCGGGGGTGGCCCGCAAGACCGCGAACGTGGTCCTCTCCAACGGCTTCGGACGCCACGAGGGGGTGGTGGTCGACACCCACGTGATGCGCCTGTCCCGCCGGCTGCGCTTCACCCGGCACGACGATCCGGTCCGCATCGAACGGGACCTCGTCCGCCTGTTCCCCCAGCAGCGGTGGCTGGAGGTCTCGGACCTGCTGATCCACCACGGCCGGCGGACCTGCCACGCGCGGCGGCCCGCCTGCGAGGACTGCGTCATCGAGGCGCTGTGCCCGTCGTCGCAGGAGGCGGGGTTGACCGACAAGCGCTGAGCGCTCCGGGTCTCAACGCTCCCGGCGCAGCCGAGCGAACACCGTCGCCGCGATCGCCGCGAGGGACAGGACGACGGCCACCACCAGCTGTGCGGTGTGCAGCGGTGGCTCGATCGCGAACGGGCCGGCCAGGGTCTCGAGCTCGGTCGCCCGCAGGGTGATGCCACCACCATCGGCGGGGTCGGCGCGGTGGATCGTGCCCCGCAGCAGCACCACGTCGCCGCGCAGCGCCGCCCGACCGGGCTGCTCGATCCGATCGGCCAGGTCGCCCTCGAGCCAGACCGACAGCCCGGTGTTGAAGCCGGCCCGCTCGCGGTGACCGATCACCGGGCCGGTGACGAGCGCGTAGTCGTCGTCGTTGACCTGGACCCAGGCACCGCCGCGACGGTGGAGCACCTCGCCGATCACCTCGCCGACGTAGGTCACCTCGAGGCCGTCGTAGCCGGTCGGGCACAGGTAGACCTGGGTGGACGAGACGCGGCCGCCAGGTGGGAGGCCGTCCCGGATCTCGGCGATCGCCGTGGCGGACTGGCGGCGGGCACCCGCCTCCTCGATCGCGGTGTCGTCGACGAACCGCCGGCAGCTCGGCTCGTCGTCGAGCGCCAGCGGGGGCACCCCGGCGACGACGTTGCCGGAGGTGTCGAGCTGGGGGTGCAACCGCTCCAGCCACCAGGCCCCAGCGATCAGGGCGACGAGCAGGGCCACCCCGCCGACCAGGTACCACCGGGTCGGGGCGCGGCGATGGCGCGGCCGGGGACCGTTCACGTCCGCGCCCGCCCACGCGCCAGCGAGAGCAGGTAGCCGAGCAGGGCGAACACCGCCACGAACTCGAGCCGGCCGACCCACATCTGCAGGGCGTAGACCAGGACCAGCCCGTCCGGCATGCCCGGGTTCACGACCCCGATGGAGATGCCGATGTTCGAGCCGACCGAGACGGACTCGAAGATCGCCTGGGCCAGGTCCACCTCGCCGTAGGCCAGCGCGACGACGGTGCCCAGCACGTAGCTCACGATGAACAGCAGCAGCACCGCGGTCGCCGCGCGCACGGTCTGGTCGCGGAGGATCCGTCGCTTCCCGGCGTGGTAGGTGGAGACGACCAGCGCCGACTCAGGCAGCAGGATGCGGCGGATGTCGTGCACGACCCCCTTCACCGTCAGGCCGACCCGGATCGCCTTGATCCCGCCGGCCGTGGAGGAGGCCATGCCGCCAACGGCCATCGCGCCGACGATGGCGGCCGGGGCGAGCAACCCCCACTCGTAGAGGTAGGTGTCCCCGACGTTCACCTGGTGCCCGGTGCTGGACGCGGCCGAGACGAGCGTGAAGAGCCCCTTGCGGAGCAGTTCCTCGACCGAGCCGTAGGTCCCGACGCGGACCAGCCCGAAGCTCAACAGCACGAACAGCAACGAGGTCGTGATCGCCAGCGTCCGGGTCTCGAGGTGACGCCAGACCTCGCGCAGGTCCCCACGCCACATCGCCAGGTGCAGCCCGAAGGACAGGGTGCCGGCCAGCATGATGATGCCGACGAGCAGCTCCACCGAGGCTGCGTGGTAGTAGATCATCGAGGCCTGCATGACGGAGAAGCCGCCCGTGGCGTAGGAGGCGAAGAACAGGTTGACCGCGTGGTAGAGCGCCCGACCCGGGGCGAAGCCTGCGAGCAGCAGGGCCACGACCAGCGCCACGGTGCTGGCCACGAACAGGGTGGAGGCGACCTGGAAGATGAACCGGGCGGTGCGGATCACGTTGGGCAGGACGCGCTCATCCCGGGCCTCGGAGACGTACAGGGTGGTGATCCGGGCCCCGCCTGCGGTGAAGACCGAGAGCACCACGATGATGATCCCGAGCCCGCCGGCGATCTGCAGGAGGTGGCGGAACAGGTCCTCGGAGACCGGCGTGTGGTCGAGGTCGTGGATGACCGACATGCCCGTGGTGGTGAGCGCGGACATGGCCTCGAAGAAGGCGTGCAGGGGATCGCTGAACCGCCCCGACAGCACCATCGGGATCGAGGCCAGGATGGGCCCGACCAGCCACGACAGCGCGACGATGACCATCCCGTGGGCCCACGTCAGGGTGCGTCGCGTCGCCAGGAACGCATCCGACAGCGCCCACAGCAGCACGCACAGCGCCGCGCCGATCGCGAACGAGGTGGCGGAGTTCCACTCGCCGAGGACGAGCGCGACCACCAGCGGCACCAGCTGCAGCACCCCGAGCCCGAGCAGGACCTTGCCGAGGTAGTACCCGATCAGGCGCACGTCCGAGGCATCGGGCCGCAGGATCGCGGTCACGGCACCACCACCAGGGTGAGCCAGGCGATGAGCGAGGCGACGGCGACCGTCAGCGCGGCCAGCAGGACCAGCGAGGCGACACCCCGGGCCCGTTGCCGCCAGAACCCGTCCGGTGCGGGCCGGGTCATCGCCGCCGCCCGAGCAGCGCGGCGGTCATGCGGGCCTCCATCTCCGGCGCGGTCAGCGCCACCACCTCGTCACCGGGCAGCAGCTGGGTGGCCCCGTGGGGGATGATGGTCTCGTCCCCACGGAAGACCGCGACGATGATGGACTCGGCGGGCAGGTCCAACGCCACGATGGGCCGGGCCTCCGGCGCCCCGGGACCATCCGGGATGCGCAGCTCGACCAGCTGCACCCGGCCGCCCTTCAGGCTGGTGAGGTGGATCAGCTCACCGACGGAGAACTCGTTCTCGAGCAGCTCGGAGATCAGCCGGGTGGAGGAGACCGGCTCGATACCGAGGGCCTCGAAGATGGCCACGTTCTTCGGCGTGGTCACGCGGGAGATCGCCCGACGGACCCCGAACTCGATCTTCGCCAGCTGGCAGGAGACCAGGTTGTCGTCGTCCTCGTGGGTGGTGGCCACGAAGGCGTCCGCGCGGTCGACGTGGGCCTGCTCGAGGTAGCGCACGTCGCAGGCGTCGCCCTCGATCACGAGCACGTCGGTCTCCACCACGAGCTTCTCGCAGCGCCCGGCGATGCGCTCGATGACCGTCACCTCGTGACCCTTGTCGTGCATGTCGCGTGCGATGTACCGACCGATGCGGCCCCCACCGACGATCACCAGGTACATGGCTCAGGCCTCCCGGATGCGGTCGGGGTCGAACGGGTCGCGGACCAGCTCGGCGATGCGCCTGGCCGCGCTCGGCTTCATCGCGACCGTCACGACGTCGTCGAGCTCGAGCCGGTCGCTCGTATCCGGGATGAAGGTGCGCGGCCCACGCCGGACCGCCGCGATGCGGAGCATGCCGTCGAGCTCGAACTCCTCCACGGTCAGCGCGTGGCCGCTGGTGTCGATCTCCAGGTCCACCATGACGACGTCGCTGTCGACGAAGTGCACGTGCAGCGGGTAGCTCTCCTCCTGGAACTCGTTGAGGAACAGCTTCGCGATCACCCCGGTGGAGGAGACGTAGCGGACCCCGAGCTTGCGGTAGACCTCCTCGCGCTCGGGGTTGAACAGCCGCGCGATGGTCCGCTCCACGTCGTAGAGGTGGGTGGCGATCTCCACCGCCATCAGGTTGGCGTTGTCGGAACGGGTCACGGCCATCAGGCCGTCCGCCCGCTCGACCCCGGCCTGCTCCAGCACGTCGCGGTCCGTGACGTCACCGACGATGGTCTCGCCGTTGAAGCCCGTGCCGAGCCGGTCGAAGGCCAGCGGGTCCTGGTCGATGACGACCACGTCGGTGTCCGGGTCCGCGGACAGCTGCTCGGCGATCTCCGCACCGAGCTGCCCGCAGCCGCCGATGATGATGTACACGTCGTCCTCGGCGTCCGGACGGTCCGCGTGGACCGCCTCCGGCCGGGCCGCACGGGGGCGGGGGACCGGCGGGGCGGGACGCCCGGCGCGCTCGGGCCCGGTCGTGTCCTGACCGGGCCCGGCCGTCAGTATGCCCCACCGGGCGGTGGTGTTGCAGGACCTCGGTACGCTCGGGCTATGACCGTCCACACGCTCCTGCTCGCCGCACCCCGGGGCTTCTGTGCCGGGGTGGACCGCGCCGTCCTGATCGTCGAGAAGGCCCTGGAAGCCTACGGCGCTCCCGTCTACGTCCGCCACGAGATCGTCCACAACACCCACGTGGTCGAGACCCTGCGCCGCAAGGGGGCGGTCTTCGTCGAGGACGAGGCCGAGGTGCCCGAGGGAGCCGTGATCGTGTTCTCCGCCCACGGCTCGCCGCCGGAGGCGTTCGAGAACTCGCGCCGGCTCGGGCACACCCTGATCGACGCGACCTGCCCCCTGGTCACCAAGGTCCACCAGGAGGCCCGCCGCTACGCCCGTGACGACCTGGACATCGTCATGATCGGGCACGCCGGGCACCAGGAGGTGATCGGGACCACCGGGCAGGCGCCCGAGCGGATCCGGCTGGTGGAGACGCCCGAGGACGTGGATGCGCTCACCGTCGACGACGGCCGCCAGGTGACCTACATCACCCAGACGACCCTGTCGATGGACGAGACCGCGGACGTGGTGGCCCGGCTCAACCAGCGCTTCCCCGGGCTGAAGCAGCCCAAGAGCGACGACATCTGCTACGCGACACAGAACCGCCAGGACGCGGTCAAGCAGCTCGCCACCCGCTGCGACCTGGTGCTCGTGGTCGGGTCACAGACCTCCTCCAACTCCAAGCGGCTGGTGGAGGTGAGCGAGGACCGCGACGTCCCCGCCTACCTGATCGACGACGCGTCGGAGATCGACGAGGCCTGGCTCGACGGTGTCGGCACCGTCGGGCTGACCTCCGGTGCCTCCGCACCCGAGGTCCTGGTCGAGGAGGTCATCGACTGGTTCAAGGCGCGGGGGCTCGACACGGTCGACACCGTGATGGTGGTCGACGAGGACGTCGAGTTCTCCATGCCCGCCAACCTGGCCCGCAAGCTGGCCGCGCAGCGCCCCGCCGGCTGACGCGGGCGGTCACCCGTCGGTGTGGTCCTCGCCCCCGGCGATCACGTACGCCTCCCACAGCGGCTCGGCCAGGAGCTCGGCCTGCCAGGAGCGCAGCCCGGCCAGGGCGCAGAGCTCCCGGCCGTCCCCGGGCCGGCCCGCCACGGCCGACCACAGCACCTTGGACGGGCACAGGACGCCGGGCTCCAGGCCGATCGCCTCGGCCAGGGCCGCACGGCGCCGCCGCAGCGCGTCGTAGACGTCGCGCTCCTGCGGGGTGAAGCGGGCGCTGCGGGCCTTCGGTTCGGGCGGGCCGACCAGCGCAGCCTCCACGGCGGCGAACAACGGCCCGGCATGCTCGCGCAGTAGCGCCCGGCGGCGCGGGCTGCGGCGCACCAGCTGTGCCTCGGTCCGGGGTGGATCCAGGGCGAGGTCGCGGAGCACGTCGTCGTGCACGAGCCGGTTCGGGGCGATGTCGTGGCTGCGGGCCGCGTGCTCACGCGCCTCCCACAGCGCCCGTAGCACCGCCCGCTGGGTCGGATCCAGCCGTCCGGAGCCCTTGACCCGGGTCCAGTCGCGGCCCTCCTCCTGCGTGGCCGCCACGGTTGCGGCCAGCTCCTCCTCGTACCACGACATGCGCCCCGCCGCACGCAGCCGCTCGGCCAGCGTCGCCCACAACGCGGGCAGGTGGACCACGTCCCCCGCGGCGTAGGCCGCCATGCCGTCCGGCAGCGGTCGCTGCTCCCAGTCGGCCCGCTGGTAGGCCTCCTTGTCCTCGGTGAGCTGCACGTCCAGCAGTTCACCGAGCAGCTTGGACAGCCCCGTCGGCAGGCCCAGCAGCGCCGCGGCGATCGCGGTGTCGGCGACCCGGGTCGGGGTCACCCCGAGGGCGGCCAGCGGCTCCAGGTCGTTCTCCAGCGCGTGGAGCACGGTGAGGTGCCGGTCGTCGAGCAGCGCATCGAGGTCCGGGAGGGTGTCCAGCGCGACCGTGTCGAGCAGGACGCACGCCTCCTCGACCCCGACCTGGACGAGCGCCGCCCGCCGGAAGTACCGGTCCGCGTCGGCCCGCTCCACGTCCACGCCGACCACCTCGGCATCGACCCGGCGGAGCGCGACCCGGACGGTCAGGGGATCGTCGACGAAGGACACCTGCGGGGTCGCTGCGGTCGCCTCGGATGCAGCCACGCGTCGGGTCCGGTTCGCTCGGGGTCGGCGCGAGGCTAGTGCGACCCTGCCGCCCGCCGTCCCACCCGACGTCACGACCCCCTCGAGGAGCTCCTGCGATGGCCGTCCCCCCCACCCTGCTGTGCGTCCACCCGCACCCCGACGACGAGTCGATCGCGTGCGGCGGGGTCCTCGCCCGGGCCGCGGCCGACGGGATCCGGACCGTGGTCGTGACCTGCACCGGCGGCGAGGAGGGCGAGAACCTGGCCGGCATCGAGCTGGGGGAGCGCTCGCTCGTCGACCACCGTCGCGCCGAACTGGCCGCCGCGTTGGTCGAGCTCGGTGTCGCCGGCCACCACTGGCTCGGCTACCGCGACAGCGGCATGGCCGGCAGCCCCGGCAACGCCCACCCCGACAGCTTCCACGCCGCGGCGACCGAGGAGGCCGCGACCCGGCTCGCGGCCATCCTCCGGTCGGAGCGACCCGACGTGGTCGTCTCCGACGATCGCTCCGGGTCCTACGGCCACCCCGACCACGTCAAGGCGTACCAGGTCACGGTGCGTGCCGTGGCGCTCGCCGCCGACCCGGACGCCGACGTGGCGGGTGCCCCCTGGCAGGTCAGCAAGCGCTACGTGCACACGCTCCCGAAGGGCCAGCTGCTCCAGGTCCACACGCAGCTGCTCGCAGCCGGTCTGCCCTCCCCGTTCGGGACCGAGCCGATCGCGCACGTCGGTGCGGTCCCCCTGGGCACGCCCGACGAGGAGGTGACCACCCTCGTCGACGTGCGTGCCTTCCTGCCGCACAAGCGCGCCGCCATGGCGGCCCACCGCAGCCAGATCGGCCCCGGATCGTTCTTCCTCAACACCCCGGACGAGCTCGCGGAGCGGGCCTTCGCCAGCGAGGCGTTCGTGCTCGAGGCCGGTGAACCCGGCGTCGCCGACGGGGTCGAGGACGACCTGTTCCTCGGGCTGCCACGCTGACCCTGCCACGCCGGCCCGCCCAGTACCGTGCCGGCCCCCGGCACCTCGAGGTCCCCGCGATGCACCCCGCTGCCAGCCCCCCTCCCGCCGTGACGCCCGCCGCCTTCCGCGCGGCGCTCGGCGGCTTCGTGACCGGCGTGACCGTCATGACCAGCGAGGTGGACGGGGTCCCCCACGGCATGACCGCGAACGCGGTCTCCTCCGTCTCGCTCGAGCCGCCGATGGTGCTGGTCTGTGTGGACCGCACCGCCCACATGGCCAGCGTCGTGGAGCGGGCGGGTCGGTTCGCGCTCAGCGTGCTGGGGGCGGACCAGGCAGAGCTGTCGACACGCTTCGCCGATCCCTCCCGCGGGCTCGGCGCACGCGAGTTCGACGGGGTGGAGGTCCAGCAGGCCACGGTCGGCGTCCCGCTGCTGGCCGGGGCGGTCGCCCACATCGCCTGCGAGGTGGACCGCATCGTGCCGGCGGGGGACCACCTGGTCGTGCTCGGTGCCGTGGTCGCGCTGGACAGCACGCCGGGGGCGCCGCTGGCCTACCTCCGGGGCGCCTACGGGAGCTTCGCCCCCGCCCCGCCGGCCCGCTGAGGAGCCGCCGTGCAGCGCCGTGTGCACCACCTCGATACCGGGACCGACCGGGTCACCGACATCACCGGGTGGTGTGCCGCCTTCGCGGCGGAGCACGGCGGTGACGGGCTCCTGCACGTCTTCCTGCCCCACGCGACCGCGGGGTTGGCCCTGCTCGAGGTGGGCGCCGGCTCCGACGTGGACCTCGCGGCCCATCTCGACACCCTGCTGCCCCGAGACGGCCGCTGGCGGCACCGGCACGGCAGCCCCGGGCACGGCGCCGACCACGTGCTCCCGGCGTTCGTGAGCCCGTCGCTCACGCTGGCGGTCGACGACGGCCGGCTCGCGCTCGGCACGTGGCAGTCGGTCGTGGTCGTCGACCCGAACAGCGACAACCGGGAGCGCCGCGTGGAGCTACGGTTCCTGGCCGGCTGAGCCGGACTCAGTGCAGCGTGCCGAACAGCCGGTCACCGAAGTCGCCCAGCCCCGGCACGATGTAGGCGTCGTCGTCGAGCCCGGGATCGATCGCGGCGGTGACGATGCGCACACGGGGGTTGTCCCCGAGGATGCGCGCCACCCCCGCCTCGGTGGCCACCACGGACAGCACGGTCACCTGTTCGGCGCCCTCCGCGTCGAGGGCGGCAACCGCGTCGGAGGCCGAGCCGCCCGTGGCCAGCATCGGCTCCAGCACGAGCACCCACGCGCCGTCGAGCGGGGGGATCTTGAAGTAGTAGCGGCGGGCGGTGTGGGTCACGGGGTCGCGCTCCAGCCCGATCATCCCGACCAGCGCCGTGGGGAGCACGTCATGCAGGCCGCCGAGCAGCCCGAGCCCGGCCCGGAGCACGGGCACGGCGACGATCGGGCGGCCGGGCCCCACGGTCGGGGCCTCGGCCAGCGGGGTCTGGATCGTCCCACGCTGCGCAGGCAGGTCGCGGACGGCGCGCAGGGCCAGGATCGAGCCCAGCCGTCGGGCATGGTGCCGGAAGTGCTCCGGTGAGGTCGATGCGTCCCGGAGCGCCGCGAGCTGCACGCCCGCGATCGGGTCGTCATCGAGCACGGTGACCTGGGACACGGACGGCCTCGGGATCGGCGGCGGGGACGGTCGGTAGCCTAGGCCGACGTCCGGGGGAGGGCAGGAGCGCACCGGTGGACCGCGAGAGACCACCTCGACGGCTCCGTGGTGCGGTGCTGGGCGTGCTGACGCTGGCCCTGCTGCTGGTCGGGTGCACCGGTGACCAGGGCGACGACGAGCTCGAGCCACCGGCGCCGCCGCCGGTGGAGGACACGGCCGGGCCGCCCTCCGGCCGCGACGTCGTGGTGGTCCTGCCGGCGGCCACCGCGCTGGACCCACAGGTCCTCGACGGGGTGGCCGGACGCCTGGCAGCGCTCGCGGACGAGCTGCCGGAGCAGGTGGGTGCCCTGCGGGTCCAGCGTCCGGATACCGAGCCGTTCGTCGGCGACCTGCTCGAGCGCGGAGCGGCCCGGGGGGCCCAGCTGGTCTGCGTGCTCGGTGCGGGGACGCATGAGCTCGCCGACACCGTCGCTCGCCGCCATGGCTGGACGACGGTCTGCAGCCTGCCGGCAGCCGTCCCCGAGGAGCTCGACGACGCGGCCCCGCCCCCGGCCGTCCGGGTGGACGCGCCGGTCCGGGAGCTGGGGGTGGTCGCAGGGACCGCGGCGCGCACGGCGGCACTGGCCCGCGCGCGACCGGCCGCGGGCGCGGCCGGCGACCCGGACGGCGAGGCC
>JBLRWQ010000065.1:0-16145 GCA_047921175.1 Nitriliruptoraceae bacterium | reverse complement strand
CCGGCGACCGAACGGCCGGATGCCTTGCCGATATCGCCCGCCTCCCAACCGACAACGCAGGCCGGGCGGCCGGTGCGCTCGACCAGGCGGCTCGCGACGATGCCGATCACGCCGGCATGCCAGCCCTCGCCGTCGACCAGCACCACCGTGTACGTGTCACGACGCAGCCCGTCGCGACCCTCGCTCGCGATCCGCTGTTCCCCCTCCAGGAGATCGTCGGTGCGTTCCTCCCGGCGCTCGTGCTCGAGCACGACCTCGACGACCTCCTCGACCACCTCGACCCGGGCGACCACGATCGGGCCAGCCGCCTCCAAGGGCGTGGTCAGCGACGGCTCGATGCGATCGTCCGGGCCGAGCTCGAGGGCCCGTTCGGCCAGCGCTCCCGACACGTCCGCCGCATAGGACGACCATGCGTGCTCGGTGCCGTCCGCACGGATCGTCACCGGCACGGCGACCTCGACCGCGAGCCGGTCCCCGTCGGCCACGGGTCGGTCGAGCGTCGGATCGAACCGCGCCTCGACCTCGATCGCGCCCGCTGCCGGGCTGTCTGCGAGTGCCGCGCCCATGCTGTCGAGCACCGCGGTCACGACGAAGCGGTCCCCCTCGAGTCCGAGCACCCCGGCACGGTCGTCCACCCGCACCTCGACGCTGACCGCCCGTCGTACGGTGATGACGAGGCCGTCCACGACCGCGGTGGGACCGGGTGGCTCCACCTCGTCAGCGGCCGCGAGCACGATGCCGAGGTGGGCCAGCGCCGCGTCCACGTCCACGGCGCTGGTGCGGGTCCGCACGACCCCACCGTCCACGTGGACCGCGACGTCGGCGGTAACGACGAGGTAGAGGCCCAGCGCAACACCCCCGGCGGCGATCGCGCCGAGGGCAGCCAGCACCGACCGACGGAGCGACATCACGACCTCCGGTCGGTGCCGAGCGTCCCCTCCAGTATGCCCGCCAGGCGAGCCGTGCGTCCGGCCGGAGCCGCCGACGGATCAGCCGCCCCTGGAGAGACCACCACCGATCGCCGCGAGCACGAGCAGCCCGGTCACCCCCACGGTGCCCCAGGCCAGCAGCCGGCCGGTGAGCACCGGTTCGGCGTCCGTGGTTCGCCGCTGGAGGTCGAGCAGGCTCACGGCCCACAGCAGGGCGGCGGCCAGCACCAGCACGGCGGTCAGCGGGGCCGCACCGCCTCGGCTCGCGAGCGCTCCCCCCGCCCACAGCAGCCACAGCAGGAGCACCGCCAGCCCGAGGCCCAGCACGCCGCGCAGCAGGTGACCGAGCCCCGGCAGCAGGGCGGAGGCGAGCAGGCTCACCGTGACGCCCACGCGGGGCACGGAGGGCGCCGCAACCTCGGCGGGCGTGAAGCCGAGCCGGCGCGCACCGCAGCCGAGGCAGGCCTCCTCGAGCAGCGAACTCCAGCCACCACAGACCGTGCAGCGCCACTCCACCTGGTCGTCACGGACGCGGACATCGCGCTCCGGTGGCCCGCCACCGCCGGGCTTGCCACCGCTCGTGGCCGCCGGGGTGTCGACGGCCGCCGCCGGAGGGGGCGGAGGCGGGACCGCACCGGCGGGCCCCGACGGCGCCGCACCGGCGGGCCCCGGCGGCGGTCCGTCCAGCACGGTGAAGCACTGCGAGCACCACGTCGCCCGCTCGCCGTTGCGCGCCCCGCAGGCGGGACAGATCACGGCTGCAGCCCCACCGCGGTGCGGACCTCGACCTGCAGCAGGTCCTTGAGCCCCCACAGGCCGACCCGGACGGCCCGGCGGTAACCGGCCAGGACGCGTCCAGGACGTGGCAGCGGGGTCGTCGCGGACAGCACGTGGTGGACCACGGTGCCGCCGCCGGTCGGCTCCAGCCACAGCTCACCGCGGCCGTCCAGATCGCCGGTCAGCGCCAGCACCACCCCGAGGTCGTGGCGCCAGCCGTGGGGACGGACCGTGCAGGCCAGCCGCCGGCCGGCGCCGGTCGCGAGGCGGACGGCGAAGCGCTCGGAGCCGGGCGGCGACGGCATCGGGGCGACCTCGCAGCCCGACCACCACGTCGGCCAGGACGCGAGATCGGTGAGCCGCCGGTAGACCAGCGACTCGGGGGCGCGGACGAAGGTCGCGTCATCGGCGGTCAGCCGCACCGTCGGCCCGCGGCGTCTCACGACACCGGCTCCAGCACCTCCGCGAGGAACCGCAGGAGGGTCTCCTCCACGCGCACCGCGTCGTGGTCGAGCTGCGGCACGTGGTAGCTGTCCTCGCACACCAGCTCCCGCAGGTCACGGCTCGCGGTCAGCTCCAGCACGTCGAGCGCGTCACGGGGGTCGACCGTGTGGTCGTGCGGCGAGCGGATCACGAGCAGCGGTGCCGTCACGTCGAGCAGGCCCGCGCGGATGCGATCGAGCTCGCGCAGCAGCGACGCGGCCGCCCGGGCCGGTACCAGCGCGTAGGCCGACTCCTCGGTGCCGTCCAGGGCGATGTCGTCGGTCGGCAGGCCGGCCAGGTCACGCGGCACGTAGGGGACGACGTAGCCCAGCAGCGGTGCGATGCGGGCCAGCAGCCCGCGCGGGGCGCGGATCGCCGGGTTGATGACCACCACCGCGTCGACCACCTCGGCCCGACGGGCCGCGAGGTCCAGGCTGATCGTGCCCCCCATCGAGTGCCCGACCAGGACCACACGGTCGCACCGGACGGCGAGCTGGTCGACGAGCCGTTCGACCGCCCCGGCCCAGTCGGCGTACCCGGTCCGGGCCAGGTCGTGGTGGCTGGTCCCGTGCCCCGGCAGCAGGGGCACCTCGACGGTGTAGCCCGCCGCAGCGAGCCGCTCACCGAGCGGGCGGGTGCCGACCGGGTTGGCGGTGAACCCGTGGACGACCACGACCCCGGTCCGACCCCGTGTCCCGTCACCGACCGCGGACCACGGCTCGGCACCGGGGATGCTGACGCTGGTCTGCACGGACCTGTCCCTCGCGCTCGTGGCACCGATGGTGTGGGGCACCGTAGCGTCACCTCCTAGGCTCGCCACGCACCCGCCGGAGACCGCCCGTGGCCGAGCAGACGCAGCGCACCCCGACCGCGGGCGCCTTCGTCGTGTCGTTCCTGCTGGTCGAGCTCACCCGGGTCCTCGCCCCGACCCTGCTGGTCGTCCTCCCCGAGGACCGCGGGGTCGCGCTGGGCACCGCGCTCGGGTGGACGCTGCTCGTGCTCGTGGCGGTGCCGCTGGCGGCGGCGGTGCTGGCCGAGCGCTGGCCCGGTCGGACCTGGGTCGGCAGCACCGTGGTCCTGCTCCTGGCCCGCGGCGGCTTGCTGCTCGAGCTGAGCATCGACGGCCGGGTGACGCTCGCAGCGGTGGGTGTGGCCGCCGGGCTGACCGCCCTGGTGGCGCTGGCCGCCGGGAGCCCGTCGGGCCGCGCGGGCCGGGTGGGCATCCTGCTCGGGATCGGTACGGAGGCGATCGTGCGTGCCGCCTCGGGCGGCGCCGGTCTGGTCTGGTCCACGAGCGTGCCCGCCATCCTGACGGTCCTGGCCCTGCTCGTGCTGCTCACCGCCCTGATCGGACCGACCCGGGCGCGCTTGCTGGCGGCCGACGCCAGCACCGGCCCGCCGGCCTGGCCGTGGTGGTGGCTGCTGCCGGCGCTGGTGCTGACCGGGACCCTGACCGCGCCGGCGGGCCGCCTGGCGGTCGCCACCGGCTGGTCCCCGGGGGCCATCGCCGCAACCTCCGCCGCGGTCCAGGGCGCGGCGGTGCTGGCGGCCCTGCTCGCCCCCCGGCTCGCGCCGACCCGCGCCGCGCTGCTCGGTGCCACCGCGATCCTGGTCGGGTCAACGGCAGCGTTGCCGGCGACCGGGTGGACCGGGGTGCTCGGGCCCCTGCTGACCGCTGTCGGGCTGGGTGCGATCGCCGGCCTGCTCGCGGGAGCCGGGCGGGCCAGCACGGTGCGCCAGCGGGCGCGGGTCGCGGGTGTCGCCCTGGCGGGTGCCGGCACGATCCTGCTCCTGCACGCGCTCGGACCGGGCCTGGGGCTGCCCGTCAACCCGCGCATCCTGCTGCTGGCCACAGCACTGGTCGCGGTCGCCCTGACAGCGGTCGCGACCCGGCGGGCCGGCTACGTCACGGTGCGCGGCCGGATCCGCCCAACCGCGGTGGCGACGGTGCTGCTGGTGGCGGTCGGGGTGGCCGCGACGGCGGCGCTGGCCGCAACCGCGGGGACGACCCGCACCGTCACCGCCCCCGACGACCTGCTGACCGTCGCGACCTTCCACGTGCGGTCCGGCTTCGGGACCGATGGCCGTTTCGACCCCGACCGCCAGGCGGCGCTGCTGGCGAGCCACGCCGCCGACGTGGTGTTCCTGAACGCCGTGGACCGAGGCTGGTGGCTCACCGGCGGTCAGGACGCGCTCCCGCGGTTGGCGGCGGGACTCGGGCTCGAGCACGTCGCCTTCGTGCCCTCGGCCGACGAGGTCCACGGCCACGCGCTGCTCAGCCGCTACCCGATCCTGGAGCTCGCGAGCACGACCCTGCCGGGCGAGCCGCGCCAGCCACCCCGGAGCCAGGTCGCCGCCATCGTCCAGCTCGACGAGGACCGCACCCTGGGGATCGTCGGCGCGCAGCTCCTGCCGGGCGGCGACGCCGAGGAGCTCCGGCTGGCCCAGGCCCGGGCCCTGGCCGGGACGGTGGCCCGCCTGCGGGCCCGGGACCTGCCCACCGTGGTCCTCGGTGACCTCGGCACCCGGGACGGCACCACCACCCTCGACAGCTTCGACGCGCTCGTGACCACGGCGCTGCCGGAGAACAGCACGACGTACCCGTCGTGGGCTCCCACGGACCAGCGTGACCACGTCCTGCTGTCACCGGAGCTGCGTCGCTCGACGGTCGCGACCCCGGCCACGACCGCCTCGCCGCACCTGCCCGTCATCGTCACGATCGAGTTCCGCTCCCCCGGGCTGTGAACGGGGCGGCCGCGACGACCTCGTCGAGCAGGGCGGCGAGGTCGGCCGCGATCGCGTCCCAGCCGACCTGCGCCACCGCGAGGTCGCGGCCGACGCTGCCCGCCACCTGACGCGCCCCGGGGTCACCGAGCCAGTGATCGAGCGCGGCGACCAGTGCGGCCGGGTCCCGGCCGTCCACGACCGTGCCGACCCGCGGGTCCAGCACCGTCTCCGGCGCCCCCCCGGAGCGGCCGACGACGATCGGGATGCCGCTCGCGAGCGCCTCGAGGTAGACGATCCCGAGCCCCTCGACGTCCAGTCCGCCCCAGCGGGTCCGGCAGGGCATCGCGAACACGTCGCAGGCGGCGTAGGCCTCCGGGAGCCGGTCCCAGGCCAGCGCACCGGCCAGCCGGACCTGGGCCCGTGGCCCCAACGCCCGCGCCTGGCGCCGGAGCCGGGCCTCGCTCGGCCCCTCGCCGACGAGGAGCAGCCAGGCCCGCGGATGCCGACGCTGGACCTCCGGCCAGACCTCCAGCAGCAGGTCCTGGCCCTTGCGCGGTACCAGCCGGGAGATGCAGCCGACCACCTGGGCGTCGGGCGGGAGGTCGAGCTCGGTCCGCAGGCCGGTGCCGTCCACCCCGGGATGGAACCGGGCCGCGTCGACGCCCGGCGGCAGCGACCGCACCCGTTCCGACGCCAGGGAACCGGCGAGCCGCGAGGCGGTGAAGCGGCTGATCGTGGTCGCTGCGGCGAGCTCCCGGGTGACGAGGGCGACCAGCGGGCCGAGCCCCACGCCCGGCATGCCCGCCTCGAACCCGTGGGTCAGGGCGACGACCGGGACCTCCAGCCGACGGCGCAGCCAGCCCGCTGCCGCGCCGAGCGGCCAGGCTGCGCCGAGCACGACCACCTCCGGCGGCCGGATGCGCGCGATATCGCGCACGACACGACGCAGATCCGGGCCGGGCAGGACCGGGCCCCGCAGCCGCACGGTCCGGTAGGGCTCGCGCGCGTCCGCGGCCGCCGCGGCCGGACCCGACCGCGGCCCCACCACCACCGAGGTGGTCGGGTGGACCCGGCGCAGCAGGTTGACGACGAACTGCTGGACGCCCCCGGTGCGTGGCGGCAGGTCGTTCGTGAGCCACAGGACCTCGAGGCTCACCGACCCACCACACCGAGGAAGGCCGTGGTCCCCACCACGTCCGCGCCGCTCGCCCGCACCCGCTGCCGGAGCTCGCGGTCGTCGGTGACCACGACCACCGGCTCGTCCGTGGCCTCGACGGCCAGGACCAGCTCGTCGTCGGCGGTGATGCCGGCCGGGGTGAACCGGACCTCGACCTGCTGCCGGGCGACGGTGGGACGGGCCGCCGCCGCGCGCTGCCCGTCGAAGACCACCACGGGCCGCAGCCGGTGGGTGGCGGCCGCGGTGACGCAGCGCTGCAGCAGCCAGGTGCGCTGCCCTTCGAGGTCGAGGTCGTCACGGTGGGCGCGGGTGACGTTGTAGCCGTCGATCAGCACCAGCCGGCCCGGTCCGAGCAGCAGCCGTGCCGCCTCGGTCGTGTCGGGGGCGACGTGCCTCGGCAGCCGGGTCGGCCGCCCCGGGGTGAGGCGGGCCACCGCAGCCGGCTCGGGGACGACCGGCTCCGTCCGCCCGGCCTCACGCTCCGCCGCGGCCGCCCGTCGGCGTGCCGCGGCCCGGCGTTCCTCCTCCGCCCGACGTAGCTGGGCGACCTGCTCCTCGAGCCGTGCGACCTCGGCGTCGCGGCGACGCCGTTCGCGCTGCACGGCCCGGTCACGCTCCTGCCCGGCCTGCCCCAGCGTGCGCTCGAGCGCCTCCACGGTGCGGTCACGGTCCTGGACGTCCTGCTGCAGCGTGGCCAGGTCCCGTTCCAGCTGGCCCACGCGCGCCTGGGCTCCCGCCGCGCGGCGCTGCCACTCGTCCCGTTCGCCCCGGAGCCGACGCACGCGCGCACGCAGGCGCTCCTCGTCGGCCGCACGCTCCCCGGCGCGCGCCTGCACGTCGTCGTCCTCGGGGGCGACCGTCGCTGCCAGGTGGGCGCGATCGGCGGCGTCCAGCGTCGCCACCACCGTCGCCCCCAGACGCGGGTCGGCGACCAGCAGATCGATCACCTGCTTGCGCCCGCGGCCGGCGACCAGGCGGCTCGTCGGGCGCTCCAGCACCGAGCGTGCCTGCGCCGTGATCGGCTCCGTCGCGGCGAGCTCGGTGCGCACGGCGACCAGGACGGCCCCCCACGTGTCGGCCGGCAGCGAGGCCCACGCCTCGGCCGTCGGCGGCGTCCCATCCGGTGCACCGGCGTCGTCGGTCACCGCCGCTCGCCACCCGAGGCCGCCGTCGGGGCCGCCTCGACCCGGATGGCGTCGCTGCGGGCGCACCAGCGGCAGGTCACGGATGCCACGGTCTCCTCGAGGATCTCCTCCTCGTCCACCTCGACGGCACCACCGAGGTCGAAGTGCAGGAAGCGCCGCGTCCGGGCGGTGGCCACCACGTCGAAGCGGGTCACGTTGCCGCAGGCATCGCAGCGGTACCGCTGCCCCGGCGCGAGCGGCTGGGCGAGGTCGGCTGGCATGGCGTCTCCGTGGCGGGTCACCGGCGCATGGCCGGTCGGGGCTGGCCCTCGGCGAGCCAACGGGGGCCCTCGGGCAGCGGCGTCGGGCGCGTAGCCGGTCCGGTGTCGCCGACCTCGCGTGCGAACCACGCACCGCCGGACGCGTGCGGGAACGGCCCGATGCCGGCCGCCTCGGGGGGCACGCCCGTCGCCAGGTCGGCCAGCACCCGCCGGGCGGTCGCCAGCGCACCGGCGACGTCCACCCCCCGGTGCACGGCCGGGTAGGCCTCCAGCCGTTCGGTGACCCGGGCGAGCAGGGTGCGGGCCCCGGCCGGGTTGCCGCGCTGGAGGTGGACCCCGGCGACCGCCAGCTGGATCACGCCCTGCCAGAACCGGGTGTCCTCGGGCGGTGCGGCGTGCCAGACGTGCTCGAGACACTCGTGCGCCTCGAAGAAGCGCTGCTCATCCCACAGCCGCGCGCCCAGCACCAGCGCCTCCTCGACGTCCGTCGGCTCGTGGTCCTCGGTGACCGGCACCCCGGTCGTGTCGTACGGCAGCGGCCGGCCGGTGCGATCGCGTGGCCGGGCCTGCTCGGGTCGGCCGTCGTCGCGCCGATCCCGTCCGCTCGGGGCGGACGCGGTCGGCTCGTCCACGGGATCGGGCACGGTCCGGTCCTCGGCTCGGCTACGTCGGGCGTCACCGACGAGGCTATCGACGTAGGTAGCCTGCCGGCCGTGCCCGAGCTTCCCGAGGTCGAATCCGTCCGCCGACAGCTGGTCCCGGTCCTGACCGGCCGGCGCGTCGAGGACGTCTGGTGGGATGCCTCGCCGCACGCACGCTTCCACGCCGTCGGCGACCTGGTCGGTCTGACGATCGACGCCGTGGACCGTCGGGGCAAGTTCCTGCTGTGCCCGCTCGCCGGGCCGCCACCCCGGCGCGAGCTGGTCCTGCACCTGGGCATGACCGGCTCGCTGCGCTGGGAGCCGGTGGCCCCGGCAGCCAGCGACCCGGACGCCGGGCTGAGCCACGTGCGGGCCCGGCTGCGCCTCGACGACGGCAGCGTGCTGCGCTTCCGCGACCCACGCCGGTTCGGTCGCCTGTCCGTGGTACCGGCCGGGGACTACGCCGAGGTGGTACCGACCCTGGCGGTGCTCGGACCCGAGCCGTTGTCGCCCGCCTTCGCGCTCGGACCCTTCGCGGCCGCGCTGGCCGCGACCCGTGCCCCGGTCAAGGCCCGCCTGCTCGACCAACGGCTGGTGGCGGGCGTCGGCAACATCTACGCCGACGAGGCGCTGTGGCGCGCCCGCATCCACCCGGCCTCCCGTCGCGTCGGTCCCGCCCGGGCGGCACGGCTGCACACCGCCATCATCGAGGTGCTGGCCGCCGCCGTGGCCCGGGAGGGGACCACCTTCCGCGACTACGAGATGGTCAACGGGCAGAGCGGCCGCTACGCCACGCAGCTGGACGTCTACGGCAAGCAGGGCCAGCCCTGCCGCCGTTGCGGCACGGTCCTGCGCCGCACGGTGGTCGCGCAGCGTGGCACCACCTCCTGTCCGCGTTGCCAGCGGGTGTGAGCGGGCTCACGCGCGCAACGCACCGGCCACCAGCCCCCGGGCGAAGGCCGCAGCCTGCTCGGGGTCGTCGACCCGGACGTGCATCGGAGGGAAGGCGAAGTACGACAGGATCAGCCGGACGATCACCTCGGCGGCGGCGGGAGGGTCGACGGGCCGGAGCTGACCCGAGGCGACACCCTCCTCGATCAGTGCCGTGAACAGGGCCAGGCCGCGACGCACCAGCGGGCCGCCACCGGCGGTGATGCGTGGCAGCAGGATGCCCGGTTCCTCGTCGCGGCCCTTGGTCAGGATCGGATGCTCGACGAAGAACCGGACCCCGGCGAGGAAGGCCCCCTCGAGCCGCTCGGTGGCCAGCTCGTTGCCGCGGGTCCCGCGCTCCAGGGCACGGGTGAACCGCTCCCCCTCACGCTCGAGCAGCGCGTCGATGACCTCGTCCTTGTTGCCGAAGTGGCGGTAGAGGGTCGCCTTCCCGGCGCGCGCCTCACGGGCGATGTCCTCCATGGTCGTCTTGCGGATGCCGACGGCCACGAAGCGGCGGCCGGCCGCGGCCAGCAGGTCCTCGCGTCGGTCCGGCCGTCCCGTGCTGTCTCGCATCCCACCCGACTCCTGCTCGTCCGGCCCGGGCACGGACGGGGTCACCCCGTCCACACGTCCGGTACCGCGAACCGCGCCGATGCCCGACAGTGTCCTCGCGCCGCACCACCTCGGCACGACGCTGCCACCGCTTCCGCACCCCGGCGCCCCGGGCGGTTCCCGGACCGAAGCCTCGGGAACGCTAGCCGTCCGTCCGTCTCGCCGCCCAGCACGCACGAACCCCCTCGACCAGCCACCACGACCCTCCCCCATCCGGAGCCCGCATGTCGCTGACCACCGACCTCCCCGAGTTCACCGCCGTGGGCCCCTGGCAGCAGGAGGCCGCCTGTCGGGACGCCGACCCCGACCTGTTCTTCTCCACGACCGACGCCGACCGGCAGGAGGCACTGCGCCTGTGCAGCGCCTGCCCGGTCCGGCTGGAGTGCCTCGAGCACGCCCTGGCGACGCGGGAGGCCTACGGCATCTGGGGCGGCACCGACGAGCAGGAGCGCAAGCGCCTCGTCCGCCGTCGCCGGCGCGCCGCCTGACCGGGACCGGACCCGCACGGTCGCACCCGCCTGGTACAACGGTCGAACGCACGTTCGCCGACGATCGGGCTCACGGTGCAGCAGCTCCGCCTCGACGACCTCGGGACCCCGCTCATCGACACGACCTTCGTCGTGCTCGACCTGGAGACGACCGGGCTCGATCCCCACGCCGATCGCATCACCGAGGTGGGAGCCGTCCGCGTCCGCGGCGGTGAGGTCCTCGGGGAGCTACGGACCTTCGTCCACCCCGGCCGGCCCATCCCGGCGGCGGTCACCGCGGTCACCGGCATCACGGAGGCGATGGTGGCCGACGCACCGTCGGCCGCGGCGGTCCTCGGCCACGTCCTCGCCTTCCTCGACGGTGCGGTGTTCGTCGCCCACAACGCCCGCTTCGACCTGGCCTTCCTGCGTCACACCGCCGCCCGCACGGGCCACCCCGAGCCCGACCCGGTCGTGCTGGACACCGCCCGGCTCTCGCGTCGCCTGCTGCGGGACGAGGTCCGTGACCACCGGCTCGCCACCCTGGCACGCCACCTGCGCGCCCGCACCACCCCGGAGCACCGCGCCCTGGCGGACGCACGCGCCACGGTCGATGTGCTGCACGGGCTGCTGGAGCGTGCCGGCAGCCTGGGCGCCACCACCGTCGAGGACGTGCTGGAGCTGACGCGCTCGCGCTCGGACCGGGCCTTCCGGCGGCGCAGCCTGGTCGCGGACGCCCCGCGGGCCTGCGGCGTCTACCGCTTCCAGGACGCCGCCGGACGGACCCTGTACGTCGGCAAGGCCACCGACCTGCGCTCGCGGCTGCGGACCTACTTCGGGCAGGATCCGCGCCGCCGCATCGCCGATCTGGTGCGTGAGACCAGCGAGGTCACCTGGCAGACCACCCCGACCGTCCTCGAGGCCGAGGTGCTCGAGCTCCGGGCCATCCGGTCCGAGCGACCGCGCTACAACCGTCGTTCCCGGAACCCGACCCCGCCGGCGTGGCTGGCCCTGACCCGCGAACCGTTCCCGCGCCTGTCCGTCGTCCGTCGGCCGGGGGCCGGACACCTCACCGCGATCGGCCCGCTCGCCGGACGTGGGGCGGCGCACCTGCTGCGCGAGGCCATCGAGGAGGTCCTGCCCGTGCGCACCTGCACGACGCGCCTGCGCATCCGGCAGGACCATCCGGCCTGCCTGCTCAAGGACCTCGGCCGCTGCGGAGCACCTTGTGACGGGTCCCAGGACCCGGCGTCCTACCAGCAGGTCATGGACGCGGTCGCCGGCCTCGTCGAGGACCCGTCGCCGCTGCTCGCCGGGCTGGCCACACGCATGCGTGCACAGGCCGACCGCGGCCGCTACGAGCGGGCGACCGCGCTGCGCGACCTGCGGAGCCGTACGGCCCGCATCCTGCAGGGGGTGCGGGACACCGGCTGGCTGACCGGCGTGGACGACCTCGTGCTCCGTCGACGGACGGGGACGACGGTCGAGACCGTCCGGCTGCGCCGCGGCCGCCTCGTGGCGACGACCCGCAGCGAGGCGGACGACGACCCGACGCTGGGGCTCGAGGCGGGAGCCGCACCGGCGGGCCCGGACGCAGCGACGCCCGCACCTCCGCCGGACCTCGCCGAACTCGACCTGATCCTGGGCTGGCTCGCGCAGGGACCGGTCCGTGTCGTGGTCGCCTCCGCCCCGGTGAGCAGCCCGGTCCGGGGGGGACGGGAGCTGGCCACGGTGCTGCGCGAGGCACGCACCACCGACCGCCAGGTCCGGCGCGACCTGCAGGACGTCGCCGGCCAGAAGGTCCGGCGCCGGTCAGGCGACGGGGGCGCCGTCGGGGACGGGGGCGTCGGGGGCCAGCAGGTGGACGGTGCCGTCGGGGTCCAGGCCGCCCAGCACCAGGAACTCGCTGCGGAAGCCGGCGATGCGGCGGGCACCGAGGTTCAAGGCCCCGATGACCTGTCGACCCACGAGCTCCTCGGGCCGGTAGTTGGTGATCTTCGCGCTGGTCCGTCGCACGCCGATGACCGGTCCGAAGTCGACCGTCAGGATGAGCGAGGGAGCGCGGGCCTCCGGGAACGGCGCCGCGTCACGCACCGTCCCCACCCGCAGGTCGAGGGCGAGGAACCCGTCGACGCCGACCTCGGGTTTCGCCGGGAGCCCGACGGGCTCGTACGGGCGGGCCTCGGGGTCGATGCGGTGGGCGTCAGCCATCCCCTGCCTCCGTCCGTGGGGCACGCCAGGCGATCCACCGGTCCCTGAGCGCGGCCGCCTCCCCGCTGGCGAGCACCTCGCGGGCCCGCGCCAGCCCCGTGGCGAGGTCGCTGACGGCGTCCGCGGCGTACAGGCCCGCGGCCGCGTTGAGCGCCACGACGTCAGCGGCCGGCCCCGGTGCCCCGGCCAGCACCGCGTCGGCGATGGCGAGGTTCGTGCCGACGTCGCCGCCCTGCAGGTCCGCCGGCGCGACCCGGACCAGGCCCAGCTCGCTGGGGTCGAACCGCCAGCTGCTGACCTGCCCGTCACGGACCTCCCAGACCTGGCTCGGCCCGATGGTGGTCAGCTCGTCGAGCCCGTCCTGGCCCCGGAACACCAACGCATGCCGGCGGCCGAGGCGCGCGAGCGCATCCGCCATGACCGGTGCGAGCCGTGCGTCGGCGACCCCCACGGCCTGATGGGGCACCGCGGCCGGGTTCGACAGCGGGCCGAGCACGTTGAACACCGTGCGGATCCCGAGCTGGAGCCGCACCGGGGCGACGTGACGCATCGCCGGGTGGAAGGTGCGCGCGTACAGGAACGCGATCCCGAGCTCGTCCAGACAGCGGGTCACCTCCTGCGGCGGCAGCTCGATGTCGACCCCCCAGGCCTCCAGCAGGTCGGCGCTCCCACAGCGCGACGACGCCGCCCGGTTGCCGTGCTTGGCCACCGGCACGCCTGCGGCGGCGATGACCACGGCCGCGACGGACGAGATGTTGAAGGTGCCGGCTCCGTCCCCCCCGGTCCCGACGATGTCGAGCAGGTGCGGGGCCCGAGCCGGCGGCACCGCCACGGGTACGGCGGCGTCCAGCATGGCGGTGACGAACCCGGCGATCTCCCCCGGCGACTCCCCCTTCGCCCGCAGGGCCACCAGCAGGGCGGCGACCTGGGACGACTCCGCGTCACCGCGCATCAGCCGCCCCATCAGCGCGGCAGCGACCGGCTCGTCGAGGTCGGCACCGTCCAGGAGGGTGTGCAGCAGCGCCGGCCAGGACGGGACGGGGACGCTCACGGGGCACACCTCCGGTCGCGGATGCTCAGACCGGCGGCCGCAGCGCGGTGGCGACCTGTCGGTCGGCAGCGCCCGCATCCCCGAAGGGCACCAGCTCGGCGCCATGGAGGGCGGTGACCCGTCCGGCCAGCTCGAAGGGATCGACCGGCTTGAGCAGCAGCTCGTTCGCCCCCGCCCACCCCGCGATCCAGCGATCCTGCTCCCGTGAGGCGAGCACCAGCGACGGGACCGCCGCGAAGGTGTCCAGCTCGGCCCGGTTGCGCAGGTCGTACAGCAGCGCGTAGCCGCCCCGTGGCTGCAGGTCGCCGTCGATCACGAGGACATCGAAGGCAGGCCCGTCGGCCAGCAACCGCGCCCGGGCGTCCTCACCGGTGGCGGCCTCCTCCACCTCGATGCCGGGGGTCAGCGCGAGCGCGCTCGTCGCGCGTGCGCGTTCCTTGGGATCCTGCGACACGACCAGCACCCGCACAGGTCGACCTCCGTCCTCGGGGCGTGCGCACCACACGGTAGCCGCTGCGCCGGGACCCGGTCCGGCCCTCGGCCGTGCCCTCCCCGCCAGCGCGCTGTCGGCACCGGGGCGAGGTCACGTAGCATCAGGGGCGCGGCGGCGAGGAGGACGCGGTGTCGGACGCCCGATCGCGGACGGACACCCTGGGGCGGTGCGTGCTCGTCCCCGTCGCCAACCCTGCCTCGGTCCGTCCACTGCTCGAGCTGGCGGCGGCCGTCGTCGATCCCGCGGGCGAGATCGTGCTGCTGACGGTCCTGCGCCCCGATGCGGAGACGGGGACGTATGCCGATGCGTGGCAGGGGATCGCGGCCGCCGCGGCCGTCGCGGAACAGCTCGGTGTCCGGGCGCGGGGAGAGGTGGTGACCGACCCCCAGCTCGGTGACGCCGTCCTGGATGCCATCCGGACCCATCAGGCCAGCCTGGTGCTCATGGGGTGGCGCGGCTCGAGCTCGACCACCGACGTGTTCGGGCGGTTGATCGACCACGTGCTCGGCCGCTCGTCCGTGCCGCTGGCGGTCGTGCGCCTCGGCACGCAGCGACCCCGACGGGTGCTGCTGCCCATCAGCGACGACCACCTGCTGCCGGGGGGTGGTGGTGGGCTGGAGCTCGCGACCTCGCTCGCGAGCCGGCTGCAGACGGGCACCCCCGACCCGACGACCGTGCTGCGGACGGGTCCGCGCGAGGCGCCCCTTCCCGCGACGGTCACCCGCCTCAGCGACCGCATCCATCACGACGCGCGCCGCACCCACCAGGCCGTCGCGGCCTTCGCCGGACCGACCGATCTGATCGTGGCCCCCGTCGCACCGACCGTGTCCGGGCTGCGTGCCGCCACGACCCACCTGGCCTGGGCGGCGCCGGATGCGACCCTGCTCGTGGCCATCGACGTCGGTCCGATCACCGACCGGTCGTTCGCGGACGCCGTCGCCGAGGCGGGCCACCGCGGTCCCGCTCCGAGCCGGCGGGCCGACGAACGCACCCACCCGGTCGTCGTCACGGTCCGGCTTCCCGAGCACGCCATCATCGCCGCGGACCTGGTGGACCGTCTGGTCTCGGCCGTCGGACCGACCGACCATCTGATGGGCTGGTGGCCGGTGGAGGACCCACGGTTGCACGTGCGCGTGACCGTGCACGTCCAGGCCGCCGACACCAACCGGGCCATCGGCCGCATCGTCCGGCGGTTGCACGACGCGCCCGAGCTGCGTGGCGCGGAGATCAGCTACGACCTGGACCGGCCCCCGGCACGCACCCCACGACAGCCGGGTCTCGTGGCCGAGCGGCCGCACCTCGGGCCCACGCACCGGGAACGCAACGACCGCGACCGTCGCCGGGGGGACGGGTGAGCGACGGCGTGACGGTCGACGCGAGCGGGCTGCGCTGCCCGCTGCCGGTCACCCGGCTCGCGGCAGCGTTGGCCGAGGTCGACGTCGGCACGCCCGTCTCCCTGCTCGCGACCGACCCCGCCGCCCGGGTCGACGTGCCCGTGTGGTGTCGACTGCACCGCCACCGACTCACGGCTGTGGACGAGCAGGACGGCGCCTGGAGCTTCCGGGTGATCCGGTCCCACTGACCCTCAGCCCGCGCCCACCACCGCGAGCAGCAGCCGCACATCGGCCGCGACCGCGGTCGGGAGCCGCCCCCCGTCCAGCGCGCGGTAGGCGAGCAGCCCCTCGACGTCCAGGCGCAGGCGACCTGCCGTGCACAGCGGCTCGGTGCCCGTCGAGGTGACATCGGCTCCGGCGGCGACCGCCGCCTCCGCCGGGAGGCGGTGCAACGCCCGCACGACCTCCACCTCGTGGCCGAGCGGGACCGTCGCCAGCGTGCCGCCCCGCACCCACCGTCGCTCCAGCTCGCGCCAGACCTCCTCGTAGCACTCCCAGGCCGCCTGGCTGCCCAGCTCCTCCAGGTCCGCCCCGGTCTCGTCGCGGATCGCGGCCAGGACGAGCGCATGGACCAGCTCGGTCAGCGCCGGTCGGACCCGGTCCGGGTCGGCGACGACCCGGACCAGCCATCCCCGCCGCGCGACCGTCGCCTCCTCGATGCGCGCGACGACCAGATCGCGGACGTGGTCGGACCAGCTCGCGCGGAGCACCTCGTCCCACCCGGTGGTGTCGTCCATCGCCTGGCTCCGTGTGACCGCCGGGCACGCTACCGACGCGCACGGCCCCGCGGCTGCGTTGGCGTACCGTCCCCACGCGTCCCGGGCCTGACCCCCGGCCCCTGACCC
>JBLRWQ010000064.1:0-16145 GCA_047921175.1 Nitriliruptoraceae bacterium | reverse complement strand
CCGATGGTCAAGGGGGAGAAGACCCCGACCGAGCGTTTCGCCGGCGCGGTGCGCACCTTCACCATCGAAGGGATGATGCGCGACGGCAAGGCGCTGCAGTCCGGGACCTCCCACTACCTCGGTACCAACTTCGCGCGCGCCTTCGACATCACCTACCAGGACCGGGACAACCAGCTCCAGCACGTGCACACCACCTCCTGGGGCATGTCCACGCGCATGATCGGGGCGGTGATCCTCGCCCACGGCGACGACCAGGGGCTCGTGCTGCCACCTCGGCTCGCGCCCGTCCAGGTCGCGATCGTGCCGATCGGCCGAGGCGAGCAGGCCGAGGCGGTCCTCGACAAGGCCTACGAGCTCCGGGACCAGCTCAAGGCCGCCGGGGTCCGGGTCCAGGTCGACGACCGCGATGCGTCCCCGGGGTTCCGGTTCAACGACCTCGAGCTCAAGGGGGTGCCGCTGCGCGTCGAGCTCGGTCCCCGGGACCTCGAGGCGGGGCAGGTGCTCGTCGCCACCCGGGTCGGTGAGCGCGACGCGAAGGGCCGGCCGGTCAAGGACACCGTCACCTTCGACGACTTCCTCGCCACGATCCACGAGCGGCTCGACGCCTACCACGACCTGCTCGTGGACCGGGCCCGGGACTACCTGGCGGAGCACAGCGGCCACGCCGACGACCTCGAGACCTTCGCTGCCCAGGTCAAGCACGGGTTCAGCTACGTGCTGCACTGCGGGTCGACCGAGTGCGAGGACGAACTCAAGGCCGCCACCGCCGCGACCCCGCGCTGCATCCCCACCGACGGCGAGCCGGAGGAGGGGCCGTGCGTGCGCTGCGGGCAGCCGAGCGCCTACGGCACGCGGGTCGTCTTCGCCCGCGCGTACTGAGGGTGCGGGCGTCGACGGGTGCCCGGCAGTAGCGTGCCCGCGTCGCCGCTCCAGGGGAGACCCGTGACGCCCAGCGCGCTGGTCCGCGTCCTGCTGCTGCCGGTCAGCCTCGCACTGCTCGGACTCGGCTTCGCCGTCATGCTGCTGGATCGTGAGCGGCGTGCCCTGCACGATCGGATCGCCGGGTCGGCGGTCGTCTACGACTGGGGCGGCCGTCCTGCCGAGCTGCCCACCCCGCTGAGCCGGTGGCTCGAACGCCAGACCGGTGTCGGCGTGGAGGACGCGACGGACCGACCGGTGGCGGCCTGATGCGCACGCTCGGGCTGCTCGGTGGCATGGCCTGGCCCTCCACGGCCGAGGCCTACCGGCTGCTCAACACCGAGGTGGCGGCCCGGCTCGGCGGGGTCCACTCCGCCCCGTTGCTGGTGTGGTCCGCGGACTTCGCCGAGGTGGAGGCGCTGCAGCGCGAGGGGGCGTGGGAACAGGCGGGTGCCCTGCTCGCCGATGCGGCGCGGCGCCTCGAGCAGGCTGGGGCGGAGGGCCTGCTGCTGTGCACCAACACCATGCACAAGGTCGCGGACGCCATCGAGGCTGCCACCTCCGTGCCGTTGCTGCACATCGCCGACACCACGGCGGCGGCGATCCGGCGCGACGGGACCACCCGGGTCGGCCTGCTCGGGACCCGTTTCACCATGGAGGAACCGTTCCTGGTCGACCGGCTGCAGGGTCACGCCATCGACGTGCTCGTCCCACCTGCTGCGGCTCGTGCGCAGGTCCACCGCGTCATCTACGACGAGCTCGTCCACGGCACCGTCGAGGAGGCCAGCCGCGCGGTCTTCCGTTCCATCGCCGCCGAGCTGGTGGACGCGGGTGCGGCGGGGATCGTGGCCGGGTGCACCGAGATCGAGCTGCTGCTCGGGCCGGAGGACATCGCCGGCGGGTGGTACCCGACCACGCACCTGCAGGTCCTGGCCGCCGTCGACTGGATCCTCGATGACCACAGCGCCGAACCGACGGCGACTCCTCGATGGAGCCGTTAGCGTCGGGGTCCCGCACGACCAGGAGCGAGCCCGTGGCCAAGGACGACGGCACCACCCTCGTGCTGGTACGCCACGCGACCACGGCCGCGACCGGCAAGCGGCTCGGCGGGTGGACCCCCGGGGTCCACCTCGACGAGGCTGGGGTCGCGCAGGCTGAGGCTGCCGCCGCCCGCCTCGCGGACGTGGCCGTCGCAGCCGTCTACGCCTCCCCCTTGGAGCGCACCCAGGAGACGGCCCGGCTCGTGGCCCGGCCCCACGGCCTGCGGGTGCGGACCCGCCGCGGGCTCGGCGAGGTCGACTACGGGGAGTGGACCGACACCCCGCTCAGCCAGCTCCGCCGCCGCAAGCTGTGGTCCGCCATCCAGACCACCCCGTCCCGGGTCACCTTCCCGGGCGGCGAGTCGATCCGGGCCGCGCAGACCCGTGCGGTCGACGCGACCGAGGCACTGGCGGACGAGCACGTCGGCGAGACCATCGTGTGCGTCTCCCACGCCGACGTCATCAAGGCGGTCGTCGCCCACCACCTCGGCATGCCACTCGACACCTTCCAGCGCCTGGTGATCTCCCCGGCCTCGATCACGGTCCTGCGGCTGGCCCCGGGTGCACCCCCTGCGCTGCTCACCATCAACGACACCGGCATCGCCGGCCCCCCGCTGCCACGGAAGGCGACGTCGTGATCGATGCCGAGCTCGATGCCCCCCATCACGTCACGGTCGGGTTCACCGGGGTGCCCGGGGCGCGGACCTTCTACCTCCAAGCCGAGGACGACACCCAGCGGGTGACCTTCGTCCTGGAGAAGGGGCAGGCGCGAGGGATCGGCGAGCTGCTCGGGCAACTGCTCGTGCGCATCGAGGAGGCCCCCGTCACCGACTGGGACCGGACCGCGATGGGGCTCCGGGTCCCGCTCGAGCCGAGGTGGCGGGTCGGCGAGCTGTCCGTGGGGCTCGACCGCGACGAGGACCGTTTCCTCCTCGAGGTCGCCGAGCTGGTCCTCGCCGATGAGGCGGAGCCCGCCGGGGAACCCCGGCAGGCACGCATCTGGCTCGATCGGGACCAGGCGCGCCGGCTGGCTGCCCACGCCGTCGAGGTGGTGGAGCAGGGACGGCCGACCTGCGAGCTGTGCGGCCGGCCCACCGAGCTGGACGGCAGCCACGTCTGCCCGGGGACCAACGGGCACGGCACCCTGACCCGGTGAGCCGCACCGACGATCCCGCCGCGATGGCGGACCGGCTGCGGTCCGCCCCGCTGGAGGTCGTCGGGCGGTTCGCGGACGCGTCGAACGCCACGCTGCTGGCGCGGCTGACCGACCGCGATCCGCGTCCGCTCGAGAACCTGGCGGCGGACCTCGGCCGCGAGCCGGAGCTGGACGACCTCGCAGCGCACGACCTCGCGGTCTACAAACCGGCACGGGGGGAGCGGCCCCTGTGGGACTTCCCGGCCGGGACCCTGCACCGGCGTGAGGTCGCGGCCCACGACCTCTCCGTCGCGCTCGGCTGGTACCAGGTCCCCACCACCGTGCTGCGTCCCGACGGGCCCTTCGGCCCCGGGTCGCTGCAGCGCTACGTCGCCCACGACCTCGCGGCCCACCACTTCACCCTGTGGGAGGCGGGCCAGCCGGCGCTCCGGGCGCAGCTGGAGGCCATGATCGCCTTCGACGCGGTGTGCAACAACGCCGACCGCAAGGCCGGGCACGTGCTGCACGTCCCCGACGAGTCGCCCGTGCCGGCCCTGGTTGCCGCGGCGCCGGCCGCGGCGGGGGTGGGCCCGGCGCCGGGCCGGGTGTGGTTGATCGACCACGGGGTGACCTTCCATCCCGAGCCGAAGCTCCGGACCGTGGCCTGGGAGCTCGCCGGTGAGCCGGTCCCGGCGCGGCTGCTCGCCGACCTGGACCGGCTGCGGGAGGGCCTGGTGGGCCAGCTCGGTGCGCACCTCGCCACGCTCCTCGCCGACGACGAGGTGGCCGCGCTGGAGCGGCGTGTGGTCGCCCTGCTCGACAGCGGCCGCTACCCCCATCCGGCGGTGGCGCAGCCTTACCCCTGGCCGCTGCTGTGAGCGGGTACAACGGACCCATGCGGATCCGGACCCTGCTCGATGGCGACCTGCCCGCCGCGCACGCCCTGTGGGCGGTCACCGACCATCTCGGCCCCATCCCGGCCGCCGAGGTCGCCCAGCTGCGTGCCTTCGAGCCCGAGCTGGTCCTGGGCGCCCACGACGACGACGGCCTGGTCGGGGTGGTGCTCGGGTCCTTCGACGGGCGGCGCGGCTGGATCAACCGGTTGGCGGTCGCGGAGCGGGCCCGGCGCCGCGGCGTGGCCCGTGCCCTGGTCGCCGAGCTCGAGCACCGGCTACGCGAGCGCGGCTGTGTGCAGGTCAACCTGCTGGTGCTGGACGACAACGTGGCCGGCCGGGCCTTCTGGAGCGCCGCCGGTTACGGCGACGGCTGGTCGCTGCGGATGCACGCCAAGCGACTCGACGGCACGGTCCGGTCGGGGCCCCCGTGGGTCGCGGACCTGGGCGAGCCCGCCGAGGCGGATCCGACCGGTGGCTGCGGTCCCGCCGACCCCGCGACCCCGGCCTGCTGATGGCCACCTACCGCGACCAGGGCATCGTGCTGCGCACCTACAAGCTGGGGGAGACCGACCGGATCGTCCACCTGCTGACCCAGGGGCGCGGCAAGGTCCGCGCGGTCGCCAAGGGGGTGCGTCGCCCCGGCAGCCGCTTCGGTGGCCGGCTGGAGCCGTTCAGCCACGTGGACCTGCAGCTGTACGAGGGCCGCAACCTCGACACCATCACCCAGGCGGAGCTGCTCGCTCCCCACGACCGCATCCGGTCCGACCATGCCACCTCGGCGGCCGCGTCCGTCATGACCGAGGTGGTCGACCACGTGGCCCAGGAGGGGGAGCGGGACAACGGGGTGTTCCTGCTGCTGCGGGCCGGCCTGCAGGCGCTGGACGCCGGCCCGGAGGACCCGGCCATCTTCGTGGATGCCTTCCTGCTGCGCCTGCCGGCCAGCGTCGGCTTCCACGTCTTCACCGACGGCTGCGCGGTCTGCCGGGCCCCTGGCACGCACGTGTTCCTGAGCGTGAAGGCCGGCGGGGCGCTGTGTGCGGACTGCGCCCCGACCGGTACCCGTGCCGTGGACCGCCAGGTCATCGACGTGGTGGCCGAGCTGGCCCGGCTCGGCCAGTGGGCCGGGCTGCCGAGCCTGGCCCGTGAGCAGCCGGCGGCACGGGCGGTCGCCGCCGCCTACGCGCGGGCGTTCGCCGAGCACCACCTCGACCGCCGCTTCAAGGCCTACGGGGCCGTGCCCCGGCCCTGACCGGATCCGGACGCGATGACTGCTCAGGCTCCGGCGGGGCGGCGGGCGTGGACCTCCCCGACCAGCGGCAGGTCCGGGTCGGGCTGCAGGACGACCTTGCCGGCCCGGGCGCGGGGACCGGCGGAGGCGGTCGCGAAGGCGTCCCGCCAGCGCTCCAACGGGGCGAGATGGGTGACGATCCGGTCGACCGGGAAGGCGTCGTCGGCCAGCCATCCGGCCGCGTGCTCGATCGAGCGGCGGCCGTCCAGCGCCGGCTCCGGACCGCCGTTGACGGTGCCGACCACGGTCAGCTCCCGGTTCCACACCAGCGACCAGTCGACCGGCTGCTGCCCGGCGGCGCCGACCAGCACGAACGTCCCGCCGGCGCGCAGCAGGTGGAGCCCCAGGTCGATCGTGGCCGGTAGCCCGACGCAGTCGAGCACCGCATCGACGCCCCGCTCCAGCAGCGGCAGCGGGGTGCGCTCGGCGGTCAGGACCCGCCCACCGTCCTGGTCGGCCAGCGCGTGGATCGCCGCGGCGCCGGTGGGTACCACACGGGAGGCGCCGACCTGGCGGGCCCGCTCGGTCCCGAACGCGTCCGGGGACACCACGGTCACGTCGAGGTCGGGGTGGAGCCGGCGGAGCGCTGCGGTGACGAGCAGCCCGATCGTGCCCGGACCGATCACCACCGCGCGGTCGCCGTCACGCCGCCAGCGCAGCGCGGCGTGCAGGGCGACAGCGGTCGGCTCGGCCAGCACCGCGCGACGCGAGGGGATCTCGCCCACCTTGAGGCACTGGTCGACGTGGGCGACCAGGCGGGTGCCGAACCCGCCGCCGACGGTCGCGTCGAACCCCTGGGTCGGGGCGACGCAGCCGCTCACCCCCGGCAGGTCGAAGCGGTCGCAGGTGTGGGGGCGGCCGCGCGCGCAGGAGCCGCAGACCGGGTCGAACCCGCGATGCACGCACGACAGGACCGGGTCGAGCACGACCCGGTCACCCGGCTCGAGCGACGTCACCGCCGAGCCGACCTCGTCCACCACCGCGACCACCTCGTGGCCCGGGATGGTCCGGGACGCGGTGTAGTACGCGCTCAGCACCAGCGACAGCTTCGCGTGGGCGAGCGCCACGTCGCTGCCGCAGATCCCGGCCAGCTCCGTCCGGAGCCGGACCCAGTCGGGGCCGGGGAGGGTGGGCTCCTGGGCGTCGTCGACCAGCCGGAGCAGCCCGCCGCGCTGCCAGCCGGCGTCGTGCCGGATCCGCTGGGCCGCCGTGGTCCAGAGGTACCGGGGCACGGTGGTCTCGGCGACGATCGCACGCATCAGCGGCTCCTCGCGTTCTGGGGCACGGTCCGGGGAGCCGGGCCGTCCGCCAGCCCGACCTCGGCCGCCCAGCGCGCCACCCCGGCCAGGCCGGTCTCCAGGTCGACCGTGGGGGTGTAGCCGAGCACGTCCCGCGCCCGGTCGATCCGGTAGCTGCCGGTCCGGGCCAGCAGCCGCATCGAGGCGGCACACAGCTCGCTGGGTCGTCCCCGTGCCCGCTCCGCGCGCCCCACCGCCGAGGCGAGCGCGACCGCGACCGGGGTGGGGAGGCGGCGCGGCCGACGGCCGACCAGCCGGCCGAGCTCGGTCAGGTAGTCGGCCCAGGTCGTGGCGACGCCGTCGGTGACGTGCAGGACGTGCCCGGCCGCGCCGGGGACCGCGACGGCCCTCAGCACGCCGTCGACGAGGTTGTCCACGTGCACGTGGCTGCAGATCCCGCGGCCGCGGGCCGGCAGCACCGCCTGCCCCGCCTTGAGGTAGGTCAGCGGCAGCACCACCCACGGCCGCGACCCGGGGCCGTAGACGTCCCCGGGGCGGACCACGACCACCTCGACGTCACCGCGGGCATGGGCCGCGAGCACGACCTGCTCACCGGCGATCTTGGTGTCGACGTACGCATCACCGGTGAGGGTGACCGGGTGGTCCTCGTCGACCCAGGCGGGTAGGTCGTAGCCGTGCACCACCACCGAGGACAGGTGCACGACCCGGCGTACCCCGGCCGCGGTCGCCGCGGCCAGCACCGCCCGGGTGCCCACCACGTTGACGGCGTGCATCCGCGCCATGGGCACCACGTTGGACACGATCGCGGCCGTGTGGACGACCGTGTCGACACCGTCGAGGTGGTGCGACCAGCCGGCGGTATCGGTGACGTCGCCCGCGACGATCCCGGTCGCCGGGTCGCCGATCACATCCACGCCGCGCGCCTCGACGCCCCGCGCGCGCAGCCGGTCGGTGATGGCCCGGCCGATGAACCCAGCTGCGCCGGTCACGAGCACCGGACCCGGCGGTCTCGGTGCGGTCGTAGCCGTCTCGCTCGCGGGGGCCGCGCTCGCGGTCGCGCTGCCCGACGTCGGGCTCACCGGTCGGCGGCCACGACGGTGGCCGGCGCGTGGGTGGTGGTGGTGACCGGGACCGCGTGGCGGGACCGCTCCTCGGTCAGGTCGCGGATGTAGCGCCAGTAGTCGACCTGCATCGTGTGCCGCGCCGAGCGCAGGTAGCGGCGGTCCATGGCGCGCCGGTCGCGGCGGATCCATCGGCGCATCTGGCCGGCGGAGGGCAGCGTGACCGCACCGGTCAGCAGCTCCGCGATCCACTCGGTCTGATGCTCCATGAGCGGCACGCTGGAGCCGACCGTCTGGATGAAGCCGACGAGGAACAGCCCCGGCCTCTCGACAGGAACGACCCGGCGGTACAGCGGCAGGACGTTGTCGTGCACCTCGAGCACGTCCGGCGCCAGGAACGGCAGGTGGACGTCGTAGCCGGTGGCCTCCACGAGCACGTCCACCTCCTCGATGCGCCCGTCACGGAAGCGCACCGAGGTGCCCTCGAGCCGCTCGAGGTCACCCACCACCTCGATGTCGCCGTGGCCGACCAGGTCGTACAGCCGGGAGGACACGCTCGGATGGGCGCTGAGCAGACGGTGGTCCGGCTTCGGCAGCCCGCGGTCCTGGGGCCGGCCGACGGACGCACGCACGAGGAGCTCGTACAGCAGCCGCTCGACCCGGAAGGGCAGCCGGGCGGTCAGCGGGGAGGAGAGCTGGTCGACGGGGCGGCCGAACGCGTACTTGGGGATCACGTGGACGCCGTGCCGGGTGGCCAGCAGCACCCGGTCGGCCACGGGTGCGGCGTCGCAGGCGATATCCAGCCCGGAGTTGCCGACCCCGACCACCAGCACCCGCTTGCCGGTGAAGCCGGACGGCTCGCGGTAGTCGTGGGCGTGGAACCGGGTGCCATCGAAGCTGCCGGGGACCGACAGCCGGCGGGGCGTGCCGTGGTGGCCGTTGGCGACCAGCACCGAGCGTGCGGTGATCGTGGTACCCGCGCCGGTCGTCACCTCCCAGCCGTGGGTGCCCGGCGGGCCGTCCCCGGGCAGCGGCCGGACCGCCGCCACCTCGGTGCGGAACTCGATCCGGTCCGTCAGGCGGAAGTGCTCGGCGAAGTCCCGCAGGTAGCGGGCCATCAGCTGGTGCGAGGGGTAGTCCGGCCAGTCGTCGGGCATGGGGTGGGACGGGAACTGGGTCCGGGGTCGGGAGCTGTTCAGGTGCAGGCTCTCGTACGCGGCGGCACCGCCGTTGTCGTTGTCGATGCGCCACAGGCCGCCGACCATGGAGCCCTTCTCGAGGTGGCGGTAGTCGATGCCACGGACGGCGAGCGACCGGGCTGCGGCCAGCCCCGCGGCGCCCGCGCCGATCACGACCGCGTCGGTGTCCAGAACCCCGCGCACGTGCTCCGCCATACCTGCTCGCCCTCCCGTGGCGCTCCCGGTGGCAGCATACGTGCCCGGCGAACCGGCGGAACGGTGAGCGTGTATCCGTTCCGATGCCTGCCCGGGCGTCCCTCACCACGGGTCGGTCGTGCCGGTCGGTCGTGCCGGCCGGCGGCGCTAGCGTGCGGGTCCGGGCCAGCTGGCCCCGGCAGGTCGTCGACGGCGAGGTGGCAGCGCGTGGGACTGCTCGAGGAGCACGGCCTCGATGCCGCCCGCCTGCCGGCCCACGTCGCGCTGATCATGGACGGCAACGGCCGGTGGGCCAACCGCCAGGGCCTGCCACGCAACGCCGGGCACGAGGCGGGGGAGGCGGCCCTGTTCGACACCGTCGAGGGTGCGCTGGAGCTCGGGGTGACCGACCTGACCGTCTACGCCTTCTCGACCGAGAACTGGCGTCGCCCGCCGAGCGAGGTCCGGTTCCTGCTCGGCTTCAACGAGTCCCTGCTGCTGCGCCGGGCGGACGCGCTGGACGACCGCCAGGTCCGGGTCCGCTTCATCGGCGGTCGCGGGCGGCCCGTGCCCAAGCGTCTGGTCCGCCTCATCGAGGACACCGAGGCACTGACCGCGCGGCACCGGCGGCTCACGCTCCGGATCGCCTTCAACTACGGCGCCCGCGCCGAGCTGGCCGAGGCGGCCGATCGTGCGGCCCAGGACGTCGCCGCGGGACGGCTCACGAGCGTCGACGAGGCCGCGCTGGCGCGACGGCTCGCGGACCCGGACATGCCGGACGTCGACCTGCTGGTGCGCACCTCGGGGGAGCAGCGCATCTCCAACTTCCTGCTGTGGCAGGCCGCGTACGCGGAGCTCGCCTTCGTCGACACGCTCTGGCCCGACTTCGACCGGCACGCCCTGGCCGAGGCGATCGCGCTCTACCAGGGCCGCGAGCGCCGCTTCGGGACCGCGGTCGACACCCCCGTCGCGTCCCCGCCGGGCCTGCTGGCATCGGACGAACCACCCGCTGGAGGTGCACCGGCGCCGCCGCAGGAGCCCGGCGTCTGACCCTGGATCGCGCTTCTGCGGGCGGTGGATCGGTGGTCGGGTTCCGGCGGATGCCGCGGCATCGACGCCGCCGGTGGTCGCGGGCAGGATGGCCCGAACGGGCGGTGGAGCGATGGACGTCGCCGGGGCGCCACGGTCGGCGTAGGAGGTGCGGGCCTTCTTCGATCCGTGGATCGGGTCGAGCAACCGGGGTGCATGGCACGAGCTCACCACGATGATGCACGACGAGATCGTGCTCACCGATCCGATGATGCCGGCGGCTGCCGAAGGGAAGGACGCCGCCCTCGAACGCGCGCGAGGGCAGTACGAGCCGTTCCCCGACGGCGTCGTCACCCTGCTCGGCGATCCGTTCGTCGCCCTCGACCTGTTCTTCGACGCCACCTCGGTGGCGCGGCAGCTGCTCGCCGCGCCACGCGCTGGCGGTGCGGTGGAGTCCGCGATCGCCTTCGGTCAACGCCTCCGTGTCCGGGCGCAGCGGCTCTTCCCACGCCGGATCGCTGCCCGCCGACCTTGATGGCTACCGTTCGGTCCTCGGACGCCTACGGAGCGATGCTGTGGATGCGCCGGTCGAGTCGAGCGATCCGTCTCGGACCAGGACGGGCTGGGTCCGCCATGGTGGTGGCGCGCTGTTGGGTCTCGTGTTCGTGCTGGCGCTCGAGGGTGTCACCCGGTTCGAGCGCGAGCTGCGTGTCCTGCAGCTCCGAGAGGTCGTCGCGTGGCCCAGCTGGGTCATCGCCGGCGTGTTCCTGCTGCTCGGTCTCGTGCTGCTGCTGATCGTCGTGGCGGCCCCACGGATGCCGTGGCTGCCGACGGCCGCAGCCGTGCCGCTCCTCTACGCGATGGTCGCGACGCTCCCGGGCGCTCCGATGAACACGCTGCCACTCGGCGGGCGATGGGCCCCCGCGATGTCCCTGTGGCACAGCAGCCACACGCTGCTCACGGGGCTGCTCACCACAACGGCGGTGTGGGGCTGGTGGAGCTACCGCCGACGTGCCGGCCGCAGGTGAACTGCCACGCGGCCCTGGCACACTGCCCAGCGATGGGATGGAACGACGACTGCGCCGTAGCTGCTGTCGTGGAAGGAACCCGGTGCCGATCAGCCAGAGCTCCCGTGTCGGGCTCGCGGGCCTCCTCGCACTGATCGCGACCTACGCCCTGGGGCGGCAGGCGTTCGGGCTGTTCCTGCCGAGGTTCCGGGAGGAGTTCGGCCTGTCGCTGGACGTGCTGGGCTTCTACGCCAGCGCGGCGCAGGCCGGCTACCTCGTGGCCACCGTGGCCACCGGGATCCTCACGGCCCGGTTCGGGCCGCGGGTGCCGGTGGTGTCCGGATGTCTGCTGCTCGCGGTCGGTGCGGGCACGATCGCGTCCGCGCCAGGACCGATCCTGCTGGCTGTCGGGGTGATCGCGGCCGGCACGAGCGCGGGCGGGGCGTGGGCGCCGTTCTCGGATGCGATCGCCTACAAGGTCCCGACCGAGGAGACCCGACGCGCACTGTCGCTGGTCAACGCCGGCTCTCCGGTCGGGCTCGTGGTGGCCAGCGTGCTCCTGCTGGTGGCGGGTGACCGGTGGCGGACCGTGTGGTGGGCGTTCGCGGCGATCGGACTACTCGCGGCCGCGGCCTCGTGGCGGGTGCTGGCACCGGACACGGTTGCGCGTACCTCCCGCCACCGGCGACCCCGGCTGAGCTGGTTCCTCAACCCCCGATCGCTCCGGATGCTCAGCGTCGCGCTCGGGATCTCGATCACCTGTGGGGCCTACTTCGCGTACGCGCCGGTCACCGCGCAGGACGCTGGCCTGCCGAGCTGGATCGGGCCGGCGATGTGGGCGTCGTTGGGGCTCGCCGGTGCCGCGGTGGGGGCCTTCGGGGGCAGCATCGCCAACCGTCATGGCGTGCGCCGACCGCTGGCGGTGATGCTGGTCCTGATCAGCGGCTCGTTCCTCGTGCTGGTGCTCGCGCCCGGCTCGACGGTCGCCGCGCTGGGGTCAGCGGCGCTGTTCGGGGTCGGCTTCACGACCGGGTTCGCCCTCCTGGTCATCTGGAGCCAGCACGTCTATCGGGATCGTCCCAGCACCGGCTTCACCCTGGCCATCGTGTTCATCGCGGCCGGGTTCATCGTCGGGCCGACGCTGTTCGGCATCCTGGCCACCCGACTCGACGGCAACGTGGCCCTGCTCGTCACCGCGACGCCCGCGCTGCTGGTGTCACTCATCCCCCCGGCCCCGGAGAACCGGCTCAAGCCCCTGCGTCCCCGCCCACACTGAGGACGGCCTGCGTTCGGCAGCGGGTGTCGCTGGATAGGCCCAACAGCCGGGCCCGTGGCCATGTCAGCGACGGCGAGCATCGTGCGGATACGGCGGTTCTTCACCGCTCCTGAACGCGGTCCTTCGGGCCAAGGACCGCCCGCACGGGCGAGGCGGAGATTTGCGTCACGCCAGGCGTTCGGCGATCCAGGCCGTGAGGCGGTCCTCGTCGATCTGGCCGGCAGCGACGCCTTCGATCGTCGCGACGGTGACGTCACCGTCGGGATCGTCGGGCGGGTGGGTCCAGGTGCCACCGTTGCGGGCGACGAACTCGAGCGCGCACAGGTAGCCGACCCGCTTGTTGCCGTCGGGGAGCGGATGGTTGTTGATGAGCCGGGCGGCCAGCACGGCGGTCTTGCTGGCCAGGTCGGGGTAGAACTCTACGCCGCCGAAGGTTGCGGCCGGGGCGTGCAGGGCGGACTCGGCGAGATCCAACCGGCCCGCGCGGGCGAGATCCTCAGCGGGGATGTCGAGCACGGCCTCGGCGATCAGCAGGAAGTCCGCCAGATCGAGATAGCTCCAGGTCACTCAGCGAGCGAGTCGGTCGAGGATCTTCTGGTTGTCGGCGATGGACTGCCGTAGCCGCGCACGGAACTCCTCATCGCCGCGGCGCTGCTCGATGCGCACGGCGATGGCTTGGCGGATCTCCTCGGCGACCGGCACCCCGTCGACCTTCGCGACCGCTTCGAGTTCCTCGGCCTGGTCGTCATCGAGCCGGACGGTGAATCCCTTGGGCATCACGCACCTCCTCATCGCCTGCATCGTGCATCACGATGCAGGATGCGTCAAGGAGCATGGTCCAAACCGTCACCCCGGCCACGTCCTCGGCCATTGTCACGTCAGGCACTGGTCGCGGGGCTTGCCAGTTCCAGGATGCCATCGGCTATCAGTGCTCGTCCATGGTGGGCTGCTGTTGGATGGCGAGTTGGTCGAAGTCATGGCATGTCCGTCGATCGGAGATGTCATGGACACCATCACCCCAGCACGAGCGACTTCCGAGGAGGTGCTGGAACGGTTCCTCGCCAGCTATTGGACCGCCCGGACCCGCGACAACTACCGGTTCATCTTGACCCGATGGCTCGACTGGTGCGACGCCCACGGTTATGACCCGGTCGGCGGTGCCGACGCCGCAGCGCTCGAGACCTTCATCGCCGAGCTGAAGACCGCTGGCTATCCACCCAACACGATCGTGGGGCGGATCTCGGCGGTCTCGGCGTTCTACCGTTGGTGCGTGCGCGAACAGCTGGTCAACCGCAACCCGGTCGAGACGATCCGCCGTCCGTCGCGCGCGACCGAGTCGGCGACCGCGAGCCTGACGCGTCACCAACTCACCGATTGGCTCGCCGCCGCCGAGTTGCGTGGCGGTGCGTGGTGGGCGGCCGCGATGCTGCTCGGTCTCAACGGTCTGCGGTGCGGCGAGCTGATCGCGTGCAACGTCGAGGATCTCGGAAACCACTCGTGGCATCACACCCTGAAGCTGACCACCACGAAGGGTGATCGGCCCACCGTGGTTGCGCTCGCGCCACCCACCATGCAGGCGGTCGCCGTCGCGATCGAGGGTCGAGGCCGCGGCCCGCTGTTGGTCAACCGGGCCGGCCGGCGGATGACCGCCTACAACGTGCAGTACCTCGTTGGTGCGCTCGCTCGCGACGCCGACATCCCGGTTCACCTGACCCCTCACGGGCTGCGGCACTCGGCGATCACCATCGGACTGGACGCGGGCGTGTCGCTGCGCGACATGCAGGACTTCGCCCGCCACGCCGATCCGAAGACCACCCGACGCTACGACCGCTCCCGACACGCACTCAACCGCCACGCGACCTACGCCATCGCCCACTACCTCGCCGGCGGCAACTGAACAACCGCGTTGCCACCCCAATCCTACGGGCCAAGGACCGGATCACACCCGGTCGCTGAGGTGACGGCCAGCTCGCGATGACGCCACGTTGCGACTACAAGCTGGCTCGGGTCTGCCGCCGCTCGCGGTCGCCACTTACTCCGTCGCACTGCCCTCCCGGTAGACCTTCACGGAGCGCAACAACCCGCCCTCTACCTCGTAGAAGGCGGCGATGTGATCGACGGACTCGACTCCGTCGTCAACGACGTGTTCCTGGAACTGAGCGGCGACTCGCTGATCGTCCACGACGAGTACCTCCACCGTGAGCCTCAGCGAGATCGCGCGGAACGCCTCTTCGAAGAACGTCTTCAACGACTGCCTACCGTCGACAACGATATCTCTACCCGTGCAGAACTTGGCATCGACGTGAAAGCCCGAAGCGACCCGGGAGGCGTCGGCACTGTTGAACGCCGCGACATGGGCACGGACTACGTCGGCGGCGTTCGGCTCCAGACTCACGATCTTCCCCTTCGCGCTATCGGCGCTCCGCAACAACTCCGGTCGCCCCCGAGGTTCACGCCAGCTCCCAACACCGGCGATGTCCATACCAGGAACGTTCAACGATCGCACCGCCACCACTGTAGGCGGGTAGACCACGGGTCTCCCGACTTCGGTTGACCCCAGTTCTGCGGGCCAAGGGCCGCCATCGGCGCAGCCGCGCTGAAGTGTGCGCGGGTAGCGGTAGCGGGCGTGTTCTACCGGTCGCTGCCTGCGACACGTTCGCGTCGGTTCGAGAGCGTCTACCGCGTTGGTGTCAGCGCGGAGCGATCTGGGCGCCCGCTACGGCTTGTTGGGCGCCAGCTTCGTTGAGGATGGCTGCGTCACGTGAGATGAGGACCGGCGGTCGGGTGTGGTGAGCGGTGCGCGATCGTCCGGTGGCGTGCTGGTGGGGGTGAGGGTCCTCAGCGTGCGGGCGGCAGGGTGATGGCACGTCGACGTAGACCCGCGCGCGGTCCTTCTCGCGCGTGGGCCACTGGGCGCGCCGCGGTCGAGCTTCTGGGGCCGGTGTTGCGGCTTCACGGCGCTCCTGACAGGTCTCGACGGCCTGGCCAGGAGCGTGTCAGGTCACTCCAGGGTCGGGTAGGGGCAGTTCGTGTTGGCCAGGAGCCGCCCGGAGCACAGCGCGGAGGCGAGCTGCCACCTTGAGCGTGCCGGCACGTTGAGGAACCGCTCGACCGCCTGCACGGCAGCGCCAAGGACGGCCAGGGCGGCCTGGGTCGGTGTCGCGGCCGGGTCCGGTTCGATGCGGACCACGCCAACATCGAAGCGGATCAGGCACCGTGTGGCGTGCTGCAGGGTCATCTGGGCGCGGGCGGTGAACCGGCGGACCCAGCCGCGCACGGTCGCCGCGGGCCGGCCCAGACGGGCAGCGATGGGCCGGTAACCCTCCCCCGCCGCCGAGGCGGCAAGCGCCTCTCCGATGACCTCCACGGCGTCGGCGCGGCGGGGCAGCATCACGCCGGGCACCAGCACGTGGGTGCGGCCACAGTCGGCGCAGCGGCTGCGCCGGACCCGCAGGTGTCGGCGTCCGTCGCGGGTGCGTAGCGACCGTGGTCGGGCGTGTCCCCACGGGCGCAGTCGCCCACGGCAGTCGGGGCACGCCAGCTCCCCGGCGGCCAGCTCACGTTCGGTGCGGGCGGTGTCGTCGGCGACGATCAGCATCTCGGCTCCAGTCATCGTGGAGCCACGCACGTTGCTCATCCGAGGGTGCACCCGACGACCATCGCCGCACCCCATCCTCACCCCCGATGGCGCAGAAGACCCCGCCCATCCTCATCCCATGTGGCGCCTAACACGGCTGCGCGACGTCGAACTCGGCGCTGGGTTTGTCAACTAGAAGTGGCCCCACTGTGATGATCTGAAGTGGCCCCACCCACTGGCGTGTTTGATCGCCTCGACGACGGCTGGTGACACAGCGTGGTCGTCG
>JBLRWQ010000063.1:0-16347 GCA_047921175.1 Nitriliruptoraceae bacterium | reverse complement strand
TCAGTGCGTCGACGTCGCGCTGGCGGGTGACGTCGAAGCCGATCAGCTCCGGCGCGATCCGGTCGTTGACGTTGGCGACGGCCTTGGTGACGCCCTTGCCGAGGTAGCGGCCGGCGTCGCCATCCCGCAGTTCGACGGCCTCGGCCTCACCGGTGGAGGCGCCGGAAGGCACACCGGCGCGACCGATGACCTCGCCGTAGCCGACGGTGACCTCCACCTCGACGGTGGGGTTGCCGCGGCTGTCGAGGATCTCGCGGGCGTGGACGTTGGTGATGGTGGACATATCCATGGGTCCCTCGGTGGTCAGGCACGTGCCCGGGTCACCGCAGCGGCGCTGCGGGTCACCCTACGTGACGGCCGTGCACTCGTACAACATCTGCAACAGGAAGAACAGCGCCGCGTGGGGTCGCATCCCGGGTCCGGGTCACCCGCGCAGCTCCCAGATCCGTCGGGCCGCCCCGGCGCCGAGTGCCCCGCCCAGCGCACCAACGGCGGTCCAGCGGACGGGGTGCTCGTCGGCGAGCAGGGCGCCGAGCAGCCCTGCGCCCACGGACGCACCGACCACGATGACGGTGTCGGTGGGGAACGGGCGCTGGTCGCGTCGCCAGGAGGCGACCTCCTCGGCGTCGGCGCCGACGTCCCAGCCGGCGAGGACGTCCTCGTCGCGGGTCTGGACGGCCTGCGGGTCGAGGTCGGGGGGCCGGATGGAGCCGGCGGCGTCGGTGCTCGGCACGGCGGCTGCGGCGGCGGCGGTCGGAGCCGACGGGCGAGGCCGCCGGGCCCGCTCGCCCCCGATGATCGTCTCGGGCCGGAGCTCGATCCCGCAGCGCGGGCAGGGCGCGGGGGCGTCGGTGAGCGAGGTCACCAGGTCGTTGGCGAGGAAGCGGCCGCACTCCGGGCAACGCTTCGGCGGCACGGCATCCTCCAACGGGTCGCGTTGCCAGCGATGCTAGTGAACGGCGGCGGTCCCGGACAGGGACCGCCGCCCGGCCCGACGGACGGGGCGATACCGCAACGGTGGCCGCTGCCGAGCCGGCCGTGCCAGCCCGGCACCGCCCGCCTCAGTCGACCGCGTCCCACCAGGACCGGAACTCCTCCGGGGCGACCTCGTCCGGCTCGGCCCCGTGAGCACGACCGTGGGCGAGCGCCGCCTCGGTGCGAGCGCGGCGCTCACGTGCCGCCGCCCGTGCGGCCGCCTCCGCGTCGACCTCCAGCTCACGTGCCAGGCGCACGACCGCGTCGAGCAGCCGGCCGATGGCCGGCAGGCGCTCGTCCACCGGGACGGCGCCGGCCGCCATCGCCGCGTCGGCGACCGACTGCAGCGCGGGGGAGGGACCGTCGACGAGCAGCCCACGCTTGGCCGCCTTGCGCTGCAGGGTGGTGAGCAGCTCGAGTCCCGGGCCCGTGGCCGGCACGCCGTCGAACGGGCCCTCGCGACCCTTCTCTGCCGCCTTGAGCGCATCCCAGCGGGTCTGGACCTCCTCGGCGGTGGACGCATCGCCGTCGGCGAACACGTGCGGGTGCCGGCGTACCAGCTTGTCCGCGATCCCCCGCGCGACGTCGTCGATCGAGAAGGCCCCACGGTCCTGGGCGATGCGGGCGTGGAACACCACCTGCAGCAGCACGTCCCCCAGCTCCTCGACGAGGTCGTGGTCGTCACCCTCCTCGACCGCAGCGACGAGCTCGTAGGTCTCCTCGATGAGGTAGCGCAGGAGCGTGTGGTGATCCTGCTCGAGGTCCCAGGGACAGCCGTGCTCGGGGTCACGAAGCCGCTGCATCACCTCGACGATCCGCAGCAGCTCGGTCCCCGGCGGCTGCTGGGCCAGCAGGACCAGCTCCAGCTCGAGGTCGTGCTCGGCGGCCATCCCGGCCAGCGCCAGGGCCAGGCGGTCATCGTCCGGACCGAGCAGGAACACCACGCGGCCGTCCGCGACCGCCCGCTGGACCAGCGCCTTGGCCAGGCGGCGGTCCTCAGGGCGCCCCGGGCGAGTGAGGTCGAGGTCGCCCCGGTCGAGCGCGGCCGGCTCCAGGGTCTCGAGGTCCAGCCCGGCCAGGTGCAGGTGCACGGCGAAGGGGTGCCGCTCGGCATCACGGGCCCAGATGCGCTCGGCGGTCCCGAGCACGTCCCAGGCAGGGAAGGACAGCAGCCCGGGTAGCAGCTCCGAGGTCTCGACCAGCGCGACGCTCGGACCGGCGGCCGGCAGGGTCACGAGCCGTCCCCGAGCTGCTCGAGGAGCTCGTCCAGCTCGTCCTGGGTGAGCTCGGCATCCAGGTCGGCGAGCGGCCGCGGCGCACCGACGCCGACGGGCCGGGCCGGCTGGACCGTGGCACCGCCAGGACCGACGTCCCAGGTCCCGAAGGCCGGATCGATCACCACCTCGGTGTCGAGCAGGATGGCGGAGAAGCGCGCCTCGAGCTCCCCGTCGGTGAGCTGTTGCGCCTGGGCCAGGGACAGCTCCTCCGGGCCGAGGGTCTCGGCGCTGCGGACCTCGATCACGTGGAAGCCGGCCTGGGTCTGGATGGGCCCCACGACCTCACCCACCTCCGCAGCCCAGACCGCGTCGTCGAACTCGACCAGCCACGCGCCGCGGGGCTGCGGCCCGAGGTCGCCGCCCTGGGCAGCGCTGCCGGGGTCCTCCGACCGCTCCCGGGCCAGCTCCGCGAAGTCCGCACCCGCGGCCAGCTCGGCGAGCACCTCCTCGGCGTCGGCCTCGGTCGCGAGCAGGATGTGTCGGGGCGAGCGGACCTCGAGCTGCTGCCCCTCGAGCAGCGCACGGCGCAGGGCCGCGACCAGCGCCTCCTGCCGGACGATGACCTCCTCGAAGATCGTCTCGGTCAGACGCGACTGCTGCAGGACCCCCTCGAGGGCCCCCGGGCCCCCGATCGAGGCGAGCAGCTGGTCGCGGGCGTCGGTCACGTCCGCCTCGCTGGCCACAGCGCCCGCGTCGTCGGCCAGACGCTGGACCAGCTCGAAGCGGATGTAGAGGTCGAGGATGCGCCGCTGGGTGTCGAGGAGGAGGGCCTCGAACTCCGCCCGTACGGCGGCCTCCCGCTCCACCCCCTCCAGCTCCACCGGGAGGCTGGCCCCGATGCTGTCACGTAGGCCGGCCAGGTCCAGGTCGGTGACCGCGTCCTCGATGCGCTCCCGCGGGATCGGGGTCTCCCCGACCACCGCCGCCGACGACGCCGGCGGCAGTGGCGTGCAGGCCGCGAGCACGACGGCCGCGGTCGCAGCGGCGAGCAGGGACGTCCAGGTGGTGCGCACGGCGGGCTCCGGGAGGGGCGGGGACGACGGCCACGACCAGCGACGACGGCCAGGCGGCGACGTGGGCGCGCGGGCAGCGAGTCTAACGGGGGTCGCCGCCGGGCCCGCTCCTGGCCGTTCCGAGAACGCAGTAGGCTCCCGTCATGGCTACCGAGGTCCACGACATCGTCGACGAGCAGCTGCGGCGTAGCCGCCAGCGCTACACGCGCGGTCGTCGGCAGCTGGTCGAGCTGTTGCTCGACCTCGGGCGTCCGGTCACCATCGCCGAGCTGCTGGGGCACGGTGCATCGCAGTCCCAGAGCTCGCTGTACCGCAACCTCGCGATCCTGGAGCAGTGCGGGGCGGTGGAGCGGATCACCTCCACCGACGATGTCGCACGCTACGAGCTGACCGAGGAGCTGTCCGAGCACCACCACCACGTGGTCTGCTCGGGCTGTGGCCGGATCGATGACGTGGTGCTGCCACCGGCGATCGAGCGGGCGCTGGCCGCGGCGGCCACCGAGGCCCACGTCCAACAGGGCTACGTGATCGACTCGCACCGGCTCGAGCTGGTCGGTGCCTGCCCGGACTGCCCCGCGCAGGACAGCCTGGACGGGCCACGGCTCACACGGGGGCAGTCCGCCGGCGCCCCCGACGGGTGACGACGTCGCGCGTCACGGTCACCGCCTCCTGCAGGGTCAGGACCACGAAGAAGATCAGGACGGTGATGCCGGCGATCGTCGCCGCCGTGGCGGTGCCGTAGTGGAAGCTGATCACCAGCCCCGCCACCACGCTGAGCGACCCGAGCAGGACCGAGATCGCCATCATCAGGGGCACCCGGCGGACCAGCAACGACGCGGTCGCCGGGGGAGCCACCAGGAACGCGAACACGAGCAGGGTGCCCACGGCACGGAAGGCCGTGACGATCACCGTCGCGATCAGGACCAGCATGGCGAGGTGGGCGAGCCCCGGCGCCAGCCCCAGCACCTTGGCCTTCGCCCGGCTGAACGACAGCACGAGGAAGGGCCGGTAGAGCAGGACGGTGACGGCCACGGTGCCGACGGTCGCGATCAGCAGGGTGCGTAGCGCCGCACGGCTCACCCCGATCGGGTCACCGAACAGGATCGTGGTGAGATCCCCGGCGTACGCGCCGCGGGCCGAGATGATCGTGACACCGAGCGCGAGCATGCCGACGAACAGCAGCCCGATCGCCGTGTCGTCCCCGAGCCGACCACGCGCGGACGCGATCGAGATGCCCGCGATCATGACCGTCGCGCTGACCGCGGCGCCGACGAGGAGGTTGGCCCCGAGCAGGAAGGCGACGGCGATCCCGGGGAGGACCCCGTGCGCCATGGCGTCACCCATGAACGACAGGCCACGGAGGACCACCCAGGTGCCCACCAGCGAGGCCATCAGGACGGTGAGCAGTCCCGCGTAGAGGCCGTTGCGCATGAACTGGAACGCGAAGGGCTCCAGGATCAGCTCGAGCATCTCGTCCGCCTCAGCGAGGGCCGTCGCCCTACGCGGGCCCGGAGCGCAACGTAGCGTCGTGGCCGGGCGCGCTCGCGCGCGCACCCGGCCACGGGGAGCAGCAGGGTCAGACGCTGCCGCCGAGGGCCTCCACGATCAGGGTCGAGGTGGTGGTCAGCAACCCGACGTAGGTCTCCGCGCCGGAGCCCGGCTCACCGAGCGCGTCGGTGTAGATGCGGACGACCTCGACCTCGAGGTCACCGCGACCGAGGACCTCGCTGGCGAGCTGCTCGGCCAGCACCGTCGCGTCGGTGTTCTCCGCGAAGACGACGTCGATCCCGAGCTCCTCGACGGTGCCGATCAGGGCCGCGAAGCTCTGGGGGTTCGCCTCGACCTGCGTCGACGAGCCGGGGATCACGGTGGCGACGACCTCGAGGTCGTAGCGGTCCGCGAGGTAGCCCAGCGAGTCGTGGTTGGTCACGATCGTGCGGTTGTCGTCCGGGATGGTGGCGAACCACCCGCTCAGCTGTGCGTCGAGCTCACGCAGCTCCTCGGCGAACGCCGCACCGCGTGCGGTCCAGGTGGCGGCGTCGGGCCCGGTGTCCAGGGACGCGAGCTCGGCCGCGATGCGCTCCACCGCGTCGGCCGTCCGCAGCGGGTCGAACCAGAAGTGCGGGTCCTCGTCGCCATGGTCGTCGTCATGGTCGTCGTCATCGCCCTCGCGGGCGTGCTCGTCGTGCCCGTCGAACTCGATCGGGTCGAGCTTGTCGGCCAGGGTCAGGACGGTGCCGCCCTCCTCCGCGACGGTCTCGAGCACGGACACCAGGCCCTCCTCGAGCAGCAGGCCGTTCGCGACCACGAGGTCGGCCTGGCGCAGCACGCGGCCGTCGTCCGCGGAGGGCTGGTAGCCGTGCGGGTCGACCCCGGGAGGCAGCAGCACGACCACCTCGGCATCGTCCTCGACGAGGGTCGCGACCAGATCCCCGATGATGGAGGTGGTCGCCACGACGACGGGGAGAGCATCGGCGCTCGAGGCCGCCGGCTGACCGTCGGCGGCCTCGCCGCAGGCGGTGAGGACCACCACGGCGACGGACCAGCTGGCGACGATGGTCCGGAGTCGCCGCCGGGCGGTGCGGGGGTAGGTGGGATACTTGGGCATGGCGGTCCTCGGCGTGCGGGATCGGGAGCGAGGGGTGCGGAGGTCCGGGACCGGGGGCGGTCGGAGGCACGTCGCGTGCGCATCCGGTTCGCTACGGTCCCAGGGCCGCGGGTCGAGGAAGATAATGGGAACCGTTCCTAGTATGCCACCGCCGAGCCGGCGGGGTGCGGTGGCCGCGCGGCCACGGGCCGGGGGTCCGACGGTCCGACTCGAGGGCGTGTCGGTCTCCTACGGCGACATCGATGCCCTGCGCGAGATCGACCTCGAACTGCGCGGCGGCACGGTCGTCGCGGTGATCGGCCCCAACGGCTCGGGCAAGAGCACGCTGGTCTCCACCATCTCCGGCCTCGTCAGGCCGACCCGCGGCCGGGTCCGGATCGCAGGTCACTCAGGGACGTCCCGGCGCAACCTCGTCGCGCACGTCCTGCAGACCACCGTCGCGAACGAGGCCGTCCCCCTGACCGTCCAGGAGACGGTACGCATGGGCGCCTACGCCCGCCGCGGGGCCCTGGGGCGGCTCACCGCGGAGGACCGCACCGCCATCGAGGACGCGATCGACCGCCTCCGCATCGACGACCTGCGCCTGCGCCAGTTGCGCGAGCTGTCCGGCGGGCAGCGCCAACGGGTCTACGTCGCGCAGGGACTGGCGCAGCGGGCCGAGATCCTCCTGCTCGACGAGCCCATCACCGGGCTGGACCTGGTCACCCAGGAGACCATCACCGAGGTGGTCGCGAGTGAACGCGACCGCGGCAACCTGGTCGTGCTGACCACGCACGACGTCGGCACCGCGCGCCTGGCCGATGTCGCCGTCTTGATGGCCACCGAGGTGATCGGCGCCGGCCATCCCGACGACGTGCTCACGCCGGAGCTCCTCGGGCGGGCCTACGGCGGTCACGTGCATGTGCTGCAGGACGGCACGCTGGTCCTCGACGACCCCAACCCGCACGACCACCGCCACGACGAGCACCTCGGCAACTGAGACGTCGTCAGCGGGCCAGCTCCACCACGACGGGGGCGTGGTCGGAGGGCTTGTCGCCAGCGTCGTTCGGGTGCCGGAAGCCGGTCCGCACCTCGCAGGCGGAGACGGACAGGTCGTGGCTGACCAGGGCCAGGTCGATGCGCATGCCGAAGCCGCGCTGGAAGGAACGGAGCCGGTAGTCCCACCAGGTGAAGCCCTCACCGTCGGGGGCCACGGCCCGGTAGGCATCCTGCAGGCCGACCGCGGTGACCGCGGCCAGGCGCTCGCGCTCCTCGGGGGTGGTGTGGGTGGTCAGACCGGCCTGGGCCACGTCCCAGACATCGCGGTCCTCGGGAGCGATGTTCACGTCGCCGGCCACCACCACCGGGCCGGCTGCCACCAGCCCGATCAGGTGGTCGCGCATCGCCTCCAGGAAGCGCAGCTTGGCCGTGAACATCGGGTGGTCGCGGTCACGCCCGTTCGGGACGTACACCGAGGCGACCCGCACCCCGTCGACGCTCGCCTCCACCCAGCGCGCCTCGGTGGGATCCGGAGCGCCCGGTAGCCCGGTCACGACGTCCTCCACCTCGGTGCTGGCGGGCACGAGCAGGGCCACCCCGTTCCAGCGTCCCTCGGAAGCCTCCACGGCGCGATAGCCGTGGTCCGCCAGCGCCGCATGGGGGAACGTCTCCGCCGCGACCTTGGTCTCCTGGACGCAGACGACGTCGGGCCGGAGGGTGTCGAGGAGTTCGCGGACCCGGGGCAGGCGGGCGCGCAGCGAGTTGACGTTCCAGGTCACGAGGCGCATGGGCGGGACGCTACCCGGTGGCGTGGGCCGGCCGGCCCGGGCCGATACCGTCTGCCTGCCACGAGCGACAGGAACCCCGTGGGCGATCCCGCGCGAGCTCGGGCCGGCCGGTGGTGGCCCGGCTGGCTGACGGTGCCGATCCTGTCGGTCACGGTCCTGTCGGTCGCCTCCGGCATCGCCCAGTTCGGCGTCACCACGGTGATCCGCGACGTCGCGGTCACCTACGGCGAGGTGGTCGGGGACGGCGCGCTGGACGAACTGGGCCTCCCGGCGACCACGCTCGGGCTGGCGCTCGCCCTGATCCGACTGTCCTCGCTCGGCAGCCTGCCGACCGCGGCGCTGGCGGACCGGCTCGGACGCCGACGGGTGCTGCTGGCCTCGGCGGGGATGGGCCTCGCCCTGACGACGCTGGCGGCCCTGGCGTGGAGCTTCTGGGCCTTCGTGGCGATCGTGGCCCTGGCGCGGCCCCTGCTGTCCGCCATCAACGCGCTGGCCGGGGTGATCGCCGCGGAGGAGACCGACAGCCGATCCCGTGCGTGGTCGCTGGCGCTGATCGCGGCCGGGTACGGGCTCGGCGCCGGCATCATCGCCGTTGGACGCGGTCTGCTTCCCGGCGAGCCGTCGTTCCGGGTCGTGATGGGCCTGTCCCTGCTCCCACTGCTGCTCCTGCCCGTGTTGGCACGGCGCATCCGGGAACCGGCCATCGCGGCGGGCAAGGTCGCCGCGACCGGCATGCCCGGGCGGATCCCGCGCCAGCTCGTCGGCCGCGTGGCGCTGCTCGCGACCCTGGTCGGCGCCATCGCGCTGGCGACCGGGCCGGGCTTCACCTACCTGTTCGTGTACGGCGAGGGGGTGCTCGGCGCCTCCCCCCTGCTGCTGTCCACCCTGGTGCTCGCGGCGGGTCCGGCCGGGCTGCTGGGGCTGGTCATCGGTCGCTGGGCAGCGGATCGCCTGGGGCGGACCGCCACGGCCGGCGCGTCGATGGCGCTGACCGGCCTGGCGGTGACCTACGCCTACGCGGGCACGACCCGCGATCTGGCGATCGGCTACCTGCTCGCGTTGGCGGCATCCAGCGCGTTCGCGCCCCCGACCGGTGCCATGGTGGCCGAGCTCGTGCCGACCAGCGTGCGGGCGACCGTGGCCGGCTGGGAGACGGTCGCGGGGGTGCTCGGTGCGGTGACCGGGTTGCTGGCCTTCGGGCTGCTCGCGGACCTGACCGGCGGCTTCGCGGCGGCTGCCCGCTGGATCGGGGTCGGGACGGCGGTCATCGCGCTCGGGTTCTGGTTCCTCCCCGAGACCCGCGGCTGGGAGCTCGACCAGGAGGAGCCGCCCGCGGCGCGCTGACGCGCCGGGTCGGTGCCCGACAGGCGCCCGCACGGACCGTGCGGATCGTGGCGTCGTGCGTTCCGCCGCCGGCTACGAACCGGGAGCCGGAGGCGGCGGGGGCGGGGGCGACGCGACCGGACCCTGCTGCTCGTGGTCATCCCGCTCGGACGCTGGTGGAGCGGCCGGTGGGGGCGGCGCGTGGTGCCCCTGCGAGGACTGCCCCACCTGGGACAGGAGCCCCCCGACCATACCCCCGAGACCGCCGGATCGGCCCGCGGAGCGCAGCCCGGCGAGCGGGTTGCCCCCGCCCGTCGCGCCGCCCCCGCCCGGTCCGCCGGTGGACGGGGTCGCGGCGCGAGCGTTGGGGCCGTCCAGCTGCATCGTCTCCGGTAGGACGGTGGCGGTGTCCAGCGGGTCCGGTCCCCCACCGCCCTGCTGGGCCTTGCCGACGATCTCCTTGAACCGCTTGGAGACCTGCTGCAGCCGCTGATCCCAGACCGCGTTGACCTCGACACCCTCGGTCGCCTGGTGGTACGTGACCAGGGTGTAGATCGCAGCGAACGGCTCGAAGGTCGCGGCCATGATGAGCCATGCGAGCATGACGACCGCAACGAACACGACCACCTGGAACCAGACCGCATCGAAGGCGAGCAACACCAGCACCGCGGGGATCCCGAGGACGAGCAGCAGCGCGATGAACGCGACCTTGCCGAGCAGCCAGATCTTGACCGCCGAGCCCAGGATCGGCTTGTAGGCCTGCGCGTACAGGATCACGCCGTGGCGGGCGCTCCGCCACACGTTGGCCTCGCCCTTGGCGATGGCGTAGGACAGGATCGCCTCGTCCACGTACGACACCGACCGGTTGACGATGGTGGCCCCCAGCCGCGCCAGGTTGCTGACCGCGTTCCCGAGCGGAAGCATGTCCGCGATCCGCACGAAGCTGCGGGTGAAGGTGCTCACGACCCCGTGGACCGCCCGGTCGACCGCGAACAGGATGCTGACGTCCCGGAAGCGCGACTGGACCTGGGCCCGTCCGTAGGCGACCTGCCCCTGCCCCTCGGGGATCTGACCGTCGAACAGCAGGGTGGTCGCCGTGGCGATGTGGGCCCCCTGGACGAGGTAGAGCAGGTAGCGGCGGGCCAGCGCCAGCAGCGCTCCCGGGCCACCGATCGCGATCAACAGGAAGAGGAACGCGAGGACCTCGATGCGGTTGGCGAAGAAGGCCGCCAGCCCACCGAACGCCGCCAGCCAGGCGACGATGAGCAGGAAGAACCCCGCGTAGACCACCGCGTTCAGGAGCAGGAACGGGGTCGTCCGCCGCAGCAGTCCGACGGCGATGGTGAAGGGTTTGCGCTCGTCCGCCACGGTTCCTCCATGCTCGGGACACCGCGCCGTGCGCGGCTCGGGTCGGTGGCCCGAGACGAGCAGCCCGGATCGCCGCCCGTGGCGCCGGATCACCTATCCGGCGAGCGCAGAGCGTGCATGCGATCACGTGCAGCGAACATCAGCGGGCCCCGAAGACCTCCCGCAGCACCCCCGCGGCCCAGGCGACCAGGTCCTCGGGCGCCGGCCGCGGCAGGGGGATCTGGAGCACCTGCTGCTCCTTGCGCACCTTGTGGCCGGGGAAGCGACGCTCCAGCCGGACCAGCTGCGCCTCGCTGAGCGAGACCGGCGCGATACGCAGCTGCCCCTTGGGGGTCAGGACGAGCTCGGTCAGCCGCCAGCGTCGCAGCGCGGCCTTGAGGGCGGCGACCATCAGCAGCCGGTCCGCGGGCGCCGGCAGCGGCCCGAAACGGTCCTGGAGCTCCTCCTTGACCGCGCGCACCCCGGCAGCATCACGCACGGCCGAGATGCGCTGGTAGAGCTCCAACCGCTGGGTCGCGTCCTCGACGTAGTCGTGGGGTAGGTGCGCGTCGATGGGCAGGTCGACCTTGCTGTCGACCTCCTCCTCGACCGGCTCTCCCGTCAGGTCCCCGAGCTCCTCCTTGAGCAGCTGCGAGTACATGTCGAACCCGACCGCGGCGACGTGGCCCGACTGCTCCGCGCCGACGACGTTGCCGGCACCGCGGATCTCGAGGTCACGCATCGCGATCGCGAGGCCGGAGCCGAGCCGGGCGTGCTCGGCGATGGTCTTGAGCCGCTCGTAGGCCGGCTCGGTGATCGAGGCGCCCTCGGGGAACAGGAAGTACGCGTAGCCGCGCTCCGAGGACCGCCCGACCCGGCCACGGAGCTGGTGCAGCTGGGACAGCCCGAGCAGGTCGGCCCGCTCGATGATGAGGGTGTTGGCGTTCGGCACGTCCAGGCCGGACTCGATGATCGTGGTGCAGACCAGCACGTCGATCTCGCGTTCCCAGAACCGCACCATGACGCGCTCGAGCTGCCGCTCGTCCATCTGGCCGTGTGCCACCTCGACCCTGGCGCCCGGGACGAGCTCCACGAGCTGGGCGGCGACCCGGTGGATCGTGTCCACCTGGTTGTGGACGTAGAACACCTGCCCGTCCCGCAGCAGCTCGCGCCGGATCGCCAGCACCACCTGCGCCTCGTCGTAGGGTTGGACCGCGGTCAGGACCGGTTGGCGGTCCTCCGGTGGGGTCTCGATCACCGACAGATCCCGGATGCCGGACACGGCCATCTCCAGCGTGCGCGGGATCGGGGTCGCCGACATCGACAGCACGTCCACCGAGGTGCGCAGCTGCTTCAGCCGCTCCTTCTGGGTCACCCCGAAGCGCTGCTCCTCGTCGACGATGACGAGCCCGAGGTCCTTCCACTGCACCCGGGCACCGAGCAGCGCGTGGGTACCCACCACGATGTCGACCGTTCCGGCGGCCAGCCCGTCCAGGATGCGGCGCTTGTCCCGGTCGGTCACGAACCGGCTCAGCTCCTCCACCACGACCGGGAAGCCGGAGAACCGCTCCCGGAAGGTCTCGAGGTGCTGCTGCGCCAGGATCGTGGTGGGGACGAGCACCGCCACCTGCTTGCCGTCGAACACCGCCTTGCCCGCGGCCCGGACCGCCACCTCGGTCTTGCCGAAGCCGACGTCACCGGCGAGCAGGCGGTCCATCGGCAGCGGGGCCTCCATGTCCCGCTTGATCTCGTCCGCGACGGTGAGCTGGTCCTGGGTCTCGACATGCGCGAAGGCGTCCTCGAGCTCGAGCTGGAGCTGCCCGTCGGGTTCGAAGGCGTGGCCCGGCGCGTGCATCCGGGCGGCGTAGAGCCGGATCAGCTCCGCGGCGATGTCGCGCACCGCCTTGCGGACCCGGTTCTTGGCCCGCTCCCACTGGGCCCCGCCGAGCGACATCACGCTCGGGGTCTCACCCCCCTGGTAGCGGGCGATGGCGTCGACCTGGTCCGAGGGCACGTACAGGGTGTCGCCGTCGGCGTACTCGAGCAGCACGTAGTCGCGCTTGGCGGTCCGGCCGTCGACCCCGGTCAGCTCCCGGGTCACCATGCCGCGGTAGCGGCCGACCCCGTGGGTACGGTGCACCACCGCGTCCCCGACCTCGAGCTGCAGGGCGGTGTCGGCCGCCGTCGAGCGGGTGCCGAGCCGCCGGCTGGCACGTCGCCGACGCGGGCCGAACACGTCCCACGTCCCGAGCACCGCGAGCCCGAGCTCCTCGCTGCGGAACCCGGTCCGGAGCCGGCTGACCGCCACCTCGACCCGTGCCCCGTCGGGCTCGGACGGGACCGAGGCGGCCAGGGTCGCCGGCACCCCCTGCTCGCGCAGCACGTCGACGATGCGTCGGGCGGGCCCGTCGGCATCGACGGTGACCACGACCCTCGTCCCGTCGTGCAGCAGCTGTCGGAGCCGCTGGGACGCCGTCACGATGTCCCCGCGGAAGGAGTCCCAGGCGCTCGCCTCGAGCCGTTCGCCACCGGCCGCACCGAAGGGGGTCAGCCGCCAGGTCCGCTCCGGCCCCCGGGCCAGCAGGACGTCGGGTGCGGCGAAGCCGGTCGGCCGTGCGTGGCCCTCGCGGTCGGTGCCGCGGGTCCGGGGTGCGGAGGCCTCTCCCAGCGACGCGGCGGTACGCCAGGCCGTGTCGGCCAGGATCTCCGCCTCCTCGGCCAGCTGGCCCGCGCGCTCCTCGAGCAGCATCGGGTCGAGCAGCACGAGCCCGGCGCCGTCGGGCAGGAAGTCCACGAGCAGTGCCGGCTCGTCGGTCAGCATCGTGACGAGGGACTCGACCCCCTCGAAGGTCTGGCCGGCGGCGAGGCGGTCCAGCTCATCGGTCAGCTGCGGCCAACGGGTGATCGCGGCACGGGCCCGCTCGCGCAGCGCCTCGTCGAGGACGAGCTCACGGGCGGCATCGAGGACCAGACGCTCGACCGGCTCGACGGACCGCTGGTCCCCGACGGAGAAGGTGCGTAGCCGGTCCACCTCGTCGCCCCAGAACTCGATCCGGACCGCGTGGTCGCCGGCGGTCGGGAAGACGTCGACGATGCCGCCGCGCACCGCGAACTCCCCGCGGGCCTCGACCTGGGGGGTGCGGCTGTACCCGAGGGCGGCCAGCGCATCCACCAGCGGGTCGAAGCCCACCCAGGTCGCGGTGACGACCACGGGCCGCTGGCGAGCCAGGTTCGGGTCCATCGGCTGCAGCGCCGCCCGCACCGGTGCGACGATGGCGAGCAGGGGCTCGTCATGCTCCTCGGGGTGCGTCAGGCGGTCGAGGACCTCGAGCCGCCGTCCCACCGTGGCCGGCTGCGGGGACAGCCGCTCGTGCGGCAGCGTCTCCCAGGCCGGGAAGACCCCCACCCGACCCGCACCGAGGTAGGCGCTGAGTCCGTCGGCGACCGCTTCGGCGTCCGAGGTCCGCGGGGTGAGCACCAGCAGGGGGTGGGTCCGCTCGGCCAGCAGGCTGAGCACGTACGGCCGGGCCGAGGGCACGCACACGAGGTCCTGCCCGGGCACGAGGGTGTCCCAGGTCGCGCGACCGGGGCGCAGCGTCGCGGCCAGCGCCCCGACCGCGAGCCCCGGATCGAGGACGTCGTCGACCGAGCGGGGCGGGTCGACGGCCGCGGCCCCGCGCGAGACGGGTGCGGGGTCGGCCATGACCGTCAGCGCGGCTTCGGCCGGCGCCGGCTGGCCGCCGCCATCGGGTCGATGCCCTTGGGGATCGGCAGGTCGCGGTCCAGTGGCTTGAGCTTGCGCTCCAGCCGCGGCACCTCGTCCTTCTTGAGCTGCCGTGGCAGCTTGGTCAGGGTGACCTGGAGCTTGCGCAGGGGGACCTCGCCCTCACGGTCCCCCACGACCACCGTGGTGACCGCGATGTCCCCGACGGCACGGCTCATGCGCTTGCGCTCCTTGGCGAGCAGGCCCTTGACCCGTTGGGGCGCCCCCTCACCCACGAGGACGACGCCACAGCGACCGATGGCCCGGTGGACCATGTCCTGCTTGGCGTTGACCGCCACCGCCGGGGTCACGAACCACTGGCCTCGCAGGGTCTGGAGGACGGCAGCGGCCGCACCCGGCTGGCCCTCGATGGCCCGGAACTGGGCCTTGGTCGCACGTCGGTTGAAGACCAGCAGGGCCCCGAGCAGGGCGAACATGAGGCCGAAGACGATCATGGACACGATCGGAAGGAAGGGGCTGATCGCTCCGAAGCCGACCCCGACGAGCAACCCGAGGGTCGCGCCGAGCAGCACCCAGAGCACGACCTTCGGGTCGATGGCGCGGACCTGCGTCCAGGCCTGCGCGTACTGCTGCAGCCTCTCCCTCACGGGCTCCTCCTCGGGTCGGCTCAGCGGCCGTGGTAGCGGTTCTGCGCGGGTTCGAGACCGTCGGTGACCAGCAGCGCGATCGCGTCCGCTGCCTCGGCGAGCGCCACGTCGATCGTCTCCCGCTCGGCGGGGGCGAAACGCCGGAGCACGTGGTCCTTGGCGGGCATGCGGCCGGGTGGCCGTCCGATGCCGATCCGGATCCGGTGGTAGTCGGGGGAGCCGAGCGCCCGGTCGATGTCCCTGAGCCCGTTGTGCCCGGCGTGGCCGCCACCCCGCTTCAGGCGCAACCGGCCGGGCTCGAGATCGAGGTCGTCGTGGCAGACGACGATCCGCTCCACCGGCACCTTGTACCAGGCCGCGGCGGCCTGGGTCGGCTCGCCGGACCGGTTCATGTAGGCCTCGGGCAGCGCCAGGACGAGCCGCTCGGCCGGCAGGCGGACCTCCGCGATGCTGCAACGGGCCCGCTTGTTGCGGGACCAGGTGGCGTGCTCACGCTCCGCGAGCACCCGCACCGCGTCGGCGCCGACGTTGTGCCGGGTGCCGTCGTACCGCTCCCCCGGGTTGCCGAGGCCGACCACCAACCACCGGTCGTCGGCCACGGTGTCCTCCGGGGCTGCGGTGCGCCGTCGCCACCGCGTGAGGCCCATGGACGATCAGTCCTCGTCGGCCGACGCCTCGTCGTCCCCGTCCCGCTCGGCCTGCTCGCCGACGAGCTCCGGCTCCTCGGTCTCGATGCCGGCGCCCTCCTCGAGGGCCTCCAGGGCCTCCTCGGAGATCGGCGCGTTGATCGTGACGATGGTGCGGTCGGGTTCGATGTCGAACTCCGCACCCGCCGGCAGCACGTCGCCGAGGTCCTCGACCCGCTTGACGTCACCGATGTCCATGCCGGCGATCGACAGCTCGAGGTAGTTCGGCACGTCCAGCGGCTTGACCAGGATCGGGACGGTGTAGAGGATCTGGTTGACCACGCCGGCGTCGTCACCGAGGTCGTCCTCACCCGTGAGGTGGACGGGGATCTCCACGGCGATCTGGACGTCCTTGTCGACCGCGAGGAAGTCCACGTGATGCAGCTCGCGCTTGACGACATGGCGCTGGATGTCCCGGGCCACCGTCAGGTGGGTCTCGCCCTCGACCTCGAGGCGGATCAGCGCGTTGGTGCCGGCCTCGGTGTGCAGGACGTGGTAGAGCTCGAGCGCGCCGACATGGACGGGCGTCGGCTCGATCTGGTAGCCGTAGACGATGCCGGGCACCCGGCCCGTCTTGCGCAGCCGCCCGGTTGCGCCCTTGCCGAGATGGGTGCGGGTGACGGCGGTGAGGTGGAGCTGATCGGACATCGCGGTTCCTTCGCGTGGCAGGTCCCCAGCGCGGGTCGGTCACCGGCGAGACGGCGGCGAGGTGTCACGTGGGGCGCGCGGACCGAGGCGGGGTTGTCCCGTTGAGGGAGCATCGAACCCGACCGTCGACACGCGCTCGGCCCGCGACGAACGCGGGCCGTGTGGGGGAAGGTACCGCTGCGCTGACCGCAGCGGCAACCGTCACACGTTCTCGCCCTGGAAGATCTCCGACACCGACTGGTCCTCGAACACCGCCCGGAGCGCGGACGCGAGGATCGGCGCGATCGACAGCACCACCAGCTTCGAGGTCCGGCGCTCGGGCGGCACCGGGAT
>JBLRWQ010000062.1:0-16389 GCA_047921175.1 Nitriliruptoraceae bacterium | reverse complement strand
CTCGTGCAGATGTTCCCGCAGCTGCTCGCCAACGTGGCCATCTTCCTGTTCCTGGTCAACGTCGCGAACTACTTCCCCTTCATGGGGTTCGGCACGCAGTTGGGGCTGTTCCTCGTCTACCTCGGTGGCGCGCTGGGGGCGAACACCTGGCTGATGAAGGGCTTCTTCGACACCGTGCCGAAGGAACTCGACGAATCGGCCCGGGTCGACGGGGCCACCCACGGGCAGATCTTCGTACGCATCATCCTGCCGCTCTCGCTGCCGATCCTGGTGGTCGCCGGGTTGCTCTCCTTCATCTTCCTGTTCAACGAGTTCATCCTCGCCAGCATCCTGCTCGGTCAGGCGGACGCGAACCAGACCCTGGCGACGGGGCTGTACCGGTTCATCGACCAGAACTACGGCCAGCAGTGGGGCCCCTTCGCGGGCGGCGCCCTGATCGGGTCCATCCCGACGCTGGCGCTGTTCCTGTTCCTGCAGCGCTACATCGTCTCCGGCCTGACCGCCGGCGGCGTCAAGGGCTGAGGCGGTGCCGCAGGGCACGGGCCGCGATCGTCGGGGGTCAGCCTCGGACGGTGGGGCCCACGCGCCGGGCACCGGGCCGGTGGCACCCTTCCACAGCGGCTCGCCGGCGCACGTCGCGACCCCGTCCGGCGCGGCGGTCGCTTCCCCGCCGTTGGGCGCCACGACGCGCCTGCACGTCGAGGTGCCGCACGACAGCGGCTACCGGTCCGTCGACCTCCGGCTCGTCGCCGACGGCGAGCCGATCTACCGTCGCGCCGAGCGGGTGCACCGGACCGCCGCCGTCGACGTGTACGCGGTGGACCTGCCCCAGGTCAACCCGACCCAGCGCTACCGCTTCCAGCTCGACGGGCCGCAGGGTGCGGGCTGGCTGACCGCCCGCGGGGTGCTGGCCCACGACGTCCCCGACACCTGGGACTTCCAGCTGCTGGCCTCCCCGGCCCCGCCGTCCTGGGTCGCGGACGCGGCGCTCTACCAGATCTTCCCCGACCGCTTCGCCCGGGCCGGTGCGAGTGACGACTGGCCCGACTGGGCGGAACCCGCCGCCTGGGACGACCCCGTCGCCACCACCGCACCGTCCTCGATGCACCAGCTGTACGGCGGGGACCTGCCCGGCATCGTCGCCCATCTCGACCACCTCGAGATGCTCGGGGTCGACGGCGTCTACCTCACGCCGGTCTTCCCGTCGATCCAGAACCACCGCTACGCCGCCTCCTCCTTCGCCGAGGTGGATCCCTTCCTGGGCGGGGACGAGGGGTTGGCGTCGCTCGCCGCAACGCTGCATGCCCGCGGGATGCGCCTGCTGGGCGACCTGACCCTGCACCACTCCGGCTCGACCCACGACTGGTTCCTGGCGGCCCAGGCGGACGCGACCTCGCTGGAGGCGGGTTTCTACCTGTTCGACGACCACCCGGACCACTACCGGGCGTGGCAGGGGGTCCCGACCCTGCCGAAGTTCGATCACCGCAACGTCGAGCTGCGCCGGCGTCTGTACGAGGGGCCGGGCTCGGTCGCGGCCCGCTACCTCGCGGCACCCTTCCACCTCGACGGCTGGCGGATCGACGCGGCCAACATGGCGGGTCGCCAGGGGGCCGACGACCTGGCTGCCCAGGTGCGCACCACCCTCGCCGCGACCGCGCGCGAGGTGGCCGGCGAGGCCTACCTGCTGGCCGAGCACTGCCACGACGCGACCAGCGACCTCGGTGCCGACGGCTGGCACGGCACGATGGACTACACCGGCTTCACGCGGCCCGTGTGGTCCTGGCTGGTCGACCCGGGACGAGACGTCCGCCTGCTCGGCCCGCCGGCACCGGTCCGACCCACCTCGGGGCGGGTGGTGGCGCAGGTGATGGACCTGGTGCGCGCCCAGCTGCCCTGGCGCAGCGTCGTGCACTCGCTCACGATGCTGGGCTCCCACGACACCGCCAGGTGGGCGCACGTCGCCGGCGACCGGGCGCGCCGCCACGTCGGGCTCGTGTGGCTGCTGACCTTCGCCGGGGTGCCGTCGCTGTTCTACGGCGACGAGCTCGGGCTCGGGGCCGAGGGGACCACGGTGGCGGCCGGCGGCGACGGCGCCCCGGATGTCGTCACCCGCGCGCCGATGCCCTGGCACCGGCCCGAGCGCTGGGACCAGGCCACCTTGGCCCTGACCCGTCGGCTGCTCGCGCTGCGCCGCGACCACGTCGCGCTGCGCCGCGGTGGGCTGCGCTGGCTCCACGTCGACGACGACGTGCTGGTCTACCTGCGGGACCACCCCGAGGAGCGGGTGCTGGTCGCCCTGACCCGCGACGCGGCCGATGCGGTGGTGCTGCCGACGGGCCCACTGGGGCTCGCCTCCGGTGCGGGTGTCGAGCCCCTGCTCGAGCACACACGCGTCGAGGTGGTGGGCGGCGGCCTGCGGCTGCCGGCGGCCGACGGGCCGAGTGGCCGGGCCTGGCGGCTGCCGCCCTCGGGCTGGGCGCCGGCTCCGGCACGCGGCTGACCGGTCGCGGTGCGGGGCCGACCGCACGCAGCGGGGGGCTGGCCGGCGCCGGAGCCGTCTGACGGCTGCGCACCGGTACGGTCGTGCCATCCCGCCGCCGAGGAGTCCGCGGTGCCGCCGATCACCCGCACCTTCCCGACCGGGGTCGTGGTCAGCCCCCACCATCTGGCCAGCGCCGCCGGTCACCGGGTGCTCGCGGACGGCGGCAACGCCGTGGACGCCGCGGTGGCCGCGAACCTCGTGCTCGCGGTGGTCACGCCCTACTACTGCGGCGTCGGTGGGGACCTGCTCGCGATCGTGCACGACGGTGACGCCCACGGCGTCGCCAGCACCGGCCGGGCACCTGCCGGTGCCACCGTGGAGGCGGTCCGTGCCGCCGTCGCCGCCGGGTTCGGCGATGCGTCGGTCGCCCACGCCGGCACCGCGGGCATGCCGATGTTCGGCGCTCTGCCGGTGACCGTGCCGGGTGCGGTCGCGGGCTGGTTCCACCTGCTCGAGCGCTGGGGGACCCGCAGCTTCGGCACGCTCGCGGCCACGGCCCGCACGCTCGCCATCGACGGCTTCCCGGTCGACGCGGCCGCAGGGGACCGGGTCGACCGCGCCCGTGACCGCTACGGCCACGACCCCGACTGGAGCGCGACCTACGGGGGGCTGAAGGCCGGGCGGCGGTTCGTGCAGCCGGACCTGGCCGGCACCCTGGACCTGCTCGCGGACGAGGGGCCCGACGCGCTCTACCGCGGTCGCCTCGCCGAGGCCATCGCCACGACCCTGCAGGCGCACGGCTCCACGATGACCGTCGCGGACCTCGCGGCCCACCGGGTCGACGACGTCCCGCCGCTGACCGGCCGCTACCGCGACGTCGAGGTGCTCGAGCTGCCGCCGCCGACGCAGGGGGTCACCGCTTTGACGGCGCTGGCGCTGCTGGAGGCCTGCGGGCCGGTGCCCGAGGACCCGGGGCTGGCGCTGCACCTCGAGGTCGAGGTGGTCCGTGCGGCCATGGCGGACCGCCAGGAGCACCTCGCCGACCCGGACGCGATGCGCGTCACGCCGGCAGCGCTGCTGGACCCGGACCGCATCGCCGCCATCGCGGCCACCATCGCGCCGGACCGCACCACGCCCTGGCCACCGGCCCGCCCGGCCCCCGGCGGGACCGCCTACCTCGCCGCTGCCGACGGCGACGGGCTGCTCGTCAGCCTGATCCAGTCCAACTTCGTCGGGTTCGGCTCCGGCGTGGTCGTGCCCGGCACCGGGATCGGGCTCCACGACCGCGGGGCGCACTTCAGCCTCGATGCGGACGACCCGGCCGCCATCGGGCCCCGCAAGCGGCCTCTGCACACCCTGATCCCCGCGCTCGTGCTGCGGGACGGCCGGCCGTGGCTCGTGCTGGGGACCATGGGCGGCGACGCGCAGCCGCAGATCCACCTCCAGCTGCTGCACCGGTTGGTGGACCGGAGCGCGACCCTCGGGGAGGCGGTCGATGCGCCGCGCTTCGTGGTCGACGTCGCCGACGGCAGCGTCGCGCTCGAGTCGCGAGCCAGCGCCGGTGCGTTCCAGGCCCTGACCGATCGCGGGCACGTGGTGGCGCGCCTGGATGCCTACGACGACCGTGCCGGGCACGCCCACGCGATCGAGGTGCTCCCGGACGGCTACGCCGCCACCTCGGATCCGCGCTGTGACGGCGCGGCGGTGGGCGGGTGAGCGCGACCCGGACCGTGGAGCTGGGTCAGTACCTCGACGAGCACGCCGAGGCCATCGCCGCCCGGCTGGATGCGGCCGGCATCGTGTCGTGGGCGAAGCGGTCGGGTGGGCTGACCCGGTTGCTGTCCGCCGCCGACTGGGGCACCCGGCTGTTCGTGGACGCCGACCGCCTCGAGGAGGCGCGACGGCTCGCCGCCGAGGTGACCGACGGCTGAGCGCCGCGTCACACGAAGCAGCCGCGGAGCCGCTCGTCGCCGTCCAGCAGCCGGGCCACCTCGGTGGGTGCGTCCACCTCGTCGAGGATGGTGTGGAAGTCGGGCTTGATCGTTGGTGCGCGGCGGACCGCCTCGAGCCAGGTGTCGCGGTCGAAGGGGCGGTCGCGCACGGTGTCCCAGAAGCCCGACCGGTCCAGCACCGAGGCGATGCGGGCGGTGCCCTGCTCCTGGAGGTGGCTCACCACGTAGGTCGCCACGCCCACCTGCATGCCGTGCAGGTGCGTGCCCGGGCTGAGCGCGTCCAGCGCGTGGCTGATGAGGTGCTCGCTGCCGCTGGCGGGCCGCGAGGAGCCGCAGATCTCCATCGCGATGCCGTTGAGCAGCAGGGCGGTCCCGAGCAGCCGCATCCCCTCGTCGTCGCGGGACGGGTTGGCGGTGAACTGGTGCACGGTGGCGTCCGACAGCAGCGCGGCCAGGTCGTTGACCGGGGTCCCCACCGCATGGAAGGCGAGCTTCCAGTCGTGGACGGCGGTGATCTTCGCGACCAGGTCACCGACCCCGGAGTGCCACAGGGGCAGCGGCGCCTGACCGCAGACGGTGGTGTCGACCACCACGCCGTAGGGCAGGGCGCTCGGCAGCGACCGGCGCTCGCCGTCCACGGTGAGGCTGGCCCCGGGGCTCGAGAAGCCGTCGTTGGACAGCGAGGTGGGGACCGCGACGTAGGGCTTGCGCGCCAGGAAGGCCACGTACTTCGCGACGTCCAGGGCCCGACCGCCCCCGATGCCGACGACCGCGTCACAGGCCGCGGGCAGGGCGGTGAAGGCCTGCATGGCCGCCTCGATCGACGCCGTGTCCACCTCCTCGTCCACCACCGGCTCGACGCCCGCGTCGTCGAGGGCATGGCGGACCGTGGCGAGGATCGACGGGACCATGCCGGCGCTCAGGAAGACCGCCGGGGCGTGCCAGCCGGGTCGGGCCAGGTAGACCCCGAGCCGTTCCAGCGCGCCGGGCTTGATGCGGACCAGGGACGGGACCGTGGTGCGGCTGGTGGTCACGAGGCGAGCACCTCCTCGACCACCTCGGCCCACGAGCCGAACGCTCGCGTGGGCAGGCCCTCGGCCGCAGCGGCGGCCGCGAGATCACCCCGGGCGAACCGGAGCGTGTCCGGCACCAGCCGGGCCGGCGGCAGGTCAGCGAGCCCGTCGCCGGCGAAGGCGACGGGGTGGTGGGTCGCCCGCACGTGGCGGAGCACGGCCGCCTTGTCGATGCCGACCTCCGCGGACACGAAGTCGCCGGTGGGTGGCTCGATGACCAGCCCACGGCCGGGCTCGAACCGCCCCGGGTTGCTGTGGACCTCCACCTCGACCCCGGCATCGGCGAGCAGGCGGTCGATGTACCAGCAGCAGCCGGCGGAGACGACGACGACGTCCCAGCCGGCCGCATCCAGCCGGCCGACCAGGTCCTCGAGCCCGGGCTGCAGCCCGACGCCGGGCAGCAGGTCGAGCAGCGCCTGCTCGTCGTCGGCGCGCGCGAAGATGCGCTGCATGGCCTCGAGGTGGGTCAGCTCCCCGGCGCGGTAGGCGGCGAAGGGATGCTCGCCCGGGGGCAGTCCGAACCGTTCCACGACCAGCTCGTAGACGTCGCGCTGGGTCAGCGTGCCGTCGAAGTCGGTGACGAGGGCGGCGCGGGTGGGTCGGGCGTGGGCACGGTCTCGGCTCCTCGGTGGGTCGGGCATCGGGTCCGGGCGGTGGCGTGGACGCTCCTCGGGTCGTCAGGCGTCGCCGTAGCCGCCGCCTCCGGGGGTCTCCACGATCAGGCGGTCGCCACGCCGCAGGCGCAGGGTGGTCTTGGGCGGCAGCGGCTGCTCGTCGGCGTCGGGGCCGTCGGCGGCCCGCGCCACGGCGTTGCGGCCGGTCGCGCCCGGGCCGCCGCCCGCGGCACCCGGTGGGGCGTGGTGGCGTCGCTCGGTGACCAGGGAGGCGGTGACCTCGTCCGCCGTGACCTCGAGCACGCGCCGCAGGCCCTCACCACCTCGATGCCGGCCCGCCCCGCCCGAGCCGGCCCGGAGCCGGTACTCCACGACCCGGAGCGGGTAGGCCAGCTCGAAGGCCTCGATGGGGGTGTTGCGCGTGTTGGTCATGTGCGAGTGGGTCCCGTCGGCGCCCGGCCCCCACGGGCCCGCGCCGCAGCCGCCGGCCAGCGTCTCGTAGTAGGTGAAAGAGGCGCCGGTCCGGGGGTCGATCCCGCCGAGCAGGGTGTTGTTCATCGTGCCCTGGCTGGCCGCGCCGACGCGGTCCTCGGTGAGCTGCGCGAAGGCGGCCAGCAGCACGTCGACGATGCGCTGCGAGGTCTCGACGTTGCCACCGGCCACGGCCGCCGGCGCCCGGGCGTCGACGATCGAGCCCGGGGTGGTCCGCAGGGTGAGGACCCGGCGCAGGCCGTCGTTCGCGGGGAGGTCCGGGGCGAGGACCGCCCGCAGCGCGTACACCGCCGCGGACAGCGTCACCGCCAGCGGCGCGTTGACGTTGCCCGGCACCTGCGGGTCGCTGCCGGTCAGGTCCATCGTGACCCCATCGTCGCCGAGGGTCACCGTCGCCCGGATCCGGATGTCGGTGGTGCCGGCGCCGTCGTCGTCCAGCACGTCCTCGGCGCTGGCCGTGCCGGACGGCAGTCGTGCCAGCGCCGCCCGGATGCTCCGTTCGGCGTGGTCGAGCGTGGCCGCCATCGCCGCGGCCAGGCCGTCGGCACCGCGGACCGCGGCGAGCTCCCGGAGCCGTCGGGCAGCGAGCGCGTTGGCGCCGAGCTGGGCCTCGAGGTCCCCGAGCCGCTCCTCGGGGGTGCGGGTGTTGGCCAGCAGCAGCCGGAGCACGTCCGGTTGGGTCCGGCCGGCGACCTGCAGCCGGATCGGGGGGATGCGCAAGCCTTCGGCGACGATGTCGACCGCGCCGGTCGGCATGGATCCGGGTGCGGCCCCCCCGACGTCGGCGTGGTGCGCCCGGGTCGCCACGTAGCCGAGCAGGACCGCCGGCTCCTCATCGCCGGTCGCCTCGGCGTGGACCGGCGCCACCAGCGTCCAGTCCGGCAGGTGCGTGCCGCCGGCGTACGGGTCGGAGACGAGCACCTGGTCGCCGACGCCGAGGTCCTCGTCCAGCGCGCGGGCGGCGGCCACCGACAGCGGCATGGAGCCGAGGTGGACCGGGATGTGCTCGGCCTGGGCGACCATGCGCCCGGCCGCGTCGAACACCGCCGTCGAGCAGTCGGCGCGTTCCTTGATGTTCGGCGAGGACGCGGTACGCCGGAGCGCCGCCCCCGCCTCCTCGGCGATGCCGATCAGCGCACTGCGGACCACCTCGAGGGTGACCGGGTCGACCTGGCCGGCGTCAGCCGTGGCCGACCCGGTGTCCGGCATCGGAGGCGTCCCAGGCCGGCGGGTCACGGGGCCTCCTCCAGCACCAGGATGCCGTGCTCCTCGACCTCGCCCTGCTGCCAGGGCGCGACCCACACGGTCGCGTCGAGCCCGACGACCACGGCCGGGCCGCGCAGCCGCGCGCCGGCGCCGAGGCGGGACCGGTCCACGATCGGGGCCTCGACGCGTACCCGCTCGTCGACCCGGACCTGGCGGCGTGCCAGGGTCGCGGCGGCCACGTCCCCGCCGCCGGTCAGCGGCGGCAGGGGCAGGGTGGGGGTGGGGCCCTGGGCGCGGACCCGGACGGTCACCACCTCGACGACCGCCTGCTCCCGGCGGTAGCCGTAGCGGTCCTCGTGCGCGGCGTGGAACCGTTCGGTGAGCGCCGCAGGGTCGGCGTCGTCCGCCGGGACCTCCAGTTCGAAGGCCTGGCCGCGGTAGCGCAGGTCGATGCTCAGGCGCACGTCCGCGTCGGCGAGTCCCTGGGCCAGCGTGGCCGCGGTGGCCTCCTCGGTCAGCTCCCGCCAGGCCCGTCGCAGGGCGCCCGCCTGGCCGTCAGCGCTGAGCTCCCCGAGGTGGGCGCGGGCCCGGTCCACGGTCACGGGGGCCGCCAGCAGCCCGAGCGCCGACAGCACCCCGGGGTGCGGTGGCACCAGGACCCGCGGACAGCCCAGCTCCGCGGCGAGCGCCGCCTGGTGCAGCGGGCCGGCCCCACCGAAGGGCAGGAGCGCGAACCCGCGCGGGTCGTGGCCGCGCTCCACCGACACGACCCGGAGCGCCTGGGCCATGGCCGCGTCGGTCACCGCCACGATCCCCGTCGCGGCCGCCGGCACATCCAGCCCGAGCTCGCCAGCCAGCGTGGCCACGGCCATCCGGGCCGCGGTCGGGTCGAGCGGCATCGCGCCGCCGAGCCGGACCTCGGGGTCGAGCCGGCCGAGCACGACGTTCGCGTCGGTGACCGTCGCGGCCGTGCCGCCCCGTCCGTAGCAGGCCGGTCCCGGCTCGGCGCCGGCGGAGCGGGGCCCCACCCGCAGCGCGCCGCCGTCGTCACGCCACGCGATGGAGCCGCCTCCGGCCCCGATCGTGTGCAGGTCGGTGGTGGTCACCGCGTAGGGCAGGCCGGCGACCACCCCGTCGGCGGTCGTGCGCGGGGTGCCGTCGGTGATGAGGGTCACGTCGGTCGAGGTGCCGCCGACGTCGAAGGCGATCAGCGAGGTGTCACCGAGCGCCCGGCCCAGCGCCGCCGCGCCCCAGGCCCCCGCGGCCGGGCCCGACAGCACGGCGCGCACCGGCTCCCGCGCGGCCACCGCGGCCGTGGCCGTGCCGCCACCGGAGCGCATCACCTCGACGGGCACGTCGAGCCCGCGGGCACGCAGGCGCTCCTCGAGCCCTCCGAGGTAGCGGGCCATCCGGGGGCCGAGGTAGGCGTTGAGGACGGTGGTCGAGGTGCGCTCCACCTCGCGCAGGACCGGCAGCAGGGCGCTGGCGCGGGTCACCGGGATGCCGAGGTCGTCGATCGCCTCGGCCAGGCGGGCCTCGTGGTCCGGGGCGAGGAACCCGAACAGCAGGCTGATGGCGACCGCCTCCGGGGTGAGCGCGGCCACCGCCGAGGTGACCCGTGCCACCTCGGCGTCGGTCAGGGCCAACGAGACGGTCCCGTCGGCCTCGGTGCGCTCGGCGACCTCCACGACCCGCTCCCGGGGGACCAGCGGCCCGGGCCGGCGGGCGTCGAGCCGGTACAGGTGTGGCCGGTCCTGCCGGGCGAGGTGGAGCAGGTCGCCGAAGCCCCGGGTCGTCACGAGCACGCAGCGGGCCCCGTCCCGTTCGAGCACGGTGTTGGTGGCCACGGTCGTGCCGTGCACGAAGCGCCGGAGGGACGCGATGTCGACGTCGGCCCGGTCCAGCGCGTCGAGGATGCCCTGCGACTGGTCCTGCGGGGTCGAGGCCACCTTGGCGACGGTGACCCGGTCATCGGCGAGGTGCACGAGGTCGGTGAAGGTCCCGCCGACATCGATGCCGACGCGTGCGCCCTCGCCCGACGCCCCCGTCACACGCGGCCGTAGCCGGTGATCGAGCCCTGCAGGGCCCGAACGCGCACGGTCGCGCCGCTGTTCGGCGCCTCGACGACCTGGCCGTTGCCGATGTAGATCGCCACGTGGCTGACCGGCGAGTAGTAGAAGACGAGGTCGCCGGGCCGCAGCTCGGCGCGGGAGATGCGGGTCGTCGCGCCGTACATCGCCGCGGAGGAGCGCGGCAGGTGGGTGATCCCGGCCGAGCGGTAGGCGTAGGTCACCAGCCCGGAGCAGTCGAAGGACCCGGGGCCGGTGGCACCCCAGGCGTAGGGCTTGCCGACCTGGCTCAGCGCCACCCCGACGGCGCCGCCGACCGACGAGCGGGTCGCCGGGGCGGTGGTCGTGGAGGCCGTCGAGGTGCGCTGGACGAGTGCGCGCTGACGCTCGAGCGCGCGCTGCCGCGCGGCCTCGGCCTCCTCGCGGCGGACGGCGAGCTGGAGCCGGTCCTCGAGCTGGGCGACCTCCCCGGCGGTGGCCTCGACCAGCTGCTGCAGCTCCGCGTTGCGCTCCTCGAGCGTCTCCGTCCAGGCGGCACGCTCGGCGACGAGCTCGCCCTGGCGGACCTCAGCGGCCTCGATGGCGATGTTCGCGGCGGTCAGCGCCTCGAGGTCGACGCGCTGGCGGTCGAGGACCTGTCGCAGCGTGGTCGAGCGCAGGCCCAGCTCGGCCGGCTGGGTCGCCGCGAGCATCGACAGCTCGATGCTCGGGCCCATCCGGTGCAGGATGCGCACGTGATCGGCGACCGTCTCCCGCAGCGCGGCGGCCTCGGTGGTCAGCTGCTCGAGGTCCGCCTGCAGCGCGGTCAGGGAGACCTCGGCGAACTCCAGCTCCTCCAGCGCGTCGTTGTACTCGTTCTGCGCCATCCCACGCTCGCGGTCGATCTCCTCGTAGCGCTCCTGTGCGGCGCGCAGGTCGGAGCGGACCTCGGAGCTGGACGGGTTGGCCAGGGCGGGCACGACCCCGGTGGCGACCAGGGACAGCGCGACGAGCGTGGCCACGACCGATCGGCGGAGCACGACGAACGACGACACGGGCGACCTCGGGAGCGTGGTGGGGCGGGTGAGAAGCACCGGCCGCGATGGGTCCCGAGGCTACACCGGCCCACCCCGTGGGGTCCTGCCCCGTGCGGCTGCCCGGCCACCGTCCGTGCCGCCGCCCTCACGCCCAACCGTTAGGCTGCCGCCGCGGCCCGTGCCCGTAGGCCGCCGACCCTGCACCCCGAGCCCCGGTCGAGGGATCCGCATGCCGAGCCCGACCCGACCGACGCGGCTGGCCGTGCTCATCTCGGGCAACGGCTCCAACCTGCGGGCCCTGCTCACCGCGGTCCGCGACCGGCCCGAGTTCGGTGGCGAGGTGGTCGTGGTCGGCGCTGACCGGGCCGATGCCGGCGGGCTGCGCCACGCCCAGGCGGCGGGGATCCCCGTCGTCGTCCATCCGCTGGCACGTGGGGACGACCGCGCCGCCTGGGAACGTGCGCTGGCGGACGACCTCGCCGCCCACGCGCCCGACGTCGTCGTCCTGGCCGGGTTCATGCGCATCCTGTCCGGTGCCTTCCTGGCCCGCTGGCCGGACCGGGTCGTCAACACCCACCCCTCGCTGCTGCCGGCCTTCCGCGGGGCCCACGCCGTCCGGGAGGCGCTCGAGCACGGCGTCGCCCTGACGGGCTGCACCGTGCACCTCGTCGATGAGGAGGTGGACCACGGGCCGATCCTCGCGCAGCGGGCGGTGCACGTGCTGCCCGACGACACCGAGGAGGCCCTGCACGAGCGCATCAAGGCGGTCGAGCACGCCCTGCTGCCCGCCTGTGTCGAGGCGCTCTGCCACGATCGCGTCCGGATCGACGGCCGGCGCGCGGTCATCCTGCCGCCCGAACCGGTCACCTCGGTCCCCGCAGCCACCGCAGCCGCTGGCGCACCATCCGCGGCGACACCGTCCGCACCCCCCGAGCCGGAGGAGCTCCCGTGACCGACGCGCTGCCCGTCCGCCGTGCCCTGCTCAGCTGCTTCGACAAGACCGGCATCGCCGAGCTCGGTCGCGCCCTCCACGACCTCGGTGTCGAGCTGATCTCCACCGGGTCCACCGCCGGGGTGCTGCGCGACGCCGGGGTCCCGGTCACCGAGGTGGCCGAGGTGACCGGTTTCCCGGAGTGCCTCGACGGGCGGGTCAAGACGCTCCACCCCGCGGTGCACGCCGGCATCCTGGCGGATCGCACCGACCCGGCGCACGTCGCGGAGCTCGAGGAGCTCGCGATCGCCCCGATCGACCTGGTCGTCGGCAACCTCTACCCCTTCGCCGACACCGTCAGCTCCGGGGCGCCCGACGCCGACGTGGTCGAGATGATCGACATCGGCGGCCCGACGATGCTGCGGGCCGCGGCCAAGAACCACGGCTCGGTCGGCGTGGTGGTCGAGCCGGGGGATCACGAGGTGGTGCTCACGGAGCTGCGCGAGCACGGCGGCCTCACGTTCGCGCTGCGCCGCCGGCTCGCGGCCCAGGCCTTCCGGCACACCGCCGCCTACGACGCGGCGGTCGCCGACTGGTTCCAGCGCGATGAGGAGGTCGCCCCGCAGCTGCACCTGGCCCTGCCGCTGCGCCAGCAGCTGCGGTACGGCGAGAACCCGCACCAGCAGGGCGCCTTCTACGCGCGTGCCGATGCCGGCGGGATCGCCGCCGCCGAGCAGCTGCACGGCAAGGAGCTGTCCTACAACAACCTGCTCGACACCGATGCCGCCTGGGCGATGGTCGTCGAGGCCGACAGCGCGTGCGTCGCCATCATCAAGCACACCAACCCGGCCGGCTACGCCATCGCCGAGGACGTCGAGTCCGCCTACGCCCGCGCGCTGGAGGGGGACCCGGTCAGCGCCTTCGGGGGCATCGTCGCGAGCAACCGTCCCCTGGACGCGCCGACCGCGCGGCGCATCGCCGAGGTCTTCACCGAGGTGGTGATCGCCCCCGGCTACGACGCCGAGGCGCTCGAGGTGCTGCAGGCCAAGAGGAACCTGCGGATCCTGCGCAGCCCGCATGCCGACCGACCGGCGCCGGCGGTCCAGCTGCGCTCGGTGGCCGGCGGGCTCCTGGTGCAGGACGCCGACCTGGCCGAGGAGCCCTGGGAGGCGTGGGAGGTCGTCACCCGCACCCAGCCCGACGAGGCCATGCTGGCCGACCTGCGCTTCGCGTGGATCGCGGCCAAGCACACCCGCTCCAACGCGATCGTGCTGGCCAAGGACGGGCAGGTGGTCGGCGTCGGCGCCGGCCAGATGAGCCGTGTGGACAGCGTGCGGCTCGCGGTGGAGCGCTCCGGGGAGCGGCACGTCGGCGCGGTGCTGGCCAGCGATGCCTTCTTCCCCTTCCGGGACGGCCCGGACGCCGCCGCCGCCGCGGGGGTGCGAGCCATCGTCCAGCCGGGCGGGTCGGTGCGCGACGACGAGGTCGTCGCCGCCGCCGACGAGCACGGCATCGCGATGGTCTTCACCGGCCGCCGCCACTTCAAGCACTGATCCCACCGGAGGCTCCGACGTGACCGCACGCATCCTGGACGGCAAGGCGCTGGCGACCGAGGTCCGCGCCCGCATCGCCGACGACGTCGCGCGCCTGCGCGCCGAGCACGGCGTCCAACCCGGCCTGGCCGCGGTCATCGTCGGGTCCGACCCGGCCTCGCAGGTCTACGTCGGTATGAAGCACCGTGCCAGCGAGGCCGCGGGGATGCGCTCCGAGCAGCACGAGCTGCCCGAGGAGACCACCCAGGAGGAGCTCGAGGCGCTGGTGCGTCGCCTGAACGACGACGACGCGGTGGACGGCATCCTCGTGCAGCTGCCGCTGCCGGACCACCTCGATGCCCGCGCCGTCCAGGAGCTGATCACCCCGGCCAAGGACGTGGACGCCCTCAACCCCTACACCGCCGGCCGGCTCGCGATCGGGGACCCGACCTTCCTGTCGTGCACGCCCTACGGTGTGCTCGAGCTGCTCGCCCACGCCGGGGTCGACACCGTCGGGGCGGACATCGTGGTGGTCGGCCGGTCCAACCTGGTCGGCCGGCCGTTGTCGGTCATGCTGACGCTCAAAGGTCGCGACGCCACGGTCACGCTGGCCCACTCCCGGACCCGCGACCTCGAGGAGGTCTGCCGGCGCGCGGACGTGATCGTCGCCGCCGCGGGGCAGATCGGGCTCGTCACCGCCGACATGGTCCGCCCCGGCGCGGTCGTCATCGACGTCGGGACCAACCGCGGCGAGGACGGCAAGCTGGTCGGGGACGTCGCCTTCGACGAGGTGGCCGAGGTGGCGGGGGCGATCACGCCCGTGCCGGGCGGGGTCGGACCGATGACCGTGACCATGCTGCTGCAGAACACCCTCGAGGCCGCCCGTGCCCGCCGTGGGCTGCCTCAGCGCTGACGGCGGCAGCCCTCGGCGGGGCACCGCGCCGGCGGGTTCCTGCCGTGCGCCGGGCACGTCACGCCGGCCGGGCGACCCCGGTGATCGCGGCGGTGAGCCGGCTGCGGTCGCTGAGCTGCCACCCCACCACCTCGGTGACGTCGAACCCGCCCGCGTCGAGCACGCTGCGGGTGTCCCGGTCGAGGTGGCAGCCGCGGGCCACCACCTTCCAGGCCGGCGTCAGCGTGCGTTGCAGCCGCTGCCGGCCGGGTCGGTCCGAGACGACGTGCTCGAGGACGATGAGCCGCCCCGCCGGCCGGAGCACCCGGCGTAGCTCCGCGACCGCGAGCTCGGGGTCGCGCACCGTGCAGAGCACGAGGGTGGTGATCGCCACGTCCACGGACGCATCCGCCAGGGGTAGTGCCTCGGCGACGGCGTCCACCACCTCGATGTCGGGGAGCGGCTGCTCGGCGACGGCGGTGAGACCGGTCAGGTGGCGCCGGAGGTGGGCCCGCATCGCGGCGTCCGGCTCCACGGCCGTGACCTGGCTGACCGCCGTCGGCAGGTGCTCCAGGTTGGCGCCCGTGCCCGCCCCGAGATCCAGCACGTGGCCGTGCGCGTCGGCCAGCAGCGCCGCACGCTGCGCCCCCACGCGCCCGTGCTCGAGCGGGGCCATGACCGGGTCGTAGATCGAGGCGAAGAGGCGTTGGGCGAGGTGCATCGTCGAGTCCGAACGTTCCGGCCGGCGCCGGTTGCCGAGCGCACCGTAGCTACGCTCGGTGGCCCCGTCCGCACGGCTGCAGGAGCACCCCATGACCACCCCCGTCCGCGTCAGCATCACCGGAGCTGCCGGCCAGATCGGCTACGCCCTCGTCTACCGCATCGCGTCGGGTCAGATGTTCGGTCCGGACACGCCGGTCGAGCTCCGGCTGCTGGAGATCACCCCCGCGCTACCTGCGCTGGAGGGGGTCGCGATGGAGCTCGAGGACTGCGCGTTCCCGCTGCTGACCGGGACGGTGCTCACCGACGACGCGGACGAGGCCTTCGACGGCACGAACGTCGCCTGCCTCGTCGGGGCGAAGCCGCGCGGACCGGGGATGGAGCGCGCGGACCTGCTCATGGACAACGGGCGCATCTTCACCGGGCAGGGCCGGGCGCTGGCCAACGGGGCGGCGGACCTGCGGGTCGCGGTCGTGGGGAACCCGGCCAACACCAACGCGCTCATCACCGCCGCGAACCTCGAGGGCGTCCCGGCGGAGCGGATCACCGCGATGGTGCGGCTGGACGAGAACCGGGCCAAGAGCCAGCTCGCCGGGAAGGCCGGCGTGTCCGTGGCCGAGGTCACCAACCTCGCGGTCTGGGGTAACCACTCGCCAACGATGTACCCCGACTTCGAGAACGCCCGCATCGGCGGCCAGCCGCTGACCGAGGTCATCGAGGACCGGGCGTGGCTCGAGGGTGAGTTCCTCACGGCCGTCCAGCAACGGGGCAAGGTCGTGATCGAGGCCCGTGGCGCCTCGTCCGCGGCGTCCGCGGCGAACGCGCTCATCGACCACGTGCGCACCTGGCGCGGCGGCGTCCCCACCGCCGAGGGCGACTGGGTCTCCATGGCCGTGGTCTCCGACGGCTCGTACGGCGTCCCCGAGGGCCTGATCTCCGGCTTCCCGGTCACCACCGACGGAGCAGGCAACTACGCGATCGTCCAGGGCCTCGAGCTCTCCGACCTGGCCCGGGCCAAGCTGGCCACCACCGTGGCCGAGCTCGAGGAGGAGCGCGCCGCCGTCGCCGACATGCTCTGACCGCTCGGCCGCTCCGGGCACGCTGCTGCCACCTCGGCTCCCGTCCCTCGTGGGTCGTCGTTCGGGGCGGCCTGCGGGGTCCGGTGCACGCAACCGCGGCTGGGCGCTGCACCGGGCAGTGGATCGGGGTCGCGCCCGGGTGGTGTGCACGGAACCGTGGATGGGCAGGGTTCCGTGCACGCGGCGTCGGGGGCGGCGGTGCCGTCACGGACGGTGGCGTCGCTCCGCGACGTGGGACGCAGGACGCGGGTTCGGGCCCGGTGGTCGCAGCGCTACCGTGACGCCGCCCGCTGCTGCCCTCCCGCCGGCTGCTGCTGCCCTCCCGCCCGCT
>JBLRWQ010000061.1:0-16779 GCA_047921175.1 Nitriliruptoraceae bacterium | reverse complement strand
TCGCGACCGGCACCGACCAGACGCTGTCGGCGATACCGGTGGTCACGAAGAGGTCCGCAGGAACCCAGCCGTGGATCCCGGCCCCGAGCGCGATCCCGACCAGCACGTAGAGCCAGACGCTCCGGACGATGTCGACCGTCTCGTCCCTCGCGTTGTCGATACGGTCCGACAGGGTCGGTTTGCCTCCGTCGACCGACGTCGGCGTCGGCAGCTCGGTCACGAACGGATCGATCCAGCGCTCCAGGTTGAACCGGGACAGCAACACACCGGCGACGATCGCCATGACCATCCCCGTCAGCACGTACAGCGCCGCGATCTGCCAACCGACCATCCCGGCCAGCATGACCACCCCGATCTGGTTGATCAGCGGCGAGGTGATCAGGAAGGTCAGCGTCACCCCCAGCGGCACACCCGCGGCCACGAAGCCGATGAACAGCGGGACCGAGGAGCAGGAGCAGAACGGGGTGATCGCGCCGAAGACCGCCGCCAGGACGAACCCGACAGCCACGTGTCGGCCGGCGATCAGGTCTCGGATGCGCTCCGGGGGGATCGCGGAGCGGGCCAGGCTGATGGCGAAGATCAGCCCGACGATCAGCAGCATGATCTTCGAGGTGTCGTACAGGAAGAAGTGCACCGCCTGCCCGAGCCGGGTCTCGGGGTCGAGCCCAAGCAGGTCGTAGATCAGCACATCCCACAGCCGCTCGTTGATCGCGTACAGCGCGACCCAGGCGCCGGCCGCGGCCACGAGGCCGATGACCAAGCGGCGCGTCGGCGACGGCCCGGCGGCGCGGGTGGACACCGGCTCGTGTTGGGCCTGGACGCCGTGGCGGGGATCGGCAGCGCTCATCTGGTCACCTCGAGGTCGCCCGTCCGGCAGCCGCTGCCGGTCGTGGCGGTCGCGTACGGCTGCTGCCGTGCGGGCAGGGCCGCCTGTAGGAGGTCCAGGGCGCCCGGCTCGAGGTGGTAGTGGGACCGCCGGCCTCGTCGGACGGCGCCGACCAGACCGACGTCCCGCAGGACCTTGAGGTGGAACGACAGGCGGTTCGCCGGGACCCCGAGCTGCGCCTCGAGCTCACAGTGGCAGCGCGAGCCGTGGATGGCGAGCAGGTCGAGCACGGCGAGCCGCGTCGGGTCACCGAGGGCACGGAACACCTCGACCCGCAGGACACCATCGACCTCGGAGGCACGGTCGGTCACCGAGGCGACCTCCGCCGTTGATCGTCCAACCATGCTTGGAAGATACGACCGCGGGAGCACGCCAACGGGTGCCGAAGGTCCCGAGGTCGCAGGCCCTCCGGTCGACGCACGGCGAGGCGGACCGGCGGCTGCGTCAGGCTCGGCTACCTCGCCGCTACCGAGGCGTTGATCACGCCGGCAGCCGCTGCGTGCCCCCGCGGGCCGTCCTCGCCGTCGGCAGCCACCGGCACCGCACGGCAGATCCGGTCGAACGCCCCGTCAGCGAGCCGGTAGTGGACCCGCTTGCCATCTCGCTCGCTCCGGACCAGGCCGGCCTCGCGCAGCACCTTGAGGTGGAAGGACAGCCGCGAGGTGGGCACGTCCAGCAGGTCCTCGAGGTCGCAGTGGCCGTGCGGCCCACAGCAGGCCAGCCTATCCAGCACGGCCAGTCGGGTCGGGTCGGCGATCGCCTTGAGCAGCCGCACCCGCTCCTCGACACCCACGGTGGTCTTGCCCGAGGTGCGTTCGTGTGCGGGAACCGGTGACGTCGCCATCCGGGTGAGGGTACCGCGAGCCCGTGGCGGCCGACGGGGGGCCCAACGCCTCCTGCTGGCGGGATCTCCGCCAGCGTCACCCCGGTCCCGGGTCCTGCCGCTCGAGCTTGAGCTCGAGCACGTCCACGTCGCCGACACCACGCAGGGTCGTGGTCATCCCCCGGACCGTCGCAGCGACGACGCTCTGGGCGAACCCGCGCAACGGCACCTCGCGCCCATCAGCATGGAGGCGGGCCCGGTCCGGCCCGATCCGGTCGCGCTGCTCGGCGAGGAGCTTGGCGACCGTGCGGATGACGTCGTCGGGGAAGGGCTCGTCCGCCGGCCGGGAGACGTCCGCGAGCACCGGCTCGGCGACCGCGCGGGGTTCGGCGCCGTCCACCGAGACCCGCACCTTGGGCCACCGGCCACCGCTGAAGCCCTCGAGCAGCACCACCTCGCCGCGCAGTCCGGTCAGGACCTGCGTGAGCAGCTCCTCGGGCGACCCCTGCCCTGCATGCAGCTCCAGCACCCCGTCGGGCCCGAGCACCACCACCGGGTCCGCCCCAGCGGCACGGACCCGCTCGCTGTCAGAGCCAGGTCGGGCAGGTTGGAAGCCGTGCGCGGCATGCTTGACGTAGGCGACCCGCAGTCCCTCGGCGACCAGCGCAGCGGTGGCCTGCTCACACAGCAGTGTCTTGCCGCTGCCGGAGTCCCCGACGACCGCGATGATGGACATGCCGAGCAGCTCCTGACGCGACGGGCACCGGGGCGGGAGGGCACCGGGGCGGGAGGGCACCGTAGCGGGGTGGCGGCCGCGCGCTGCTCGCCTACGGTGCATCCCGACGACGAGGAGGAACCGCCATGACCGAACATGTCCCCGACATCTACGCGAGCTACCGCGACCGGTTCGTTGCCGTGGCCGCCGCCACGGATGCGCTGGGTGCCGCGACGGCCGCAGCCGGGCCGCTGGACGAGCGTCAGCAGCGACTCGTCACGCTCGGTATCGCGATCGGCCGGGAGGCGGAGGGGGCGGTCCGCTCCAACGCCCGCAAGGCGCTCGACCTCGGCATGGGTGCCGAGGAACTGCACCACGTCGCGATGCTCGCGATCTCCACGGCCGGGTTCCCGGCCGCGATCGCCGGCCTGCAGTGGATCGACGAGGTCCTGACCTCCCGGGCCGACGACTGAACCCAGAGGTCGGGCCCCGGCGCGCCAAGCGCAGCCGGGGCCCGACGAGCGGAGGGGCGGGCCCCGCACGGCCCCGCCCCTCCGGTATCCCCCCGTCAGGTCCGTCGCTCAGGAGTCGACGACCTCACCCGCGGCCTCCCAGGCGCCGAAGCTGCCCGGGAACCCGACGGCGTTGGTGTTGCCCAGCAGGTGGTACATGGGCAGCGCGAGGGCGGCCCGGTAGCCGGACTGGCAGTAGACGACCACCGGCCCGGAGGTCGGCACCTCGACGTCCGTGGAGACCATGGTCCGCAGCGGCACCGACAGCGCGTCGGGGATGAAGCCCGCCTCGTACTCCGCCGGCTCACGCACGTCGACCAACACCGCGTCCTGGCCCATGAGGTCCTGGACGGCCTCGAGCGAGTTGGTCAGGAAGCCCTCGGGCAGGGTCGACAGGAAGCCGTCGACCGCGTCCAGCAGCTCGGGCTCGACGTCCGGTGCACCGACGACCTCCGGCTCGACCGGATCGGTGGAGACGGGCTCCTCAGCGGCGGTCCAGCCGTTCCAGCCCGGCGTCCAGGCGCGGACGTTGTCGTAGCCCATCAGACGCAGGGTCGAGTAGGCCATCCCGGCCCGCCAGCCGCTGGCGCAGTAGATGATGACGGGACGGTCGGTGGGGATCAGCTCCAGGCTGGAGGCCACCTCACGGATCGGGATGTTGATCGCGCCCTCGATGTGGCCCTCCTCGTACTCGCCCGCCTCGCGGACGTCGATGAGGACGGTGTTCTCGACCTGCAGCGCCTCCTTCAGCGCCTCGACGTCTCCGACGGTGCCCCACCCATCGGGCAGGGTGGAGACGTGGTCGTCGATCGCGGCGACGAGGTCGAACTCGGCCGCAGGCTCCTCCTCGGCGGGCTCCTCCTCGGGCTCCTCGGCCTCGTCCTCCTCCTCGAGGTCGAGCGCCAGGGGGGCGTCGTCCTCGGCCTCAGGCTCGGGGGCGTCGTCACCATCGCCGCAGGCGGCGAGGATGAGCAGCAGGGCGAGCAGGGTCGCGAGCAGCGACCGGGTACGGGTCCTTCTCATGGGTGGTCCTCTCCTGTGGTGCACGTGGACCGGCGTGCCTGCCGATCCCTGACGATGGATGGGTGCGGCGCTCAGCCGTGGTGCCGGCTCGAGCGGTCACGCAGTGGTTCGGTCGTTCGCTTCCGTGGAGGGGTGGGCTTCGGTCCCCGGCCGGTGAGGTCAGCCCCTGCCGGCCTCCTCGGCGGCCCGACGGCGGGCCTCCTCGAGCCGCTCTTGGGCCGCGCGGGCCTCGGCCTCAGCGGCCTCGACCTCGGCGACCCACTTCGCGTGCTCGATGCGGGCGTCGCCGGTCGGCACGTAGCCGGTGTGCATCGAGGTCAGCGCCTTGTAGACCACGGTGAAGTAGATGTGGCCGATCAGCAGCAGGACCAGGCCCAGCATGGAGACGTTGTGGATCAGCATGGTCCACGACAGCAGGGTGTCGGACATCGTCCCGGCGGAGATCCAGGCGAACACCCCGGAGAACACCACGCCCGCCCCGAGGATGATGACCGCCGCGTGGTGGAGCTTCTGCCCCGCGTTGAGCCGGCCCTGCGGCGGCATGTCGGCCGCGTTGCCGAGGAAGTAGCGGCCCATGTGGCCGAGCCAGCGCAGGTCGTCCTTGTCGTAGGTGAAGGACTCCTTGACGAGCTCCTTCATGCCGTCGCGGTCGAAGAGGAGGTACAGGATCGGTACGGCCATGAACCCGACCGCGGCGACGCGGTGCAGGATGCGCGAGGTGCCGCCTGCGGCCAGGAACGCCAGCGGCTCGACGATGAGCGGCAGGCCCGTCAGGAAGAGCGCCACGAAGGTGACCGCGACGAGCAGGTGGATGTAGCGCTGCGCCGGCCGGTAGCGCAGGATGCGCTCGCCGTCGTCGGTGAGGACCGGCTGCTTGAAGGTGGTCTCGCTCACGGGGTCACCTCATCGTCGTTGCCCTCGGCGCCGGCGACGGCCTCCTCGAGTGCACGCATCTCGTTCATGTGGTTGCGGCGTGCGATGACCGCCGCGAGGCCGGCGCCGAGGATCGAGACCCCCATCGCCCCGAGTCCGATCGGCTGGGCGAAGTCCTGCCAGGCCTCGGTGACGGTCGGGATCTGTGGGTCGCGTGGGAGCCCGAGCTCCTCAGGGTCGTCGGGCAGGACCATCAACACGCCGAGCCCACCGGCCTGGCTCTCGCCGTAGACCTGCGCGTTCGGGTACTTGGCCCGCATGGTCGACGCGCGGGCGTGCGCCTCCGCGGCGATCTCGTTGCGGTCACCGAACAGCAGCGCGTTGCTCGGGCAGGTGCCGACACACCAGGGCGACCCGCCGGCACGGACCACGTCGCGGCAGCCGTCGCACTTGGTCGCGACCCCGTCCACCATCTGGGGCACGCTGAACGGGCAGGCCTGCACGCAGTACCGGCAGCCGCTGCACGCGGAGGCGTTCAGCCGGGTCAGCCCGTCCTCCGGGAACAGCGCGCCGGTCGGGCAGACGTTCACGCAGGCCGCGTCGGCGCAGTGCAGGCACCGCTGGTTGGTCACGCCGCCGACCAGGTCGGGGAAGGTCCCGGAGATGCGCTCACCGATCCGGATGTAGCTGGTGCCCTCGGGCAGCTCGTTGCCGGTCTTGCAGGCGACGGTGCAGCCGTTGCATCCGATGCACTGGGTCAGGTCGAGCAGGAACGCCGAGCTCATCTCAGGCCTCCGATGCGATGCGGACGTAGTTCACGCGCAGGCCCGCGCCGCCACAGATGGGGTCGAGCTTGTAGGTGGTCTGGAGCGCGGCATCGCTGGCCCCCACGCCACCGGCGCGGGATAGCTGCTCGCTCTGCTGACCCCAGCCGTGGGCCATGAAGACCGCATCCCGGCGGATGCGCTCGGTGACCTTGACCCTGATCGGCCCGCTGGTCGCGCCGTCCTGGTTCTCGAGCAGAACCCGGGCGCCGTCAGCGACGCCGATCGCGGCCGCCTCCTCGACGTTGAGCCACAGCTCGTTCTCGGGGGTCACATCGTGGAGCACCGGCGTGTTCTGGGTCCGAGCGAAGGTGTGGGTCGGTTGCCGGCCGTAGAGCAGGCGGTAGTAGCCGTCCGGCGGTTCGTCGACCGGCTCGTACTCCGGCAGCGGGTCGAGCCCGGCGTTGGCGAGCGTCTGCGACCACAGCTCGATCTTGCCGGACGGGGTCGCGAACGGGCTGGAGCCGTCGTAGTCCTCGAGGTACTTGCGACCCTCCTGGACGAGCACGCCGCCGTTGGCGCGGATGTCCTCGAGGCTCGAGCCGACCGAGCGCAGACGGGTCTCGAGGTACTCCTCGATGTCGTCCCAGCGGAAGAACCCGTCCAGGCCGATGCGGGCTCCCAGCTCCTTGGCGATCCACCAGCCGGGCTTGGTGTCGTACGGCGGCTCCACCGCGGGCTCGCGCAGGGCGATGTACGGGGTGTCGGTGGACATCGTGTAGAGGTCCTCGTACCGCTCGAGGATGGTGGCCTCCGGCAGCACGATGTCGGCCCAGGCGATGTGGTCCATCGGCAGCACGTCGATGGCGACGAACAGCTCGAGGTTGCGCAGCGCCTCCTTGGTCCGCTCCGGGTTCGGGACCGAGTGGAACAGGTTCATCCCGTAGCAGATCAGCGCCTCGATGGGGTACGGGTCCCCGGTGATCATGGGCTCGATGAGCTCCTGGATCGCGGTCGGCCCCGCGAGGAAGGTCTCCCGCGCACCATCGGCCCGGGCCTTGCCCGTGGGACCGAGCGGGAGCGGTGCCAGCTCGTCCCCGGTGTCCTCGGGGGCCTCCGCCGCGCAGCCACCCGCGCTCCCGGCGACCAGGTACGGCGGGTGGGGGACGTCGCCGATGTAGGGCGCGCGGTTGAAGAAGATCCCGCCCTCGCGGCCGTAGACGCCCAGGAGGGTGTTGACCAGGTAGACCGCGCGCATGCGCTGCGTGTCGTTGCCGTACCACACCACGTGGCGGCCGGGCATGATCGCGGCGCGGGGTGCCGCGGCGGCCAGCGAGCGGATGCTGTCGCGGATCTGGTCGGCGGTCAGGTCGGTGATCGCCGCGGCCCACTCCGGGGTCTTGTCCGCGACGTGCGCGCGGAGCTGCTCGAAGCCGTTGGTCCAGCGGTCGACGTAGGCCGCGTCGTAGAGGTCCTCGTCGATCAGCACGTGCAGCCAGGCGAGCAGCAGCGCGGTGTCGGTGCCGGGCTTGATCGGCAGCCAGTGGTCGGACTTGGTCGCGACGGTGGAGAACCGCGGGTCGACGACGATGACCGTCCCGGCCCGGCCATGGACCTTGGCGAAGTCCTGCATGACGGTGTTGCGGGCGTCCTCCCCGATGTGGCTGCCGATCAGGGCGACGGCCTCCATGTGGTCCCAGTCGAGCGGCTCCCGTCCGCCGACCGGGAAGCCGAACATCAGGATCGACGCCTCGTCCCGCGGGGAGATGCACAGGGAGGTGGCCGGGTTGCCGGCGTTCGGGCTGCCCCAGGCCTGCGCGATGTGCTCGATCCACCACTTGTCGCCCGCGGTGTGCCCGAAGAAGGCGACGGACTCCGGCCCGGAGCGCTCCTTGATCTCGTTGAGCTTCTGGGCGATGAGGTCGAGCGCGAAGTCCCACTCGACCTCGCGGAAGCGACCCTCGCCGCGCTCGCCGGTGCGGACCATCGGAGACCGCAGCCGGTCCGGGTCCTGCGTGAAGGACACGGCGCCCTGCCCGCGGGCGCACAGCATGCCGCGGCTCTTGGGGTCCTTCGGGTTGCCGTCGACCTTGCGGACGACCCCGTCGACGCTCTGGACGATCATCCCGCAGCTCCACGGGCAGATGTCGCAGACGCTGTAGGTGGTCGTGATCTGCCCCTGGCGGTACCAGGCGTCCTCCCGGATGTCCGCCGCGAAGGCGGGCGCACCACGCATCCCGTTGGTTCCGACCGCGCCAGCGACACCTGCGGCGACGCCGGACTTGAGCAGGGTGCGGCGGGTGATCTGCAACGGGACCTTGGGCATGTGGTGACCTCGCTCGTCCATCGAGCCGCGCCGGGAGCTGGGGGTGCGGCCCCTTGCGGTACGCCGATGCGGGGGAGCTACGGGGATCGCAGCGCGGTGGGCGCGAGACCGCGTCGACCCGTTGCGGTGCATGGTCGTCGCGCCGGAGGGCTCCTCCTAGGGCAGTCGTACCCCGCGCGGTGTGACCCAGGAGCAGGTGAGGTCACGACCTCCGAGGGCCCTTGGACCGAGGGCCTTCCAACGGCGACTGGAACCTAGGCCCATCGCCATGACCCACGACCCGCCCAGGACCGCCGGATAGGCTCGCGGGGGCCGCTGCGATGCCATGAACGACCAGGACGTGGACCCATGACGACCTTCGCCGCCCTCGGGATCGGGTTGGCCACGCGCGTGGCTGGCACGGACCGGGTCCTGGACACCTGGTACCCGCTCGCGGTGACGGGCGGGGATGCTGGCGAAGCCGTCGCGCTGGCCGCGACGCTGGGCCACCGGACCGGCACGGCCACCTACACGCTCACCCGTGACGTGCTCCGGCACGCGGAGCTGTCCGCGGACCACCTCGTCGCCCGCGCCGTCGCTGCCGTCACCTCCGACGCGGCCCTGCGTCCGGCGCCGACCCGCACCGAGCGCATCCCGGTCGCCACCTTCGTCGAGGACCTGGCCGCGGCGCCCGTGGACGCCCACGACGTCTACCTCCGCCTGCACCTGCTCTCGAACCGGCAGCTCCGCCCCCACGGCGCCAACCTCGACGGTGCCTTCGGCCTGCTCGCCAACGTGGTCTGGACCGACGAGGGCCCCTGCGAGCCGGAGACCTTCGACGAGCTCCAGCTCGAGCACGCGCGCAGCGGCCGACGCCTGCGCGTGACCTCCGTGGACAAGTTCCCCCGGATGACCGACTACGTCGTGCCGTCCGGGGTCCGCATCGCGGACGCGGACCGGGTCCGGCTCGGTGCGCACCTCTCCCCCGGTACCACGGTGATGCACGAGGGGTTCGTGAACTTCAACGCCGGCACGCTCGGCAGCTCGATGGTCGAGGGCCGGATCTCCGCGGGGGTGGTCGTCGGGGACGGCTCGGATATCGGCGGCAGCGCATCGATCATGGGCACCCTGTCCGGCGGCGGGACCGAGGTGGTCCGCATCGGCGAGGGCTGCCTGATCGGCGCCAACGCCGGCATCGGGCTCTCGCTGGGTGACCGCTGCGTGGTCGAGGCCGGGCTGTACGTCACCGCAGGCACGAAGCTGACCCGGCCCGACGGCACGGTCGTCAAAGCTCGGGAGCTGTCCGGGGCCGACGACCTGCTCTTCCGGCGCGACTCGGTGTCCGGCACCGTGATGGTGATCCCCCGCGAGGGCAGCCACGCCGACTGGGGCGGGCTCAACACCGAGCTGCACGCGCACAACTGACGCGCCGGACCGATCGGAGCCGAGGTGGCTGACACCGAGGTGGACAACCTCGCGACGTCCGCGCGCGACGACCTGGTCTCCCGGCTGCTCGAGCACCTGGCGCTGGTGTGCGTGACCGGCGATGAGGGCCCGATCGCGGACGCGGTGGAGGGCCGCTACCGCTCGCTCGGCGAACCGGTCACGCGCATCGGTCACAGCCTCGTCGTCGGCACCGTCGAGGGAGCCGGTGATGACCGGCCGCTGGTCCTGCTCGTCGGCCACCTCGATGTCGTCCCGCCCACCGACGCCGACCGCGAGCCCCGCGTCGAGGTCCGTGACGGCATGGAGGTCGTGGTGGGCCGCGGAGCCTCCGACATGAAGGCCGGCAACGTGGTCGCGATGCGCGCCTTCGAGGACCCTGGGCTGCGCGCATGCAGCCCCTACCGGCTGGTGCTGGTCCTGTACGCCGGCGAGGAGGGACCGGCCGAGGGCAACGAGCTGGAGACGGTGCTCCAGGCCGTGCCGCAGCTGACCACAGCGTCGCTCGCGGTCGTCCTGGAGCCGACCGACAGCCGGGTCGAGCTCGGCTGCCTCGGCGGCCTCCACGCCCGGGTGACCTTCAGGGGCCAGCAGGCACACTCCGCCCGCCCCTGGCACGGCCGCAACGCGCTGACGATGGCGGGGGCCTTCCTCGCCGAGCTCGACGCCGACCATGTCCGCGACGTCGAGGTGGACGGCATCGCCTACCGCGACGTCTGGTCGGCGACGCAAGGCTGGACCGCGGGGCTCGGTCCCGACCCGGATCCTGCAGCAGCCCGGGCGCGCAACGTCATCCCGGCGACCTTCACCCTCAACCTCAACCTTAGATTTGCGCCGTCACGCACCCTGCAGCAGGCCGAGGCGGAGCTCCGCGAGCGGGTCGGAGCTCGAGCCGAGATCGAGGTGGTTGACCGGGCGCCACCGGCTCCGCCCCACCGCACCGACCCCGTCGTCGACGCCTTCGTGACCCGGGTCGGGGCCGAGGTGGCCGGCAAGCAGGCCTGGACGGACGTGGCCCGCTTCGCCAGCTACGGCGTGCCTGCGGTCAACTACGGACCGGGGCTGACATCGCAGGCGCATCAGCGGGGCGAGCACGTCCCCATCGGCGCGCTCGTCGACGCCGATCGACGGCTCCGCCGCTTCCTCGACCCTCAAGTCTGACTCGAGACATGGAGCCCGAGCGGCTCCCTCGACCTGGAGGGGACCGACGCCGCCCGACCGAACCCCACCGACCGTTGCCGAGCGATGCAGGTGTGCCATGCCGATCGACGTCCGCTTCGTGCCCCTCGCCGATGCCCAGCCCGACGAGGCGGTCGTGGTGATCGACGTGCTGCGGGCCTTCACCGTGCAGCCGTGGATGCTCGCGCAAGGTGCCAGCCGGCTGCTCACCGTCGCTGATGCCGAGCAGGCGCTGCGCCTGCGCGACGAGCACCTGCCGGATGCGGTGCTGGCCGGCGAGGAGGGGGGCGAGCAGCTCGAGGGCTTCGACCTCGGCAACTCCCCCGTGCAGGTCCAGGGCACCGACCTCACCGGCCGGACCGTGATCCACCGGACCTCGGCCGGGACCCAGGGGCTCGCCCGCACCGCCGGCTCGCCGCTGGTGCTGGCCGCCTCGTTCGTGACCGCGGCCGCGACCGCCCGGGTGCTGGCCACCGCCGGCCCGGGACGCGTCACCTTCGTCATCACCGGAGCGTCGCTCGGACGCGACGGCGACGAGGACCTGGCAGCTGCAGAGCTGCTCGCCGCCCGGCTGCAGGGTGAGGACCCGGATCCGGCGCCGTACCTGGCCCGGATCGCCACCTCGGATGCGGGCCGGAACTTCGTCCCTGGCGGGCCGGCGTGGGCCTCCCCCGCCGACCTCGCCGCCTGCGCCGCGCTCGACCGGTTCGAGCACGCGATGGAGGTCGGGCCAGCGGGTGACCTCGACGCGCTCGAGGTCACCCGTCGCGACGGGTGAGGCGGTCCGGAAGCGATCCGACCACCGCACCCGGGCTGATCAGCCGAAGCGGCCCGTGATGTAGGCCTCCGTACGAGGATCGCCGGCGTTGGTGAAGACCTTCTCGGTCAGGTCGTACTCGACCAGCTCACCGACCCGCACGCCACGCTGCATGTCCACGGTGAAGAAGGCCGTGCGGTCCGACACCCGCGCCGCCTGCTGCATGTTGTGGGTCACGATGACGATCGAGTACCGGCCGCGAAGCTCACGCATGAGCTCCTCGATCGCGAGGGTGGAGATCGGGTCGAGCGCGGACGCCGGCTCGTCCATCAGGATCACGTCCGGCTCCATCGCGATGGCCCGCGCGATGCACAGCCGCTGCTGCTGCCCACCGGACAGCGCGTGGCCCGGCTCCTGGAGCTTGTCCTTCACCTCGTCCCACAGCGCGGCCTGGCGCAGGGAGTGTTCGACCCGGTCGCTCAGGTCGGCGGTCATCCCGTGCAACCGCGGCCCGAAGGCCACGTTCTCGAAGATCGAGATGAAGAAGGGGTTGGGCTTCTGGAACACCATGCCGATGCGTCGGCGGACCTCGGCCGGGTCCACGTCGTCGGCGTAGATGTCCTCGCCGTGGTAGGTGATGGAACCGGTCACCTCGGCCGAGGGGATCAGATCGTTCATCCGGTTCAGACAGCGGAGCATGGTGGACTTGCCGCAGCCCGAGGGGCCGATGAGCGCGGTGATCTCCCCCTTCGGGATGCGCATCGACACCTCCTTGAGCGCGGGGGCGCCGCCATAGGAGACGCTCACCCCCTCCACATCGAAGACGGAGTCGGTGATGGCCGCGGTCACCTCGGGCTTGTCCGCAAGCTGCTCGAGCAGTCCCTGGGAGGCGTCGACGTCGATATCGGCTCGCGTGCTGGGTGTGGTCACGTTGCCCTCCGGTGAAGGGTGGTTCGTGTCGGTCATGACGGATCCTCGGGAACGGGTGGGGAGGACGATCAGCGGGTCGGCAGGCGGCCACGCGATCCGATGTAGCGGGCGGCCAGCGTCAGCACCAGGACGAAGGCCAGCAGCACGAGCGCGCCGGCCCAGGCCCGTTCCTGCCCGGGAGCGAAGGGCTGCCGGGCGCCGCGGTAGATCAACAGGGGGATCGCCGCCTGCGGGGTGCCCTGGAGCGCCGTGACGACCTGGGAGGAGCCGAGTGCCGTCAGGATCAGCACGGCGGTCTCCCCCGCCCCCCGCGCCACCGCCAGCATCGACCCGGTGATCAGGCCCGGCTTGGCGGTCGGGAGGACGACCCTGGTCACCGTCTGCCACTTGCGCGCACCCAACCCGATCGCCGCTGCACGCTGGTCATCGGGCACGAGCTTGAGCATCTCCTCGCTGGAGCGCACCACGATGGGCAGCATCAGGACGGCGAGCCCGAGGCCCCCGACGAGGGTGCCGAAGCCGATCTGCCGGACGAGCGCGGCGTAGACGAACAGGCCGACGAAGACGCTGGGGACCCCGGTCATGACGTCGGTGAAGAACCGGATCACCTTCGCCAGGGTGCCCGTGCCGTACTCGTTGAGGTAGACGGCAGCCAGGATCCCGAGCGGTACGGACAGCAGCGTCGCGATCCCGACCATGTAGGTGGAGCCGATGATGCCGTGGAGGTAGCCGCCGCCTTCGCGCCGGGAGGGTGGCTGGGTGGTCGTCAGGAACTCCCAGCTCAAGGTGGACAGGCCGCGACGGGTGACCTCGAACAGGATGAGGACGAGCGGGAGGACGGCGATCACCATCGAGGTGGTGAGCAGGATGCGCACGAGCGTCGAGCGCTGCCGTCGCCGCTTGGTGTGGCGGTCGATGGTGCGGAGGCTCGTGGCCGCGGGGCGGTCGAGGACGGGGGTGGGTGTGGTCATAGCGCAGCATCTCCCGCGACCCGACCGAGCCGCCAGACGAGGACCCGGGCGAGCACGTTGACGATGATCGTGATGACGAACAGCCCCACGCCGATCGCGATGAGCGCGTCGACGGTCTCCGGGGCGGCCTCACCGAAGGTCACGGCGATGTGGCCGGCCATGGACTGCCCGGGGAAGAACAGGCTCGTTCCCCACCGTTGCTGTCCACCGATCAGCATCGCGACGGCGATGGTCTCTCCGAGGGCGCGACCGAGGCCCAGCATGGACGCGCCGACGATCCCGGCGAAGGAGCGTCGCAGGATGACCTTGCGCATCACCTCCCACTCGGTCGCACCGAGCCCGAACGCGGCCTCGACCTGCTCCTGCGGGGTGCGGGCCATGACCTCGCGCGCGATCGCCGTGATGATCGGCAGGATCATGATGGCGAGGACGTTGCCGGCGATGAAGTAGTTGACGTTGGGGACGGGACCCTCGAACAGGAACCCGACCAGCGGGGTGCCCTCGAAGGCCGAACTCATCCAGCGGGCGATCGGCAGCAGCACGAGCGGCCCGAAGAAGAGCAGGCCCCACAGGCCGTAGACGACCGACGGGACCGCAGCCAGGAGCTCGACCGTGTAGGACATCGTCGAACGCCACCGGGCGGGCACGATGCGGTTGATGAACAGCGACACCGCGATCGCCAGCGGCACCGCGATCGTGATCGCGATGGCGGAGGTGACGAGCGTGCCGACGATGAAGGCGAGCGCGCCGTACTCACCGGTGAAGGTGTCGCGCTCGGAGCCGGAGATCCAGACGTCGCTCGTGAAGAACGACACGAACCCCTGGTACTGGAACACCGGGAGCGCATCACGGGTCGTCGACCCGATCATGAGCCCCAGGACGAGCAGGACGCTCAGCCCGGAGCCGAGCACGAGCGTGCGGAAGATGGGATCGCCCCACCGGGCCTTGCCGGTCGTGCGCAGGCTCGAGCCTGACGCGGGTGCCGTGGACCTGGCCACCTAGCTTCCTTCTGTCGGCTCGGGGGTGCCCCCGCTGCTGCGGAGGCACCCCGTCGACGTACGGTCGTTCAGGTGCGGGTCACTCCTGGGAGTTGATCCGGTTGATGGCGCCGAGCACCGCCGGCTTGACCGCCGGGTCGACCGGGGCGTACCCGAGCTCGAAGGCGAACTCGTCGCCCTCCTCGATCGCCCAGCTCCAGAAGTCGATCAGCAGATCGGCCGTGGCCTGCTCGTAGCCGCACTCCCAGGCGAAGATCCAGTTGGTCCCGGCGATGGGGTAGCCGTCGCCGCCGACACCCAGGATGTCGAAGCGGAAGTCGTCCGGGATGTCGATCGTCGCCAGGGCGGCCGAGGTCGCCTCCAGCGTCGGGGCCACCGCGTTGCCGTCGCTGTTGATGACCAGCGCGGTCTGCAGCCCGAGCTCCAGCGCGAAGGCCTGGTTCACGTAGCCGATACCGCCGTCGTTCTGCTCGATGCCGGCGGACACGCCCTCGTTGCCCTCGCCACCGATGACGCCGGCGGGCCACTGGATCTCCGTGGCCTCACCGAGGGTCCAGGTGTCGGTGTCCGCGTCGAGGTACTTCGAGAACACCGAGGTGGTCCCGGAGCTGTCGGCGCGGACGACCGGCAGGATGTCCTTGCTCGGCAGGTCGAGGTCGGGGTTCAGCTCCTGCAGCCGTGCGTCGTCCCACGTGGTGATCCGGCGCTCGAAGATGTCGGCGATCGCGTTGCCGTCGAGGGTGAACCCGTCGAGACCCGGCTCGTCGTAGGCGATCGTGACCGCGCCGAAGACCACCGGGATCTCGATCGCGGCGCACCCGCGCTCATCGATCGCGAGGTCGAGGTCACCCTCGGACAGGATCCGCTCCGAGGAACCGAAGTCGACGGTCTGACCGAGGAACTGCTCGATCCCGCCGCCGGAGCCGATGGACTGGTAGTTGATCGTCGCGGCCGGGTTGACCTCCTCGGTGTACTCGAAGATCCACTCCTCGAAGATCGGGACAGGGAAGGACGCGCCGGCACCGTCGAGGGAACCGGCCGGGCGATCCCCGCCCGCCTCGTCGTCCGACTCCTCCGCCGGCTCGGAGTCGTCCTCCTCCTCGACGGCGGTTTCGTCCGGGTCGGGCTGGGACGTCGGGTCGCCGGCGTCGCCGTCACCGCAGGCCACGGCGAACAGGGCGATCGCTGCGGCTACAGCGGTCGCCCGGAGAGGGAGCTTGCGCATGATGGTCGTACTCCTGTGTGGGAGACATCGCTCGCAGGGAGCGGGAAGGGTCGTTGCAGGGGGTGTGGTTGACAGCGGGGACGCTACGGAGCGCGGGTAGCCACGAGCCCGGTCGTAGGTGAACCACGGATGAACGCTTGCTCTCGGCCGTTCACCTGCGGCTGACCGATCTCCGGGCCTGCGAGCGCGGGATCCGCTGCATCCCTGTCACAGGCCTCGTGCATCCTCGATACCCATCAGGGCATCGTGGTCCGCGACGGGATGGCAAGACCCAGGCGGGGAGGAACGAGCATGGAGGACCCACACTGCACGATCGAGGGCTGCCACCGGCCCCCCTACGCCCGAGGGTGGTGCGGGATGCACTACAAACGGTGGCTCCGCAGCGGGAGCCCGATCCGGGGCGAACGCCCGTCGAGCTGTGCGGTGGACGCGTGTGAGCGCCCCGCGAAGAGCCGCGGCTGGTGCCACGCGCACTACCAGCGCTGGCGCAGCACCGGGGACGTCCGTGCCGACGTACCGCTTCGGGCGGCCGGTCCCTGCTCGGTCGAGGACTGCGATCGGCAGCGCTACGCACGGGATCTGTGCAACACCCACTACCGACGCCTGCTCGCAACCGGCGACGCTCGACCCGACGAGCCGATCCGCATCGTCACCGGCGAAGGGACCCTCAGCCACGGCTACTGGAAGGTGCCGGTTCCTCCGGAGGAACGCTGGCTGGTCCGTGGGGAGACGAACGCACTTGAGCACCGACTGGTCATGGCTCGCGTCCTGCATCGTCCGCTCGAGGACGACGAGGTGGTGCACCACGTCAACGGCGACCGCACGGACAACCGGATCGAGAACCTGGAGCTGTGGTCGACCGCGCAGCCCTACGGGCAGCGGGTGCGGGACAAGATCGTGTTCGCGCTGGACATCCTCACGCGCTACGCGCCGGAGCACCTCCGTGAGGGCCCGGCAGTTGATCTCCGAGACATCGCTCTCTGAAGACCACAGAGGCGCGGTCCCGAAGAACCGCGCCTCTGTGGATATCCTGTGGAAAACGTACCCCCGAGCGGATTTGAACCGCCGTTACCGCCTTGAGAGGGCGGCGTCCTAGGCCGCTAGACGACGGGGGCAGGACGTGCTTCTGCGCGTGCAGATGCGAAGGCTAACGCATCCGGGATGGTGGCCCTGACGGCCACCTGGAGCTCGGGGGGAAGGACTCGAACCCTCAATAACTGGACCAGAACCAGTCGTGTTACCGATTACACCACCCCCGAAAGGTGGGCGGTCCGGCTACACCGGCACGCGCCCGCAGAGCGTACCGGGGCCGCGCCGCCGCACGCAACGTGACGCCTCGTGCACGGCGCGCCTCCCGGCGCCGGACCCCGCCGGC